>NZ_JASUZV010000010.1:0-79725 GCF_030284685.1 Streptococcus raffinosi
CTTTAACACAAAGAAAAAGTAGTGAGTACTCTCTCCCGTCGGAGATTTCTTCACTACTAATCTTAGTATGTTTTTTGGCTAAAAAGTTATTAGATTAGAGTGTTTACCTAAATTAAAAATTAAGAACTTCCCTGAATAAGATAGCAAATCGCTTTAAGAATTGTTATAATAGCCTTACAGCAAAATAAGGAGATTCCTATGACAAAAGAAGAAGGGCTTAGTTTGGGTGATACAGCACATTCTCTCAAGCCTCGTGAAACGAGGCCTCCAAGGGCCTCCATAGAAGGGAATAGAGCGACTAATAAGTTTAGAGAGTTTGATGCTGATAGGGTAGTGAGTGTTCAATTCAATCCCAGTCAAAAGATGAACGAATCAAAAGCGCCAGTAACTTCAAAGAATATTTTGGGAATGGTATCAGGTGTAATTGCAGCAATACTCACCATACTTTTGATTGTTTTTGCGGTAATGGGCTACCGATATCAAGCAGCTAGTATTGAGGGTGATTGGATAAGCCCGACTTTTAGCGAGAAAATGTTGGCTACTCTAAAAGATACTGCCAATGCTAAGCAAAAGATCAGTAATGCCTTACCACAGGGGCAAAACCTTATCACTGATATCAATACAGCGATGAGCATTACTGATAATAAAGCCCGATTAGAGGTGAGTTTTATCTATAATCGAAAAGGTCTTTATGAGGCTTACAAGAGTAGGGTCAATGAACTGAAAGGTCAGTACGGGGAGGAATTCTCAGAGGTGTTTGATAGTTATTCATTGTCAGAAAAAGATTACTACAAACAGTTTGATTCGACGATAAAAAAAGAACTTCCCAAGAGTTATACTTACGATTCTAAAACAGGTCAAGTAACAACAACTGCTTTCATGGGTGACATAAACCGTTGGGATCAAACAATCACAATAGCTAGTGCTGGAGATTCAGATGTCTTTAAAAAAGGTGACGTATTAGACTATACACCTAACAATGGTGGCTTTGTCATCAAAGCACACAGTGAATTTGGTGACATTAACTTTACCAGAAAATAAATTAAAAATGTAATTAAAGGGGAATATAGATGACAAGAGCGGAATGGTTGGACTATTTTGAAACGGTGAATGGACGTAAGCCGAGTGTGCAGGAGATGGCGGATGCTTTGAAGGCTGGAGAGTTTGTTAACGAGGAGCCAGTTAAAGCAGAAGAAACAGCTACGGCTGAACCCATTAAGGTTGAGGCAGAAATCGTTGAGACAAATGCTAATCCTGAATCAATTGAAGGAACACCAATAACAGCTACACCAGCGACAGTTGCTTTTCCAGAAGGGCAAGCAGCTGTGACCAATATGGCTCCTAAAAAAGGCTTAGATGCTAAAAAGAAAAAATTTATCATAATTTCTGTTCTTTCAGCCGTAGCTCTTATCCTATTAAGTGTTGGTGGCTTTACGGGCTACCGTTATGTGACAGGCAATATTGACGGTAAGTGGTACAGCAGTTCTCTAGGTAGAGAATATAGTTCAAGTATGACCGAAGGTTTGACCGATGTGGATAGTAAAGAACTTGAAAAATATATTACAAAAACTGCTGTAACCATGAAGGCAAAGGGTAGCAATGCGAAGGTGACTGCAAGCTTTACGTTTGACAAGGAAACCTATATCAAAGACTACCGTGAGAGAGTTCAAAAGACCTTTTCAACCTTTGGCGATTTATTTAAAGACCTTTATGGAGAATCCTTCGAAAATTATTACAGTGAGGAAACCATAGAGAAAGAACTTGATGAAGCTCTTGAAAAGGCTGCTAAAGATAGTGGTCAAAAGTATGATTCCAAGACAGGTGAAACTACAACGACCCTCTTTAAAGGGAAGGTTAGTCGTTTAGGGCATAAGATGACTATTACTTCTGTCAACAAAGATGTTGATATTGATGGTCTTAATGTGAAAAAAGGACAAGAGCTAAAAGTTACCAAGAAGGATAAAAAAGTTATCCTTAGTGGTGATGGTAAGGCAAAAGATATGACCTTCTCAACTGAGAATGACACTAAAGATAAATTTTAAACCAAAATCCGGAATAGAAAAATTCCGGATTTTTTCTTGTCTTTGAATCCTGTACATCAAGTGAAAGCCGAATGTTTTTTGCACAAGTCACAATATGTGTAGAAATATTCTGACAATTATGCTACAATGGAGCCAAAGACTATCTAAAAAAGAGGATTTACCATGACACTTGTATACCAATCAACACGTGATGAAAATAATAAAGTGACAGCTAGCCAGGCTATTCTTCAAGGTTTGGCAACAGATGGTGGTTTGTTTACACCATTGTCAATCCCTGAGGTTGCTTTGGACTTTGACCAATTGAAAGACGCTTCTTATCAAGAAGTTGCTAAATTGGTTTTGTCAGCTTTCTTGGATGATTTCACTGAAGAAGAATTGGATTACTGTATCACAAATGCTTATGATGACAAGTTTGACGCGGCTACTATTGCTCCTGTTGTGAAACTTAAGGATCATTATAATCTTGAACTTTTCCATGGTTCTACTATCGCCTTCAAAGATATGGCACTGTCAATTTTGCCATACTTACTAACAACATCAGCTAAAAAACAAGGTGTTGATAATAAGATTGTTATCTTGACAGCGACATCAGGGGACACTGGTAAGGCAGCCATGGCTGGTTTTGCGGATGTTCCTGGAACTGAAATCATTGTTTTCTATCCAAAAGATGGTGTTTCAAAAATCCAAGAACTGCAAATGACCACTCAAACAGGTGCGAACACTCATGTTATTGCTATTGATGGTAACTTTGATGATGCCCAAACAGATGTCAAACGCATGTTTAACGATGTTGATTTACGTGAGAAATTGTTGGCTCATCAAACGCAATTTTCATCAGCTAACTCAATGAATGTTGGCCGTTTGGTACCACAAGTGGTTTACTATGTTTATGCCTATGCACAATTGATTAAGGCGGGTCATATTCAAAACGGTGATAAGATTAACGTTACAGTACCAACAGGTAACTTTGGTAACATCTTGGCAGCCTATTATGCACGTCAAATTGGTGTTCCAGTTGGCAAGTTAATCTGCGCCTCTAACGAAAATAATGTTCTTACAGACTTCTTTGCAACAGGTACTTACGACAAGAAACGTGACTTCAAGGTGACAACAAGTCCTTCAATGGATATCTTGGTATCTTCTAACTTGGAACGCTTGATTTTCCACCTTCTTGGCAATGATGCAACTAAGACTAAAGAACTTATGGATGCGCTTGTGACTAAGGGTGAGTATACTTTGGCTGATGCAAATCAAGATATTTTAGACTTGTTTGCAGCTGGTTTTGCGACCGAGGATGAAACAGCTGCTGAAATCAAACGTGTTTACGAGGAAGACAAATATATTGAAGATCCTCATACAGCAGTTGCCTCAGCGGTTTACGAAGCCTATGTTCAAAAGACAGATGATCACACACCAACAGTCATCGCCTCAACAGCTAGCCCTTACAAGTTCCCACGTGTAGCTGTCTCAGCTGTCACTGGTAAAGACAGTGGAGATGACTTCAAAGCGGTAGCAGATTTGCACCAACTTTCAGGTGTAGCTATCCCAGCTGCTGTAGATGGACTTGAACGTGCAGAAGTTCGCCATAAAACAGTTGTTGCGGCAGCTGATATGCAAAAAGCAGTTGAAAGCTATCTTGGCTTATAAGAATAAAAAAATAGGAGCTGAGAAATCAGCCCTATTTTTATCAATGTAAAAGAGAATATTATGACAGAAACAAAGAAAATTCTAAATATAGCCTTGCCGGCTATGGCTGAGAACCTCTTACAAATGTTGATGGGGGTTGTCGATTCTTACTTGGTAGCTCAGGTTGGAATTGTCGCCATATCAGGGGTTTCCGTGGCTAATAATATCATTACCATTTATCAGGCTATCTTTATTGCCTTGGGGGCCTCAAGTGCTAGTGTCATTGCTAGAAGTCTAGGAAAAGGTGATGTCAAAGCGACCAACCGAGATACCTGGGATGCTATCATTATTACTCTTGCCCTTAGTTTGGTTCTTGGTCTACTTTCGATTTTGGGTGGAGGAACCATTCTAAATCTTTTAGGTACTGAGCAATCGGTGACTCAGGCTGGTAGTCTCTACCTTGCACTTGTCGGTGGGGGAGTCGTCTTTCTAGGATTGATGACCACTTTTGGTAATATTCTACGAGCCAAGGGACGTCCTCGTATTTCCATGGTTGTCAGTCTTTTGACCAATGTGCTTAATGCTATTTTATCCTCTTTAGCCATATTTGTTGGCCATTGGGGGATTATTGGGGTTGCGACAGCAACGGTTTTTTCTCGTCTGGTTGGGACAGTGATTCTATGGACAGCCATGAAATTGGATGTGAAGCAGTTTGAAATTACCAAACCTTTTAACAAGGAGTTGTTGGGGATTGCCCTACCAGCTGCAGGTGAACGACTGATGATGCGTGCTGGTGATGTGGTAATCGTGGCTATTATTGTGACCTTTGGTACAGCTGTTGTCGGTGGTAATGCCATTGGTGAAAATCTTACCCAGTTTAACTACATGCCTGGTATGGGAGTAGCGACAGCGACGGTAATTCTAGTTGCCAATAGTTTGGGTCGAGGGGATAAGGCGCAGATGAAGCGTATTATTCGAGAATCTTACTGGATTTCGACTGTCCTCATGGTTCTGGTATCGGGAATTATTTTAGGTTTTGGTCATGGTTTGTCAGGCCTTTTCACAGATAATAAAGCAGCTATTGCGGCTAGTCAGGTAGTTATTCTTTATTCTTTCCTGGGGAATCCTGTGACTTCGGGAACTTTAGTCTACACAGCAGTTTGGCAAGGTCTGGGTAAGGCTAAGATGCCTTTTTATGCAACGACTATTGGGATGTGGGTCATCCGAATTTTCTCAGGATACTTCCTTGGAGTGAGTCTGGGAATGGGTCTTGCAGGTGTCTGGATTGCAACAGTTGTTGATAATGTATGGCGTGCGATATTCCTCTACGTGATGTACCGTCGTTATCTCATAAAGAGACAGTTTTAATGATAAATTGATGAGGAGATGCTCTCTACAGGGGTATCTCCTTCTTATTTTTTACAAGTGGGCTTGAATATGGTAAAATAAGCTGATAAAAACTTTTTGAGGTAGTAATTATGACTGTAAAAATCAATACAAAAGATGGTCAAATCGAATTGTCAGATGATGTCATCGCAACAGTAGTTGGCGGTTCAGCAACAGAAATTTTTGGCGTTGTCGGTATGGCAAGTAAGAGTGCTATCCGAGATAATTTTCAAGCACTTCTTGGAAAGGAAAACTACGCAAAAGGAGTTGTCGTGAAATCTACTGATGCAGGTATCACTGTGGATGTATACACTGTCATGAGTTACGGTGTCAAGATCAGTGAGGTTTCTAAAAATATTCAAGAACGTGTAAAATTCAATCTTGAGAATCAATTGGGTATCAAGGCTGAAACTGTTAATGTTTACGTTCAAAGCATCAAAGTCGTAGGAGAAAACTAGTGTCTAAAATTACAACAAGCTTGCTTCAAGAAATGGTAGAGGCTGCGGCGACTCGTCTTGGTAAGCAGGCAGAATATGTGAACTCGCTTAATGTCTTCCCAGTTCCTGATGGAGATACAGGAACTAATATGGGTATGACCATGGATAACGGAGCTAAGGCTGTTTCTGATCAGACGGCATCAACAGTTGGTGAAGTTGGACAAATCTTGTCTAAGGGACTTTTGATGGGTGCTCGTGGGAATTCAGGGGTCATCACTTCTCAATTGTTCCGTGGCTTTGGACAAAGTATCAAAGGCAAAATCGAACTTGATGGTAAGGATTTAGCCAGCGCTTTCCAATCAGGTGTTGAAGTTGCTTATAAAGCTGTTATGAAGCCTGTTGAAGGTACAATCTTGACTGTTTCTCGTGGTGCAGCCACAGCAGCTATTAAAAAAGCAGAATCTACGGATGATGCTGTTGAGGTTATGCGTGCAGCTCTTGAAGGAGCTAAGGCAGCCTTGGCTAAGACTCCAGAAATGCTACCAGTTTTAAAAGAGGTCGGTGTTGTCGATTCAGGTGGTCAAGGATTGGTCTTTATCTATGAAGGGTTCTTGTCAGCACTTACTGGTGAGTATATTGCTTCAGAGGATTTCCAAGCAACGCCTGCTACCATGACTGAAATGATTAATGCTGAGCACCATAAATCTGTTGCAGGTCATGTAGCGACCGAAGATATCAAATTTGGTTACTGTACTGAAATTATGGTTGCTCTTAAACAAGGACCTACATATGTCAAAGATTTTGATTATGAAGAATTCCGTAATTACTTGAGTAATCTTGGCGACTCTCTCCTTGTCGTTAACGATGATGAGATTGTTAAGGTCCATGTTCATACGGAAGATCCGGGTCTTGTCATGCAAGAAGGTCTTAAGTATGGTGCCCTTGTCAAAGTTAAGGTTGACAACATGCGTAACCAACACGATGCACAAGTGCAAAAAGAAGAAGCTGTGCAAACAGAGCAGTCAGCTCCTAAAGATTTTGCCCTTATTACGGTTGTTGCTGGTGATGGACTTGCAGATATTTTCAAATCTCAAGGTGTTGACTATGTGATTTCAGGTGGTCAAACAATGAATCCATCAACAGAGGATATCGTTAAGGCTATTGAGCAGGTTAATGCTAAGAATGTTATCATCTTGCCAAATAATAAAAACATCTTTATGGCGGCACAATCAGCTGCTGAAGTAGTAGATGTCAATGCGGCAGTTGTTGAAACACGTACAGTTCCACAAGGCTTTACAAGCTTGCTTGCTTTCGACCCTAGCCAAAGTATCGAAGCTAACGTTGAAGCGATGACAGCTAGTCTTTCAGACGTCACAAGTGGTAGCGTGACATTGGCGGTACGTGATACAACTATTGATGGTCTTGAGATTCATGAAAATGATATCCTTGGTATGGTGGATGGTAAGATCCTTGTGTCTACACCAGATATGGACCAAGCCCTTCTTGACACCTTTGACAAGATGATTGACGAAGATAGCGAAATTGTTATGATTTACGTCGGCGAAGAAGGAAATAAAGAACAAGCTCAAACAATCGCTGATAAATTGGAAGCAGCACACGAAGATATTGAAGTTGAAATCTTCCAAGGTGATCAGCCAGTATATCCATATATCTTTAGCGTTGAGTAATTTTGAAATAATCATTTAGGAAGTCTTAGGGCTTCCTTTTTGTTTTGTCGGTTTCGATACATCAGGAACGCTTTTTCGGAATTACGGAAATATTCTGAAAATTCCTTGACATTACTTTGCAAAGTGGTAACATATGATGTGAGAAATTTTATAGATTGAAGGTAACATCATGAGAAGTGATATGATTAAAGTTGGTGTTGATAAGGCGCCAGCACGTGGACTTTTGTATGCGACTGGACAGGTTAAATCTTCCAAGGATATGAAAAAGCCTTTTATTGCTATTTGTAACTCCTATATTGATATTGTTCCAGGGCATGTTCACTTACGTGAATTGGCAGATATTGCTAAAGAAGCTATCCGTGAAGCTGGTGGTGTTCCCTTTGAGTTTAATACAATTGGTGTAGATGATGGGATTGCCATGGGGCATATTGGGATGCGTTACAGCCTTCCTTCTCGTGAATTAATTGCTGACTCTGCAGAAACTGTTATTAACGCCCACTGGTTTGATGGGGTTTTCTATATTCCTAACTGTGATAAGATTACACCAGGGATGATTTTGGCGGCTATGCGTACGAATGTGCCAGCGGTATTTTGCTCAGGTGGCCCTATGAAGGGTGGCGTTGACATGACTGGTCATCAGGCTACGCTATCAAGTTTGTTTGAAGCTGTAGGTACTTATCAGGCTGGAGATATGAGCAAGAAAGAGCTCGATTATTTGGAAAAAAATGCCTGTCCAACTTGTGGTTCATGTTCAGGAATGTTTACTGCCAACTCAATGAACTGTTTGATGGAAGTTTTGGGTCTTGCACTTCCAGGTAATGGTACTATCCTAGCTGTTTCAGATGAACGTCGTGAATTGGTTCGTCAAGCAGCTACAAAATTGATGGATAACATCAAAAATAATGTTCGCCCACGTGATATTGTGACTAAAGAAGCAATTGATGATGCCTTTGCGCTTGATATGGCCATGGGTGGTTCAACCAATACCGTTCTTCATACGCTTGCTATTGCGCGTGAAGCTGGAATCGATTATAACCTCAAGGACATTAACGAGATTGCTAAGAAAACACCTTATCTTTCTAAAATCGCCCCTTCAAGTGTTTACACCATGCATGATGTGCACGAAGCTGGTGGTGTTCCAGCCATTATTAATCAGTTGATTAAGAAAGGTGCCATTAAGGGTGACCGCATCACAGTCACTGGTAAGACTTTGAAAGAAAATGTGGCTGGTGCTGAAATTAAAAATGAAGAAATCATTCATCCAATCGAACATCCAATTTCACCAGTTGGTGGTTTGTCTATCCTTTACGGAAATATTGCTCAGGATGGCGCTGTTATCAAGGTTGGTGGTGTAGACCCATCTGTTAAAACTTTCCGTGGTAAAGCCATTTGTTGTGATTCACAAGATCAAGCCCTTGAGTTGATTGACAATGGAACTGTCAAGAAGGGACATGTCGTCGTCATTCGTTACGAAGGTCCTCAAGGTGGTCCTGGTATGCCAGAAATGCTGGCGCCAACATCTAAGATTGTCGGACGTGGGCTTGGTAAAGATGTAGCTCTTATTACAGATGGCCGCTTCTCAGGAGCGACTCGTGGTATTGCTATTGGTCACGTATCTCCAGAAGCCGCTGAAGGTGGAAATATCGCCTTGATTGAAGATGGTGACGAAATCGTGATTGATCTTCCAAATCGTACCATCGATTTGCTTGTCGATGATGCAACACTTGAAGAACGTCGTAAACACTTAAAACCGTTCAAATCAAAAATTTCAAGTGGTTGGTTGCGTCGTTACACAGCTTTTGCCAAATCTGCTAATGTCGGTGGAACATTGATGAGTGATGAAGAGTTTGAAGAGCGTAAGGCAGAACGTCAAGCACAGGAGAAGGACTAAAACCATTCTTTCCAAAGAGGTTGTGATATTTTTCTCCTAACCCCTTGCAAATTTGGTTAAAAATGTTATCATAGTATACAAGGTTTTGAATTTTTAGACAATTCGAAAAAAAACAACTACTAAAGGAGGTCCATGTGAAGAAAATTGAACTTGAAGAAGCACGCTCTGGTGCTGATTTGATTCTTGATACACTTCTTGAACTTGGGATTTCAACCATCTTTGGATATCCTGGCGGAGCGGTTCTTCCTTTGTATGATGCTATTTATAAAAATGACGAGATTAATCATATCTTATCTCGTCATGAGCAAGGAAGTTTGCATGAAGCTGAGGGTTATGCAAAATCAACTGGTAAACTTGGTGTTGCTCTGGTAACGAGTGGTCCTGGTGCGACTAATGCTATCACAGGGATTGCAGATGCTATGAGTGATAGTGTACCTCTCCTTGTATTTACAGGTCAGGTAGGAACAGCAGGTATTGGTAAGGATGCCTTCCAAGAGGCTGATATTGTCGGAATCACCATGCCGATTACCAAATACAACTATCAAGTTCGTGATACAGCTGATATTCCTCGTATTATTAAGGAAGCGGTCCATATCGCAACGACTGGGCGTCCTGGTCCAGTTGTTATTGACCTTCCGAAAGATGTTGTAGCTAAGGAAACGGATTATATTAACGATCCTGAAATTTATCTTCCAAGTTACCAACCAACGCTAAGACCAAACGAAATGCAGATTAAGAAAATCTTGAAACAGTTGGGCAAGGCTAAAAAACCAGTTATCGTAGCTGGAGGTGGGGTATCTTATTCTGAGTCTGCTAAGGAGTTAGTCGCTTTTGCAGAACGCTACCAAATTCCGGTTGTTACAAGTCTATTAGGTCAAGGAACAATTGCTACTAGCCATCCCCTTTTCTTGGGCATGGGAGGTATGCATGGTTCATATGCAGCTAATATTGCTATGACTGACGCTGACTTTATGATTTCTATTGGTTGTCGTTTTGATGACCGTTTAACAGGTAATCCTAAAACATTTGCTAAGAATGCTAAGGTCGTTCACATTGATGTGGATCCGGCTGAAATTGGTAAAATTATTGCTGTAGATATTCCTGTTGTTGGGGATGCTAAGCAAGCTCTTGAGATGCTTTTAGCAGAACCTGTTGTTAAAAACAACACTGAAAAATGGATTGAAAAAGTCACGAAAGATAAAGAGCGTGTGCGTTCTTACGACAAGAAAGAACGTATGGTACAACCTCAGGCAGTTATCGAGCGTATCGGTGAATTGACTAAGGGTGATGCTGTTGTGGTTACTGACGTTGGTCAACATCAAATGTGGACTGCTCAGTACTATCCATACCAAAATGAACGCCAACTGGTTACTTCAGGTGGTCTAGGAACCATGGGATTTGGTGTTCCAGCAGCCATTGGTGCTAAGATTGCCAATCCTGATAAAGAAGTTGTTCTCTTTGTTGGTGATGGTGGTTTCCAAATGACTAATCAAGAGTTGGCTATCTTGAACATTTATAAGGTACCAATCAAGGTTGTCATGCTCAACAACCATTCACTTGGTATGGTTCGCCAATGGCAAGAGTCCTTCTATGAAGGACGTACATCAGAATCTGTCTTTGAAACTCTTCCAGATTTCCAATTGATGGCTCAAGCTTATGGGATTAAGTCTTATAAGTTTGATAATCCAGAAACAATTGATCAGGATTTGGAAGTTATCAAGGAAGATGTGCCAATGTTCATAGAGGTAGACATCTCTCGTAAGGAGCATGTTTTGCCAATCGTTCCGGCTGGTAAGAGTAATAACGAAATGTTGGGGGTGAAGTTCAATGCGTAGAATGTTAACTGCTAAACTTCAAAACCGTTCCGGTGTCCTTAACCGCTTCACAGGTGTCCTTTCAAGACGTCAAGTCAACATTGAAAGTATTTCGGTTGGTGCTTCAGAGGATCCTAATGTTTCACGTATTACGATTATTATTGATGTAAATTCTCATAATGAGGTGGAACAAATCATCAAACAACTCAATCGTCAGATTGATGTGATTCGCATTCGCGATATTACAGATCAGCCACATTTGGAACGTGAAGTTATCTTAGTTAAGGTATCAGCACCAACCTCTAAACGTGCTGAAATCTTGGCAATTATTCAACCTTTCCGTGCTTCGGTGGTTGATGTGGCACCTAGCTCTATCACTATCCAGATGACTGGGAATGCTGAAAAGAGCGAGGCGCTTCTACGAGTTATTCGACCTTATGGTATTAAGAATATCGCTCGTACGGGTGCAACTGGATTTACCCGTGATTAAAAATCCAATTTAAATTTGTTAACCCAGCCTTAAAAAGGCAATAAAATATTTTTTTAGAAAAGAGACATATTACTATGGCAGTTCAAATGGAATATGAAAAAGACGTAAAAGTACCAGCACTTGACGGCAAAAAAATTGCTGTTATTGGTTACGGTTCACAAGGTCATGCGCATGCACAAAACTTGCGTGATTCAGGACATGATGTCATCATCGGTGTACGTCCTGGTAAATCATTTGATAAAGCTAAAGAAGATGGTTTTGATACTTACACAGTAGCAGAAGCAACTAAATTGGCTGATATCATTATGGTTTTGGCACCAGATGAAATTCAAAAAGACATCTATAAAGATGAAATTGCGCCAAACTTGAGTGCAGGTAAAGCTCTTGGTTTTGCCCATGGATTTAATATTCATTTTGGCTACATTAAAGCTCCAGAAGATGTTGATGTCTTCATGGTTGCTCCTAAAGGACCAGGTCACTTGGTACGTCGTACATATACAGAAGGTTTTGGTGTACCAGCTCTTTACGCTGTTTACCAAAATCCAACAGGAAATGCTCAAAACATTGCAATGGACTGGGCTAAAGGTATCGGTGCTGCACGTGTTGGCTTGCTTGTAACAACATTTAAAGAAGAAACTGAAGAAGATTTGTTTGGTGAACAAGCAGTTCTTATGGGTGGTTTGACACACCTTATTGAAGCAGGTTTCGAAGTGTTGACTGAAGCTGGTTATGCTCCACAATTGGCTTACTTTGAAGTTCTTCATGAAATGAAACTTATCGTTGACCTTATTTATGAAGGTGGATTCAAGAAAATGCGTCAATCATGTTCAAATACTGCAGAATTTGGTGACTTTGTAACTGGTCCACGTGTCATCGGTCCAGAAGTCAAAGAAAACATGAAAGCTGCACTTGCTGATATCCAATCAGGTAAATTTGCTCGTGAATTCGTTGAAGACCACGATGCTGGCTTCCCACGTTTGAAAGCTTACCGTAAAGAAGCTGAAGAACTTGAAATTGAAAAGATTGGTGTTGAATTGCGTAAAGCAATGCCATTCGTTGGTCAAAACGACGACGATGCTTTCAAGATTTATAACTAATGTGATAGTCTCAAAAAAACCAGCCTAGTGCCGGTTTTTTTGTGTCTTGAAGAAAGTAGTAACTATTGAGAGTTGATGAGCAGGCAGCCACTATTTTTATTGTGCACCTGTAGTTGTATGTCCAAGGTAAAAAAATCACTCCATTAAGGAGTGAGAATTGGTATTTATTAGTAAGTCAAGACAAAGTTTTTCTTCTTACCACGACGGATAACGGTGATTTCGTTGTCAATTTTATCGCTATCTGAAAGCGTGTAATCAAGGTCTTGGATACGTTCGCCGTTGATATAAATAGCACCGTTTTGTACATCTTCACGTGCTTGGCGTTTAGATGGAGAAATCTTGGCATTGACGAGAAGTTCAACGATGTTAAGATTTTCGTCTGCTGAAATTTCATAGGTTGGCACACCGTGGAGAGCAACTTTGAGGTCACGTGCTGAGAGGGCTTTAAGATTACCAGAAAAGAGTTGTTCAGTGATGTGAACAGCTTGTTCGTAGGCTTCTTTACCGTGTACCAAGGTCACAACTTCACGAGCCAAAATCTTTTGTGCCAAGCGTTGGTGACGAGCTTGATCAAATTCTTTACCGATTTCTTCGATTTCTTCAAGTGATAAGAAAGTGAAAATCTTCAAGAAGCGAACAGCATCATCATCCATAACGTTGAGCCAGAATTGGTACATTTCGTAAGGTGTAGTCTTAGTCGCATCAAGCCAGACAGCGTTACCTTCAGATTTACCGAATTTTTTACCCGTTGAATCTGTGATAAGTGGCACAGTGATAACATGTCCAGATTTGTCTGCTTTACGACGCAAGAGCTCAGTACCTGCTGTCATGTTACCCCATTGGTCAGATCCCCCGATTTGAAGAGTTACACCGTATTTATCGTTGAGTTCATAGAAATCGTAACCCTGCATAATTTGGTAGGCAAACTCAGTGTAAGAGATACCTGTTTCGATACGCTTCTTAACAGATTCCTTACTCATCATGTAGTTAACCGTGAAGTATTTACCCACATCACGCAAGAAATCGATGAAGCTGACTGAACCAAACCAGTCATAGTTGTTGACCATAACGGCTTTGTTGTCACCATTTTCAAAGTCAAGGAAGCGAGAAAGTTGGCCTTGAATTTTTTCTACCCAACCTTCAACCGTTTCTTTGGTTTGGAGGCTACGTTCAGCATCTTTAAATGATGGGTCACCAATCAAACCTGTTGCGCCACCAACGAGGGCGTAAGGTTTGTGTCCAGCCAATTGCAGGCGACGGCTTGTAAGGATGGCTACAAGATGCCCAAGATGGAGACTGTCTGCTGTTGGGTCATAACCAGTGTAGTATGACACAGGTCCCTCTTCAAAGGCTTTTACAAGGGCTTCTTCGTCTGTGGTTTGAAAAATCAAGCCACGTGCTTTTAGTTCTTCAAAAATTGTCATGATATTCTCCAGTAAAGTATATTCTGCACCATTATACCAAAAGAAAGCAACCCTATGCAAGCTTTGTCAAAGTTTGTTATAATAGGCTTTGAGGTATTTCTATGAATTTTGAAAAAATAATAAATTTTTTTAGACGGCTAGGTCAAGCCATTCGTAAAAAGTTTGCCGGTTTCAGGTCTAAAAAAGGAGAGAAATCTTTAGGAGAGGGGAAGCTTGTGACTGAGTCTAAGAAAAATCACAAGCAAGCAAAGAAGTCCTCTGAGGACCGGATGACTTTCCTAGATATGGGCGATGTTTTCTTAAAAACATTAAAACTCTTGTCTGATTTCTTTTATGTGGTTATTATCGTCCTTACCTTGTTTGGTGCCGGTATTGGTTTGGGCTATTTGGGGAGTCAAATTGAGTCTGTTCCGTCGGTTAAGGATAAAACCTTGTTGAATCAGATTAGTGAGGTTAGTCTGGTATCTTCGATGAGTTATTCTGACTCTAAGAAGATTGCGGATATTGACACGGACTTATTGAGAACTCCCATTGAAAGTGATGCGATTTCTAATAACGTCAAAAACGCCATCATCGCAACTGAGGATGAAAATTTCAAGAAGCATAAGGGTGTTGTACCAAAGGCGGTTTTTAGGGCCTTGGTGTCATCAGTGTTAGGTGTAGGTTCCTCAAGTGGCGGTTCAACGCTGACTCAGCAGTTAATCAAGCAACAGGTCACGGGAGATGCCCCGACCTTTAAGCGTAAGGCAGCAGAGATTATCTATGCCTTACAACTGGAGCGTCGTGCTTCAAAAAATGAAATTTTAACCGACTACCTGAATGTTTCTCCTTTTGGACGTAACTATAGGGGAAAAAATATTGCTGGTATTGAGGAAGCTGCCCAAGGGATTTTCGGGGTTTCTGCTGCGGATTTAACTGTTCCTCAAGCGGCTTATCTTGCAGGTTTACCACAGAGTCCCATTGTCTATTCACCCTATACTGCGAATGGTCAACTCAAGAACGCAAATGATCTGTCTTATGGCTTAGCGCGTCAAAAAGATGTCCTTTACAATCTCTATCGAGGCGGCTACCTAGATAAGTCACAATACGATAGTTACAAGAATTATGATATTACTAAAGATTTCAAGGCTGGTGAGAATCCAGATGCTGTGAGTCATGACTATTTGTACTATTCAGTCATGTCTGAAGCTCAGGATGTCATGTATGATTATTTGGTGAAGCGTGACAAGGTATCAAGTCAAGAATTAAAAAATGACAAGACGAAGGAAACCTACCGTGAGATGGCTCTTCGAGAGCTACAAACAGGTGGTTATCATGTCAAGACAACAATTGACAATGCCGTTTATAATGCGATGCAAAATGCTGCTAGTCAATATGGTGGCTTACTCGATCAAGGTGGCAATAGTGGCGTTGAAGTCGGAAATGTACTGATGGACAATGCGACTGGAGCTATCTTAGGTTTTGTTGGGGGGCGTAGTTATGAAAATAACCAAAATAACCATGCCTTTGATACGGCACGTTCTCCTGGTTCTTCTATTAAGCCCATTATCGCTTATGGTATTGCTATTGATCAAGGTTTGATGGGAAGCTCCAGTATTCTTTCCAATTATCCAGCCAATTTTACAGGTGGGACACCGATTCTTCACGATGGTAATAAGGGTACGGCTATGATGAATCTGCAGGAGGCTCTTAATACCTCATGGAATATTCCTGCTTTTTGGACCTACCAAATGCTTCAGCGTAATGATGTTGATGTTGAGGGATATATGACCAAGATGGGTTACAATATTGCTAACTATAATATTGAAAGTCTACCTCTTGGTGGTGGGATTGAAACGACAGTCGCCCAACAGGTCAATGCTTATCAGATGCTTTCAAATGGTGGTGTCTACGAAAAAGGTTATATGGTTGATAGTATTACTGATCGTACAGGAGAAGTTATTTATCAGCATAAATCCGAAGGGGTTCAAGTCTTCTCGAGGGCTACGGCAAGTATCATGGATAATCTCCTCAAAGAAGTTGTCGTTAAGGGGGCAACGACCCAGTTCCATTCTGAATTGAAAAATGTCAATGGTTCAGCAGCTTCAGCCGATTGGATGGGTAAAACAGGAACGACAGATAACTTTTCGGATGCTTGGCTGATTGTGTCAACTCCTGGGATTACCCTTGGTGGTTGGGCTGGTTATGACAATAATACGCCGACCGATTCTAAAACAGGTTACACCTACAATGCCCAATATATGGCTCGTTTAACGTCAGCTATCTACAATGCTAATCCAGGTATTTTTAAGACAGGTGATAAGTTTAACATGGATTCAAGTGCCATAAAAGCCAGTGTGCTCAAATCAACAGGTCTTAAGCCGGCAACAGTGTCGGTCAATGGCCGTAATGTTTCCGTAAGTGGTGAAATGGTTGATAGTTACTGGGCCAAAAATGGGCCTGGCGACACCACTTACAAGTTTGCTATCGGAGGAACGGATAGTGACTATCAAAAGGCTTGGTCTAGTATTCTTGGAGGGCATTAAAATTCTCCCAAAAACTTGCAAAAAAGCTAAAAATTAGGTATAATATAGGCAACTATTTGTCGTCTTACTTGGTTGAAATATTGTCCAATCAAGAGATACAGCAGTTAAATCAACGTTTTTTCGGTCAGATTTAGCTGCTATTTTTGTGCTTATTTTTAGGATTTCTAAGCATTGTAATACATATTTAAAGGTTCTAAAAATTCACATCTTGCCCTATCTCTGAGTATCTGTTATTAGAGTGGTCAGATTTAGCATTTGATTGGATAAAGCACTAAAAAAGATGGCAAATATTTAAAGTGCACGACTTGCAAAGCAGGTCTCGAATGTAGAAAAGGAGTAGAAGACTTGGCAGGACATGACGTTCAATACGGGAAACATCGTACCCGTCGTAGTTTTTCAAGAATTAAAGAAGTTCTTGATTTACCAAACTTGATTGAAATCCAAACGGATTCATTTAAAGATTTCTTGGATACTGGTCTTAAAGAGGTTTTTGAGGATGTACTTCCTATCTCAAACTTCACAGACACTATGGAATTGGAATTCGTTGGTTACGAATTGAAAGAGCCTAAGTATACACTTGAAGAAGCTCGTATCCACGATGCATCATACTCAGCACCAATCTTTGTGACTTTCCGTCTTATTAACAAAGAAACTGGTGAAATCAAAACTCAGGAAGTCTTCTTTGGAGATTTCCCTATTATGACTGAGATGGGTACTTTCATCATCAATGGTGGTGAACGTATTATCGTTTCTCAGTTGGTGCGCTCACCGGGTGTTTACTTTAACGATAAGGTTGATAAAAACGGTAAAGTGGGTTATGGCTCAACAGTTATCCCTAACCGTGGGGCATGGCTTGAACTTGAAACAGATTCAAAAGACATCGCCTATACTCGTATCGACCGTACACGTAAGATTCCATTCACAACGCTTGTGCGTGCGCTTGGATTCTCAGGTGATGACGAAATTGTTGATATCTTTGGTGATAGCGAGTTGGTTCGCAACACTGTTGAAAAAGATATCCACAAAAATCCAGCAGATTCACGTACTGATGAAGCGCTTAAAGAAATTTATGAACGTCTTCGTCCGGGTGAACCTAAAACTGCCGACAGTTCACGTAGCTTGCTTGTAGCTCGTTTCTTTGATCCACGTCGTTATGATTTGGCTGCTGTTGGTCGTTACAAGGTTAACAAAAAACTTAACATCAAGACACGTCTTTTGGGACAAACAATTGCTGAAAACTTGGTAGATCCTGAAACAGGTGAAATCCTTGTTGAAGCTGGTACTGAAATGACACGTGATGTGATTGATTCAATCGCAGAACACTTGGATGGTGATTTGAACAAATTTGTATACACACCAAACGATTATGCGGTGGTTACAGAACCTGTTGTTCTTCAAAAATTCAAGGTTGTTGCACCAAATGATCCAGATCGTGTGGTTACAATTGTTGGTAATGCCAATCCAGACGATAAGGTTCGTGCTTTGACGACAGCGGATATCTTGGCTGAAATGAGCTACTTCCTTAACCTTGCTGAAGGTATCGGTAAAGTAGACGATATCGACCACCTTGGTAACCGTCGTATCCGTGCCGTTGGTGAATTGCTTGCTAACCAATTCCGTATTGGTTTGGCTCGTATGGAACGTAACGTGCGTGAACGTATGTCAGTTCAAGATAACGAAGTCCTGACACCGCAACAAATTATCAATATTCGTCCTGTAACTGCAGCGGTTAAAGAATTCTTTGGTTCTTCTCAATTGTCACAGTTCATGGACCAACACAACCCATTGTCAGAGTTGTCACACAAACGTCGTTTGTCAGCCTTAGGACCTGGTGGTTTGACACGTGACCGTGCCGGATACGAAGTTCGTGACGTGCACTATACACACTATGGTCGTATGTGTCCAATCGAAACACCTGAAGGACCTAACATCGGTTTGATTAATAACTTGTCTTCATACGGACACCTTAACAAGTATGGTTTCATTCAAACACCATACCGCAAGGTTGACCGTGCAACTGGTAAGGTAACCAACGAAGTGGTTTGGTTGACTGCTGATGAAGAAGATGAGTACACAGTTGCTCAGGCCAACTCTAAATTGAATGAAGATGGAACATTTGCAGAAGAAATCGTCATGGGTCGTCACCAAGGTAATAACCAAGAGTACCCATCACACCTTGTAGATTTCGTAGATGTTTCTCCTAAACAGGTAGTTGCCGTTGCGACAGCATGTATTCCATTCTTGGAAAACGATGACTCTAACCGTGCCCTCATGGGTGCCAACATGCAACGTCAAGCTGTGCCATTGATTGATCCAAAAGCACCATTTGTTGGTACTGGTATGGAATATCAAGCTGCCCACGATTCAGGGGCTGCTGTCATCGCTCAACATGACGGTAAAGTTGTTTACTCTGATGCCGATAAGGTTGAAGTTCGTCGTGAAGATGGTTCGCTTGACGTTTATACTGTTCAAAAATTCCGCCGTTCAAACTCAGGTACTGCTTACAACCAACGTACTTTGGTTAAGGTTGGTGATATTGTCGAAAAAGGTGACTTCATCGCTGACGGTCCATCTATGGAAGGTGGCGAAATGGCCCTCGGTCAAAACCCTATCGTCGCATACATGACATGGGAAGGTTACAACTTCGAGGATGCCGTAATCATGAGTGAACGTCTTGTGAAAGATGATGTTTATACATCTGTTCACTTGGAAGAATTCGAATCAGAAACACGTGATACAAAGCTTGGGCCTGAAGAAATCACACGTGAATTGCCAAATGTTGGTGAAGAAGCCCTTAAAGACCTTGACGAAATGGGTATTATCCGTATCGGTGCTGAGGTTAAAGAAGGTGACATTCTTGTTGGTAAGGTAACACCTAAGGGTGAAAAAGACCTTTCTGCTGAAGAACGTCTTCTCCACGCTATCTTTGGTGACAAATCTCGTGAAGTACGTGATACGTCACTTCGTGTTCCTCACGGTGGTGATGGTGTCGTTCGTGATGTTAAAATCTTTACACGTGCCAACGGTGATGAATTGCAATCAGGTGTTAACATGCTTGTTCGTGTTTACATTGCTCAAAAACGTAAGATCAAGGTTGGAGATAAGATGGCCGGTCGTCACGGTAACAAAGGGGTTGTTTCTCGTATTGTTCCGGTTGAAGACATGCCTTACCTTCCAGACGGTACACCAGTTGATATCATGTTGAACCCACTTGGGGTGCCATCACGTATGAATATCGGACAAGTTATGGAACTTCACCTTGGTATGGCTGCTCGTAACTTGGGTATTCACATCGCAACACCAGTCTTTGACGGAGCAAGTTCAGAAGACCTCTGGGATACTGTTCGTGAAGCTGGTATGGATAGCGATGCTAAGACAATCCTTTACGATGGACGTACAGGTGAGCCGTTTGATAACCGTGTGTCAGTTGGTGTCATGTATATGATCAAACTTCACCACATGGTTGATGATAAACTTCACGCTCGTTCAGTAGGTCCTTACTCACTTGTTACCCAACAACCTCTTGGTGGTAAAGCACAATTTGGTGGACAACGTTTCGGTGAGATGGAGGTTTGGGCCCTTGAAGCTTACGGTGCTTCAAACATTCTTCAAGAAATCTTGACTTACAAGTCTGATGATGTGAACGGACGTTTGAAAGCCTATGAAGCGATTACTAAAGGTAAACCAATTCCAAAACCAGGCGTTCCAGAATCATTCCGAGTACTTGTAAAAGAATTGCAATCACTCGGTCTTGACATGCGTGTCCTTGACGAAGACGATCATGAAGTTGAATTGCGTGATCTTGATGAAGGTGAAGATGACGACGTTATGCACGTTGACGATCTTGAAAAAGCACGTGTGCAACAGGCCAAAGAAGCTGCTGAATTAGAAAAAGCTAAAGAAGAAGCTTCAAATAAAGAAGAATAAACATAAGCTTTAGAAGTGGAAGATTCTTCCCCCTCTAAGGTAGCTGATAAAGGTGACAATAGAGCTACTATTGTCAATAGAAAAAAAGAAAGGTAATACTAGTGGTTGACGTAAATCGATTTAAAAGTATGCAAATCACACTAGCTTCACCAACTAAAGTCCGTTCATGGTCTTATGGTGAAGTTAAGAAACCTGAAACAATCAACTACCGTACGCTCAAACCAGAACGTGAAGGTCTCTTTGATGAAGTGATCTTTGGTCCAACTAAGGACTGGGAATGTGCGTGTGGAAAATACAAACGTATCCGTTATAAAGGTATCGTTTGTGACCGCTGTGGTGTTGAAGTAACACGTGCTAAGGTTCGTCGTGAACGTATGGGTCACATCGAGTTGAAAGCACCAGTATCACATATCTGGTACTTCAAGGGAATCCCTTCTCGTATGGGATTGACTTTGGATATGAGCCCTCGTGCGCTTGAAGAAGTTATTTATTTCGCAGCTTACGTGGTTATCGATCCAAAAGAAACACCACTTGAACCAAAATCTCTCTTGACTGAACGTGAATACCGCGAAAAATTGCAAGAGTATGGACATGGTTCATTCGTCGCTAAAATGGGTGCAGAAGCCATCCAAGATCTCTTGAAACAAGTGGATTTGGAAGCTGAAATTGCTGAACTCAAGGAAGAATTGAAGACAGCTACTGGTCAAAAACGTGTTAAGGCTGTTCGCCGTTTGGACGTTCTTGATGCCTTCTACAAGTCTGGTAACAAACCAGAATGGATGGTACTTAACATCTTGCCAGTATTACCACCAGATCTTCGTCCAATGGTTCAATTGGACGGTGGACGTTTTGCAGCATCTGACTTGAACGATCTCTATCGTCGTGTTATCAACCGTAACAACCGTTTGGCTCGTTTGCTTGAATTGAATGCCCCAGGTATCATCGTGCAAAATGAAAAACGTATGTTGCAAGAAGCGGTAGATGCCCTCATTGATAATGGACGTCGTGGTCGTCCAATCACTGGACCAGGTAGTCGTCCACTTAAATCTTTGAGCCACATGCTTAAAGGTAAACAAGGACGTTTCCGTCAGAACTTGCTTGGTAAACGTGTTGACTTCTCTGGACGTTCTGTTATCGCTGTTGGTCCAACACTTAAAATGTATCAATGTGGTGTGCCACGTTTGATGGCCATCGAACTTTTCAAACCATTTGTTATGCGTGAAATCGTTGCGCGTGAATACGCAGGCAACGTGAAAGCCGCTAAACGTATGGTTGAACGTGGTGATGAACGTATTTGGGATATTCTTGAAGATGTCATTAAGGAACACCCAGTACTTCTTAACCGCGCACCTACCCTCCACCGTTTGGGGATTCAGGCCTTTGAACCAGTCTTGATTGATGGTAAGGCCCTTCGCCTCCACCCACTTGCCTGTGAAGCCTACAATGCCGACTTTGACGGTGACCAAATGGCCATTCACGTTCCATTGTCTGAAGAAGCTCAAGCTGAAGCACGCTTGCTCCTCCTTGCAGCAGAACACATCCTTAACCCTAAAGATGGTAAACCAGTCGTAACGCCATCTCAGGATATGGTTCTTGGTAACTACTACTTGACAATGGAAGAAAAAGGCCGTGAAGGTGAAGGTATGGTCTTCAAGGATATTGATGAGGCAGTGATGGCTTATCGTAATGGTTATGTTCACTTACATAGCCGTGTCGGTATTGCTGTAGACAGCATGCCTGATAAACCTTGGAAAGAAAACCAACTTCACAAGATTATGGTAACAACCGTTGGTAAAATCTTCTTTAACGAGATTATTCCAGCAGAAATTCCATACCTCCAAGAAATCACAAATGAAAACTTAACCGATAGTACGCCAGATAAATACTTCCTTGAACCAGGTCAAGATATCCAAACCGTTATTGATAGTTTGGAAATCAATGCACCATTCAAGAAGAAAAATCTTGGTAACATCATCGCTGAAACCTTCAAACGTCTTCGCACGACTGAAACGTCAGCCTTCCTTGACCGTTTGAAAGACCTTGGTTACTATCACTCAACACTTGCTGGTTTGACCGTTGGTATCGCCGATATCCCAGTTATTGATAACAAACAAGAAATTATTGATGCTGCTCACCACCGTGTTGAAGAAATTAACAAAGCCTTCCGTCGTGGTTTGATGACAGATGATGACCGTTATGTTGCTGTTACAACAACATGGCGTGAAGCGAAAGAAGCACTTGAAAAACGTCTGATTGAGACACAAGATTCTAAGAACCCAATCGTTATGATGATGGACTCAGGAGCTCGTGGTAACATCTCTAACTTCTCCCAACTTGCCGGTATGCGTGGTTTGATGGCCGCTCCTAACGGACGTATCATGGAATTGCCTATCCTTTCAAACTTCCGTGAAGGTTTGAGCGTTTTGGAAATGTTCTTCTCAACTCACGGTGCTCGTAAAGGTATGACTGATACGGCCCTTAAGACAGCCGACTCAGGTTACTTGACTCGTCGTTTGGTTGACGTTGCTCAGGATGTTATCATCCGTGAAGATGACTGTGGAACAGACCGTGGTCTTCTTATCCGTGCGATTACTGATGGTAAAGAGGTTACAGAAACACTCGAAGAACGTCTTCAAGGTCGTTACACTAAGAAATCAGTTAAGAATCCTACAACAGGTGAAGTCATCGTAGGTCCAGATACCTTGATTACTGAAGAAATGGCTGCTGCTATTGTCAATGCTGGTGTTGAAGAAGTCACTATCCGTTCAGTATTTACATGTAACACACGCCACGGTGTCTGCCGTCACTGTTATGGTATTAACTTGGCAACTGGTGATGCGGTTGAAGTTGGTGAAGCGGTTGGTACTATCGCTGCCCAATCTATCGGAGAACCTGGTACACAGCTTACTATGCGTACCTTCCACACCGGTGGGGTAGCCTCAAACACCGATATCACACAAGGTCTTCCACGTATCCAGGAAATCTTCGAAGCTCGTAACCCTAAAGGGGAAGCGGTCATTACTGAAGTTAAGGGTAATGTTATCGAAATCGAAGAAGATGCTGCAACACGTACTAAGAAGGTCTTCGTTCAAGGTAAAACTGGCATGGGTGAATATGTTGTACCATTTACAGCTCGTATGAAAGTTGAAGTGGGAGATGAAGTTCACCGTGGTGCCGCTCTTACAGAAGGTTCAATCCAACCAAAACACCTTCTTGAAGTTCGTGATACCTTGTCAGTTGAAACTTACCTTCTTGCAGAAGTACAAAAAGTTTACCGTAGCCAAGGGGTAGAAATCGGAGACAAGCACGTCGAAGTAATGGTTCGTCAAATGCTTCGTAAAGTACGTGTCATGGATCCAGGTGACACAAATCTTCTTCCAGGAACACTTATGGACATTGCAGATTTCACAGATGCTAACAAGGATATTGTTATTTCTGGTGGTCTTCCTGCAACATCACGTCCAGTTCTTCTTGGTATCACTAAAGCCTCACTTGAAACAAATTCATTCTTGTCTGCGGCTTCCTTCCAGGAAACAACACGTGTCCTCACAGATGCTGCTATCCGTGGTAAGAAAGACCATCTTCTTGGTCTTAAAGAAAATGTTATCATTGGTAAGACTATCCCTGCTGGTACAGGTATGGCTCGCTACCGTAACATTGAACCACTTTCAGTTAACGAAGTTGAAGTTATTGAAAACATTGCTGTTGATGAAGCAATTGTGGAAACATCTGAAGACTAAGATTACAATAAAAGGGCTCACAGCTGTGAGTCCTTTTTGTATTTATATGACCAGAATGTCTTCTTTTCTTGATAAACATGAAAAATAAAACCATTTTTTTTATCTTTCCCAGAAAATTTTGTATAATAGGAAAACAAAAGATGAAGTGAGAAAGAAAGATGTACCAAGTAGTTGAGATGAAAGGTGACTTGGAGCCGTGGTGGTTCTTAGAAGGCTGGCAAGAGGATATTATCAGCACAAAGGAATTTGAAGATTTTTACGATGCTCTAAAGTACTACAAAAAACTTTGGTTTGCCATGGAAGAAATCTTGCCAAGCTATATTAGTCGTAGTAGTGTCATGACTGCCTTTTGGGATCAAAAGGATAAGCATTGGTGTGAGGAGTGTAACGAATATCTGCAGGTTTACCAATCTATCGCCCTCTTGGATGATTGGAAGGAAATTCCTGAGGAAAAATATCGTCCAGGCTATGAAAAGCGTAATGACCTTCCAACTCATGCCCATTGTAAAATAAAACGATAATCAGGATTATTGAATTGAAGCTCGAAATTTTCGTTTTTTCTGATTATTTTATTAAATCTATAAAATTATCAAAATTTTAGAGTTTTGGATTATTTGATCTTTATGGGTAAAAATAAATTAGAATAAGGAATTCCTCTGTGATGTAAGAGAAAAGTAGAATATTGTGTTAAATAAAAAGTAGCGAAGATATTTTCTAAAAACATCTTCGCTGCTTTTTATTGATTCTTACTATTCAATTATTTGGAAATATTAGAAAAATATTCTAGGGTACGGATTAATTGAGCTGTGAAACTCATTTCATTATCGTACCAAGCTACAGTCTTAACAAGATAGTTTTTTCCATCTGTAGTAACTTCTGTTTGAGTTGCATCGAAGATTGAACCATGGGTATCTCCGATAATGTCACTAGAGACAATTAAATCCTCGTTATAGGCAAAACTTTCATTTTGTGCAGCTTTCATTGCTGCATTCACCTCTTCGACAGTGACGGGGGTTTTTACGAGACTAACTAGTTCTGTCAGAGAGCCAGTAGGAGTTGCCACACGTTGTGCATGGCCTTTTAGCAAACCATCTAATTCTGGAATAACTAGCCCAATAGCTTTGGCAGCACCAGATGAAGTTGGAACCGTATTTACTGCGGCTGCTCTCGCACGTCGTAAATCTCCTTTGCGATGAGGAGCATCAAGAGTCATTTGATCTCCAGTATAGCTATGAATTGTTGTCATAGTACCAACTAGAATTCCGAATTTTTTATTTAAAGTGTCAGCCATAGGAGCTAGGCAATTTGTTGTACATGAACCTGGTGAGATGACTGTTTCTTCACCAGTCAAGGTTTCATGATTTACATTGAATACGACAGTTTTGACATCGTTTCCACCTGGTGCTGTGATGATTACCTTCTTTGCCCCACCATTTTTATGGAGATGTTTTTCTGCTTTTTCTTTCGTTGCAAAGAAGCCTGTTGCTTCTAGCACAATATCTACACCAGATGAAGCCCAATCAATTTTTTCAGGATCAGGCTCACTAGTTACTTTGATAAACTTGTCATTAATAACAAAACCATCTTCTTTAACATCAATTGTTCCCTTAAATTTTCCTTGGGTACTATCGTATTTTAAAAGATGAGCTAACATTTTTGAATCAGTTAAATCATTAACGTGGGTAACTTCTATATTTTCAAGTGTTTGAATACGACGTAATGCCAAGCGACCAATTCGACCAAATCCATTAATTCCGACTTTAACTACCATTTTAGTGGTCCTCCTTTATAGTATTTATACAACTTGGATTT
Organism: Streptococcus raffinosi; assembly: GCF_030284685.1. NCBI lineage: Bacteria > Bacillati > Bacillota > Bacilli > Lactobacillales > Streptococcaceae > Streptococcus > Streptococcus raffinosi. Next base: position 25,900 of record NZ_JASUZV010000010.1, read on the forward strand.
TATTAAAAATCAGCTGTAAAACTCGCTATAACCTTATTAAAACTCTCTAGTCTATTATAGAAACTATCACTTTATAATCAGTATCTAGCACCAAATTTTTAGTAGAAATATTTCTCAAACTATAGTTAGAAAGGTTTCATAAGAATTTGCTGTTTTCATCTAGATGAAGTGTACAATATATATATTTACGATAAAGAAGATATATTATATCTTCAAATAAAATATAAAACAAATGGAGATTTTTGTCAAGAATTTATAAAAAGTTGAAGATTTATTCTTCAACTTTTTTGATGTTTGTTAATCCAATTTCGAATGTCAGTTAAATCGTAGTTCATTTCAGCTTGGAAAGCAACTTGACTGAGAGTGATAGAAATCAATGTGGAAACTAGTGTGTTTTCAATGACATCAAGTGAATTGGTGACAACACATTTTTTAGCTTTTGAACCTTCCTCGTCTCCTAAAAATTTTTTTAGGAGGTTTTGACTTTCAAAGATTCTATTTTTCCCCTCGATTGCAACAAAGACATCATAAAAACTGATTTTACTCAGAGGTTTGGAGAGGGCTATTCCTCCATTTTTTCCTCGAACTGATTTTACTAACCCCTCGTTATCTAATAGCTTAATAATTTTTTTTAAATAAGAATCTGAAACTCCCAGTCGTTCACTCAAGAAAACAGAATTGATATATTTTCCTTCTGGTAGTTGATCTAGCATGAGTAAAACATAGATAGATTGCTCCCATCCTGATGATAAACGCATCTTAGCACCTCCGTATAAAAGATAAGTTTCATTCAAAGTAACAGTATAGACTTTTTTTTTATTTTTCTCAATACACAATAAAGTAAAATATCATTTTAGGATTTTTGATAAATATCTTGACAATTCAATTTTATTGACTATAATAAAAGACAAAAAATATCATAAATATCTTTTAATTAGGATGTGGCTATAAATGAAGAAAAATTCTGACATTATTTTTGTTATTTCTATTCTACTTACAACTATTTTTATGGGCTCCTCTTTTCCAACAGGAAAGTATCTAATAGCGGTTGAAAATACTCCACCATTATTGATTGGAGGTGTAAGATTTATTATTGCGGGAGTAATAATGCTTGGCTTAACAATTATAAATAGGAACTGCTTTTCTATTATTCCTAAAAGTGGAGAAAGTAAATTAAGAGGACTTGCTCTTGTAGCGACTATTGGGTTATTGCAAACTGCGGGGACTATGGGTTTTCTTAATCTTGCTTTAGCTTATGGTGTTTCGTCCTCAATGTCTTCAATTATTTTATTTACGAATCCCCTTTGGTTAGCACTTTTAGCTCACTTTTTTCTTAAAGATAAACTCACATTTAAGAAAGTTAGTGCTTTACTATTAGGAATTGCAGGAGTTTCAACCTGTATTGGATTGGATAGTACAGCATTTAATTTTGGTTCTCTATTTGCTTTACTAGGTTCATTTTGTTGGTCTATTAATACGATTATTACCAAAAAAGTTCCATTTGATAATGGTCCGTGGGTTTTTACAGGATGGCAACTGTTGCTTGGTGGGGTATTTCTTTATTTGTTTTCATTGCCTTTACATGAAGGTTATGATTTCTTGAACTTGGGCTTATGGGGTTGGATTTGGTTTGTATGGTTAATTATACCTGCCTCTGTTGGTTCGTTTGGATTATGGTTTTTTAGTTTAGGACAAAAAGGAGCAACGGTGGCTAGTAGTTTTTTGTTTTTAGTTCCTGTATTTTCAACTATCTTTTCAATTATAGGGTTGCATGAAAAATTTTCTTTAAATTTGTTGATAGGTGGTGTCATGGTAGTATCTGCTCTAGTTTTGGTAAATTGGAAATACAAATAATGATGGAGCGATTTATGGAAGTTGGAAATGAAATTTTTATTCGAGATGATGGCTTTTGGTTTGGAGCTTTCCAAAAGGTATAGGTCAATTTATATTGGTATTAAAATAATTAGATATATAAGTTATTAAAGATTATAGTTTGATGCAAGGTACATAAATTCCCAAAGTGCTTGGGATTTGGATGTATTGACTAATTAATAGCTTCATGACATGAAAAGAGGAATTTGCACTGATTTTAGAGTTAATCCTCTTTTTTTTAGTCCTTTTTACAATCTTTTGCGAATAGGACTATGAGGAGGTCCTTATGGTAACAGAATTTGCTAAGGAAATGATCAAAAATGCTGATAGTTGTGGGGCTCAAGACATCTATATTATTCCACGTCAGGATAATTACGAGCTCTATATGCGAATTGGGCAAGAGAGGAGATTGATTGATGTATATCGGCCTGATTTCATGGCTAGTCTTATTGGTCACTTTAAATTTGTGGCAGGAATGATGGTAGGTGAGAAACGTAGGAGTCAATTGGGCTCTTGTGACTATGATTGTGGTGATGGTCACTTGGTTTCTCTGCGTTTATCAACTGTTGGAGACTATCGAGGCTTGGAAAGCCTGGTTATTCGTGTTCTTCATTCCGAACGAAGAGAGTTAACGTACTGGAATCAAGGGATTCAGCCAATTGTGGATGCATTGGATTATCGAGGTTTGTACCTTTTTGCAGGTCCTGTGGGTTCTGGGAAGACGACGCTTATGCATGCCTTGGTACAGGAGCGTTTTAAGGGGCAACAGGTGATTTCAATTGAGGATCCTGTAGAGATTAAACAGGATAATGTCTTGCAGCTCCAGGTTAATCAGGCGATTGATATGACCTATGATAATTTAATCAAGCTATCTCTGCGTCATCGTCCGGATGTTCTGATTATTGGAGAAATTCGGGATAGAGAGACTGCCCGAGCCGTTATTAGGGCTAGTCTGACAGGAGTGACTGTTCTTTCAACCATTCACGCCAAGAGTGTGGCCGGTGTTTATGAACGCCTCCTGGACCTTGGTGTAGACAAGTCTGAATTGGATAATGCGCTTCAAGGGATTGCCTATATGCGTTTGATAAAGGGAGGAGGTGTGATTGATTTTGCCAAAGAAAGTTTCCAAAACCATTCGTCAACCAGCTGGAACCAGCAACTGGAAGACTTGGTTAAACAGGGACATCTCACTGAAAGGGATATCCAAGGGGAGAAAATTAAAGATTAACCAACAAGTCAAGGTTATTCAGCTTTTCAAACAACTCTTGAAGGCAGGATTCACCCTAACTGAAATTGTGGCTTTCTTGGAGCGCAGTCATTTGTTGAAAGAGTCCTCATTATCTCTTATGAAAGAGAGTTTAATGCGAGGTGAGAGATTGGACCAGATGTTTGCATCAGTGGGCTTTTCGGATAATATTGTCACTCAGATTGCACTTGCTGATAAGCACGGAGATCTTTTAGGGAGCTTGACTAAGATTGAAACGTATATGCTTCGCATGACCAAGGTTCGTAAGAAACTCATGGAAGTGGCGACTTATCCTATCTTGCTTTTGGGGTTCCTGATTTTGATTATGTTGGGGCTCAAAAATTATCTTTTACCACAGCTTTTAGAAGGTGATGGTAAGGATAACTGGGCAGTACAACTGGTTCAAATGTTTCCTCAGTTGTTCTTTGTGAGTTTGCTTGGATTCCTTGTGTTAGGGATTCTCCTCTATGTCTGGGTGAAACGCCAGTCAGCTCTTGCTTTTTATAGGCGAATGGCCAAAATTCCATTTATTGGTCAGACAGTAAGGCTTTACACGACAGCCTATTATGCTAGGGAGTGGGGAAATCTATTAGGTCAAGGCGTTGACTTGCTAGATTTAGTGGCTCTTATGCAAGAGCAAAAATCCAAGCTCTTTCGTGAGCTGGGGACCGATTTGGAAGAAGCCTTGATGTTGGGGCAGAGTTTCCCTGAACGTATTGCCAGTCATCCGTTTTTCACTGAGGAGCTCTCCCTAATTATTGCTTATGGGGAGGCTAATGCGAGGTTGGGATATGAGCTTGAAGTCTATGCTGAAGAGGTTTGGCAGACCTTCTTTAACCGTCTTAATAAGGCGACAACCTTTGTACAACCCCTCATTTTTGTTATTGTTGCTGTCGTGATTGTAATGATCTATGCAGCCATGTTATTACCGATGTATCAAAATATGGAAGGAATGATGTCATGAAATTGATGTTGAAAAAATTGAATGCCGTTAAGTTACGTGCTTTTACTCTGATTGAAATGCTGGTCGTGTTGCTCATTATCAGTATTCTTCTTTTGCTCTTTGTTCCTAACTTGAGTAAGCAAAAGGATTCTGTAAAAGAAACTGGAAATGCAGCTGTCGTCAAAGTTGTGGATTCTCAAGCAGAACTCTATGAAATGAAAAATAACAAGACAGCTAGTTTAGCAGCTCTTGTTTCATCAGGTCAAATTACACAAAAACAGGCAGATTCATACAATGATTATTATGCGAAACATGGTGGTGAAAGCCGCTCAGTTGCCAATTAGGGCCTTCACCTTGTTGGAAAGCTTGGTGACATTAGCAGTCGTTGCTTTTCTTACTCTGAGTTTGTCAGGGTCAGTGACGGGGATTTTTCAGCAAGTCGAGACTAATCTTTTTTATCTACGCTTTGAGTATCTGTATCGGGATAGTCAGCGCTTGGCAGCAGCGGAAGGGACTAACATTGAATTGCAGCTGACTAAGGATAAGATTAGTAATGGAAGAACCAGTCTCTCTATTCCTGAAAACATTCATCTGGATAAGGGGCAGACCCTAGTATTTGATGCTAAAGGAGGCAATTCTAGTCTTAGTAAGATTCGTTTCACAAGTAACAAGGAGGTGGTGACTTATCAGCTTAACATGGGCAGTGGAAAATATAAAAAGACGGTCTCTTAGAGGCTATATTCTCATCGAAAGTTTGGTAGCCATGGCCGTTTTAGTGCTTGTCAGTGGCCTCATCTTAGAGCAAATTAACACTAATCGTAGGTTAATGGCTAAGAATCTTCATCAACAAGAGGTCTTGAGTGTGGCAACTATGGCCGTCCAGACCAAACAGGATCAGTTGACCTTAAATGGCATTACGGTGACAGTGAAACGTAGCAAGCAAGGCATCACAGTTTATGAATCAGGAAAGGAAATTACTCATGTCTCTAAATAGTAAGGTTCGCGCCTTTACCCTTTTGGAATGTCTGGTAGCCTTACTGGTTATAGCTGGTTCTGTCCAAGTATATCAAGGTTTAACCACCGTTCTGGTGAGCAATGTCAAACAGGTAAGACAACAAGAAAATCAAGATTGGCTTCTGTTTGTCCAACAAATGGAGGCAGAGTTAGAAGGTTGTCAGTTGATTAAAGTAGAAGGCAACAAGCTCTATGTCAAGCAGGATAATCAAGACTTGGCCTTTGGTATCTCAAATGCTTCTGATTTTCGAAAAACTAACGCCGATGGTCGAGGTTATCAACCCATGCTTTTCGGTTTAAAATCTAGTACAATCAGTCAAAAAAATCAGATAGTCACCATTGAAGTTATTCTTAAAAATGGTCTGCAAAGGAGTTTCGTTTATGCTTTTGAAAAAACAAGTTAGGGGAGGTGTTCTCCTCTATGCCCTTTTTATGGCTGGCATTTTTACACTTCTTCTTCAGGTTTATCTGGATAGGGTAGTTGCTAGCTCTAGACAAAATCAAGCACAAACAGTAGCTAGTCAGAGTCGACTTATGGCAGAAATGACTGTGGATTTGGCTGACAAGGAGTCGGGTTCTTTTAGTTTTGCTCAGGGAAGTACGACTTATGAGGTAAAAGACAAGAAGATGATTGTTAGAGTTGAGAATGAAGGACACACCAAGACCTATCACTATGTGAAGAAAGAGGACCAGAAATAGCAATTCTTCCCCCTTTTTGATATGATAGAGGGACGGAGGAAATCATGAATTTTGAAGCAATTGAGACAGCTTTTGCGCTGTTGTTAGAAAATGTCCAAACCATTGAAAATGATCTTGGGACCCATGCTTACGATGCCCTTATCGAGCAAAATTCCTATTATTTGGGGGCTGAGGTTGATAACGAACTTATCATCAAAAATAACGAGAAATTACGTGCTCTTAATCTAAGTAAAGAGGAGTGGCGTCGAGCCTTTCAGTATTTATTTATCAAACTAGGGCAATTAGAAGCCTTACAAGCCAATCACCAATTTACACCAGATGCCATTGGATTTATCATTCTTTACCTACTTGAGGGTTTGACCAAGGACGATCAATTAGATGTCTTGGAGATTGGTTCAGGTACAGGCAACTTGGCTGAGACTCTTTTAAATAATAGTCACAAAAACCTTAATTATATGGGAATGGAAGTTGACGATTTGCTTATTGATTTGTCAGCCAGTATTGCTGATGTGGTGAACTCAAAAGCGGTTTACATTCAAGAAGATGCAGTTCGCCCCCATATCCTCAAAGAAAGCGATGTTATTATCAGTGACCTGCCAGTAGGTTACTACCCTAACGATGAGATTGCGAGTCGTTTCAAGGTAGCAGCAACTGGTGAACACACTTATGCCCATCATCTTCTTATGGAGCAATCGCTTAAGTACTTGAAGAAAGACGGTATTGCTATTCTTTTGGCACCAACTAATCTTTTAACGAGTTCACAAAGTGATTTGCTTAAGAAGTGGCTATCAGGATATGCTGATATTATTGCTGTAATCACTCTTCCTGAAGCAGCTTTTGGCAATAAACACAATATGAAGTCTATCTTTGTGATTAAAAAGCAAACAGAAAATGCTCCAGAGACCTTTGTTTATCCGCTTAGTGATTTACAAAATCCAGAGATTCTTAAAGATTTTACTGAGAATTTCCAAAAATGGAAATCAGACAATTCCATTTTATAAAAAAACATGATAAAATAAGACTATATTACTGAAAGCGTTTTACAAAGAGGTGACTTATGACAAAAACAATCGCAATCAATGCAGGAAGTTCAAGTTTGAAATGGCAATTGTATGAAATGCCATCTGAAGTTGTACTTGCCAAAGGGTTGATTGAGCGTATCGGATTAAAAGACTCTATTTCAACAGTTAAGTTTGATAATGATTCTGAAACGCAGATTTTAGATATTACCGATCATGTTCAGGCTGTAAAAATCGTACTTGATGATTTGATTCGTTTTAATATCATCAAGAATTATGATGAAATCACAGGTGTAGGTCATCGAGTGGTTGCTGGTGGTGAGTATTTCAAAGAATCAAGTTTGGTAGATGATGAAGCATTAGCGAAAATCGAAGAATTGTCTGCTTTGGCTCCACTTCATAATCCTGGTGCAGCCTCAGGGATTCGTGCCTTTAAGGAGCTCCTCCCAGATATTACCAGTGTTGCTGTTTTTGACACAGCCTTCCATACATCTATGCCAGAAGTGGCTTACCGTTATCCAGTGCCTAATCGTTATTATACAGACTATCAAGTTCGTAAATACGGAGCACATGGAACAAGCCACCAATATGTTTCTCAAGAAGCAGCTAAGCTACTAGGAAAACCTATTGAAGAAACTAAGATTATCACAGCCCATGTCGGAAATGGTGTTTCAATTACTGCCGTGGACGGTGGTAAATCAGTAGACACGTCAATGGGATTGACACCACTTGGTGGGGTTATGATGGGAACACGTACTGGGGATCTTGACCCTGCGATTATTCCATTCATCATTGACCGTGAGCCTGATATGGCCGATGCTGAACGTATTCGTCACGTCTTTAATAAAGAATCAGGACTCCTTGGTATCTCTGAAAAATCAAGTGATATGCGTGATATCATTGCTGGTAAACATGAAGGAGATGAAAAATGTATTTTAGCCTACAATCTCTATGTGGATCGTTTGCGTAAATACATCGCCCAATACTTTGGCGTATTGAACGGAGCGGATGCTATCGTCTTTACAGCAGGTATTGGTGAAAATTCTGCAGAAGTTCGCGCTTCAGTTTTGAATGGTCTCACTTGGTTTGGCATTGAAGTGGATCCTGAAAAGAATGTCTTCGGACATGTTGGCGATATTACAACAGCAGAGTCACCTGTTAAAGTTTTTGTCATCCCAACAGATGAAGAATTGGTGATTGCTCGTGATGTTGAGCGCCTTAAATCTAAATAAGTTATCAAAAAATTGATAAGACCAGAAAAGTTGGCTGAGAAATCAGTCAGCTTTTTTGAGTACTCGGAAAGAATTATTCGCCTATATCCGGATATGTCATTCGATAAGTAAAGAAAACTTTACAAAAAATGTAAAACAGACTTTACAAAATATGTCAAGTGAACTATACTATAAATGTAAAGCGAACTTGATAAAAGGTAAGGAGACGAAATATTTGAGAAAAAACTATAAGGTTGAGGTATCATATGGAAACAAAGATTCAGGAACTTCGCAAGGCTAATAAGATTAGTCAGGCAGAGTTAGCAGATGAGATGGGAGTCACGAGACAGACCATCATTTCACTCGAAAAAGGTCGCTATAATGCGTCCTTGGAACTAGCTTTTAAAATTGCTAGGTATTTTGGAAAGACTATTGAAGAAGTCTTTCTTTTTGAGGAAGATTAAGGAGTAAAGATATGTTTAAACAAGTAATGAAGAAAATTGGTGTTATTTTTTTAGCGCTCACTCTACTAATCTTAGATTTAACACTATTAGGTGCTTTCCCGCTACTTACTCAGGATGGTAAGTTTTCACTTGTGGAGCAAATAGGTTACGGTGTTTGGGCATTAGGGAGTTTGGCTATTTTTATCGTGATTGCTTATAGATTTAAACTCTTATCGCTTAAAGAGATTAATTGGAGACGTCTCGTTGCGATTGCTTCTCTTAATCTCGTCATCTTTTTCCTAGGTGATCTTCTAGGGTATTTTGTTGGTCAGTTAACGCACAATGCGACTATGGAAAATCAAGCTGCTTTAAATGATATCTTTGCCCACGTACCATTCTATCTTTACCTAGTAGTCGCCGGTTTTATTATTCCGATTATGGAAGAAATCATTTTTAGGGGACTCTTAGCCAAGGTACTCTTTGGAAAATACTTTAAGACGGGTCTTGCTATTTCCAGTCTTCTCTTTATGGCTGGTCACTCAGCATTTACGCCTCAAACAATTGTCGTCTATGGTATTATGTCAGCTGGTCTTGCCATAACTTACTATAAGACTAAGCATATCGAGTACAGTATGGGTGTTCATATTTTAAACAACAGTATAGCTGTCCTACTCATCCTTTTTGTTTAAGGTGAATGTTTAAAGTTATCATTGAAAAATTTTATATTGCTCTTTTAAAGGATAATGAAAGGAATGTTAAGATATGTTATTAAAAACGTTAGGAAAGAAAAAAACAGAATCAGAGTATAAAAGATACATAGCCCGAGTAGCATGTTCTTTCTTTTCTTTGGGTATTTTGGGATTATTTATTGTTCGCTCTAACAGTCTTAGTGATTTTGCACTAGGATTAGTAGTGGGGGTTACCATTGGGAGTTACGCCCTGTCGATTTATTATTTTGCAGCGCTTAGGCATTCGAAACGTCTTCATCAGATGTACATTGCTACCTATGATGAGCGAAATAAACAGATTTTGCAGGTAACAGCAGTTGCAACACTGGTTCTGGAGTTTTTGCTTATCTTTGCTTTGATTGCCCTACATGCCTTTGTTAATATTCAGTTGCCATATGTTACAGTTCTATCTATCTTGCTCTATGGCTTAGTTTTGGGATTTGCTCTTATTCGTCTTATTCTATCTAAAATAGGATAAGAGTCCTTCATCTTTTCAAGATTGAATCTCTTATTTTTACGGTGTCTTGTCAAATTAGTTTAATTGTATTATAATAAAGGTACAAAATAACAATAAAAAGAGGTAGCTTCTTATGAACAAAGAGTCCATTTTAAAACGCTTTCTTTATTTCTTACTGGCTTTCCTAATTTTGTGTATTGAACAGACTCCAACCATATTTGTTCGTGTTAAAGATGTGAGGGCAGTTAGTCTCCTAATTTTGGTTATGCTACTCATTAGTGCAGGAGCTCTTTTCTTGGGCAAACGTATGGGTCTTCTTGAGGGCTTTAGGGCGCTGTCTTCCATGAAGGCATGGGGAATGATTGGCCTGACCTACCTAGGTATTTACATTGTCACTGGGCTTGGTGCAATGGTCATGATGTGGGAAGGTGTTAGTAACAGCACTAACCAGGCAGCCATAGAAAATGCCCATATGAATCCCTTTGTTCTTATAACAATTACAGTGATTATGGCACCGATTGTGGAAGAGTTGGTTTTTAGAGGGCTTCTTATGGGACGGGTCTTTAATCCAGATTCTATTGTTGGTTTGATTCTAAGTGGTTTACTCTTTGGCCTTGTTCATACGCCTAATAGTATGGGTGTCTGGATTATATATGGAGGTATGGGCCTTGTCCTTGCAACTGTTTATCGTGTATCTAAGAAGCTAGAATATAGTATCATGGCTCATATGATTAACAATAGTATTGCGGTTTCAATGATGTTACTCCTACAATTGTTAGCGCCATATATCAAATAAAGCTCGTAATTTTCCGAGCTTTTTTCTTATAGTTTTTTAGCTTTAGCAATGGTTGTATCAATACTTGAAACCACACTATGGGTGAGGCCTGTACGCTCAAGGTCCATGAGGCCGGCGATAGTGGTCCCACCAGGGCTACAAACCTTGTCAATAAGATCATGTGGGCTGTCGCTACCCATACTAAGATTTTCAGCAGTAGCTAGAACTGTCTGTGTGGCAATGGTCAGAGCGACCTGCTTACTTAGGCCATTTTTGACGCCAGCCTTGGCTAGTGCCTCGATAAAAAGGGCAATGTAGGCCGGGCTTGAACCAGCTAGGGCAGTAAAGGTATCAAAGTCCTTTTCAGCCAATTCGACAGTGGTTCCAAAACTGTCTGTGATTTCCTTGGCAACTGCCAAAAGGTCCTCGGATACCTTATCGTTGGTACAAAGACCAGTAGTGCTCTTAAGAATCTGAGCATTAAGGTTAGGCATGATACGAATAAGAGGAAGGTCTGGACTGGTGAGTGAAGCGAGGCGTTTCAAGGTCACTCCAGCAGCCATGCTCATGATAGGTTGACGGAAGTTGAGGCCAGCTAGTACCTTATCAAACATTTGGGGTTTGATACCTAGGATGACCAAATCAGCCTTATCCAACAATTCCTGATGGGAAGCAGCTGCTTCAACCTCTAATTCCTCTGCAATTTGGCGTGAACGAGCCAAGGAAGACCCTGAAATAATAATACGATGTGAGCTTGTGTTTAGGCCGTTGATAATGGCTGTTGCCATCTTTCCAACGCCGATAAAACCAATAATCATGGGTTACTCCTTGTCTTAGTAGTTCTTAATCAAATCCACTGTTGAACGATCCAACTTCTTAACAATGGCTTGTAAAAAGGCTTGTGCTTCTAGGAAGTCATCCAAAGCATAAAGGGTTTGGTGTGAGTGGATGTAACGGGCACAAACGCCGATGGTTGTTGATGGAACACCAGCATTCTGCAAGTGAGCGGCACCAGCATCAGTACCGCCTGCAGCACAGTAGTATTGGTATTTGACACCAGCTTCTTCAGCAGTAGTCAAAAGGAAATCCTTCATATTTGGCAGCATGATATGTCCTGGGTCGAAGAAACGAATAAGGGTACCGTCGCCTACCTTACCTTGATTACCATAGATATCACCTGCAGGAGAGCAGTCTACCGCAAAGAAGAGCTCAGGATTAAATTTTGTGGTTGAAACATGGGCACCACGTAAACCGACTTCTTCTTGAACGTTAGCCCCAGCGATTAGAGTATTGTTGAGTTCTTGGTTTTTGACATTTTCCAAGAGTTCACGAATCATGAGGACACCATAACGGTTATCCCAGGCTTTAGAAATCACGTTTTTTTGATTGGCTGTGAGAATAGTTTCTGATTGAGGAATGATGACATCACCCGGGAAAACACCATAGGCATTAGCTTCTTCTTGGTTGGCAAAACCAGCATCAAAGACGATATCAGAGACACTAGGAAGACTTGCAGCGCCACCGCTAGCACGTAAGAAATGAGGTGGTACTGAACCTGAGATGACAGGATAGACATGACCGTCACGTGTGTGTAGGGTAAAGCGTTGAGAGCTGACAACCAGTGGGTTCCAGCCACCAAGTTCGACGACACGGAAAGTCCCGTCTGCCTTGATTTCCTTAATCATAAAGCCGACTTCGTCCATGTGGGCAGCCACAAGCACCTTAGGGGTATTTTCTGCCTGACTGTACTTAATACCGAAAATACCGCCGAGGCCATCTGTTTGCACCTCATCTACGAGTGGCGTGATAGTTTTGCGAAGGTAGTTGCGTACAGGAGCCTCAAATCCTGAAGTAGCACCAAGCTCGGTGACTTCCTTAATTTTGTCAAATAGAGTAGTCATAAAATCCTCCTTGAGTAGTACATGCTACTATTTTAGCACGATTTTCAAGAGATAGGTAGCCTCTCCCCATTCCTCTAAAAATATGGTAAAATGTTTCATATGAAACGTAAAACATTAGCTTTGTTTGCTGGCGGGCTAGGAGCTTTAAGTCTCTTGGCAATGGCAGAAAAGCAGAGACGCTCACATGTAGAAGCAAAGAATACCGTATTAATTCAAAATATTAGACAAGAACTATCACATTTAGGGACTGTTGCCGTTCTCTATACGAATCCTACTGATAAGGAAAATCCAGGGCTTACGGGAGGTATCGTATTAGAAGATGGGCGGACTTATCGTTTTGTCTATGCTGATGATGTCTTGACTTATGAGGAGGAGCAGGCATGATTATTCCGAAGAATCTCGAAGAACTTGCAGGTTATGTTGACAGTGACCAAAAAGTGGTCTTCTTTTTCACTGCTGATTGGTGTCCAGACTGCCAGTTTATCTATCCCGTTATGTCTGATATTGAGGCTGCCCATCCAGATATGACCTTTGTGCGTGTTAACCGTGATGATTATATGGCTTTGGCGCAAACTTGGAATATTTTTGGTATCCCAAGTTTTGTTGTGACTCAGAAAGGTCAAGAATTGGGGCGCTTGGTCAATAAAGCTCGTAAAACCAAAGAAGAAATCAATGCCTTTTTGGCAACAGTATAAGGAGAACCCATGATTTTTGCATACAATAAAGAACAAGTTGGCGACGTTTTGTTGGTTATCTTGGAAGATACTAAGGACATTAAACGTAGCGTAGAACGTAAAGGTAAAGTGGCGCGTGTCACAGCTGATGAAACAGGCAAGACCCTTGCTTGGAACATTTTTGAAGCATCAAGCCTCATTGATATCAATGGAAATGGTCAAGTTTTCTTGTCAGACCAAGATGTAGCTGTCTTGAACGAGGAATTGGCTAAAGAAGGTTTTGAAGAACGCTTGAAAAACACACAAGGTCCAGTCTTTGTGGTTGGGCAAATTGATGAAATGGTTGCACATCCAGATAGTGACCACCTTAACATCTGCCAAGTGAATATCGGCGATAAGAAGGTCCAAATCGTTGCAGGAGCACCAAACGCAGCGCTTGGTCTTAAAACTATCGTAGCCCTTCCTGGTGCTATGATGCCTAGTGGTGCCCTTATCTTCCCAGGAAAACTTCGTGGTGAAGATAGTTATGGTATGATGTGTGCCCCACGTGAGTTGGCACTTCCAAATGCTCCACAAAAACGTGGTATTATTGAACTTGATGATTCAGCAGTAGTCGGTGAGGCTTTTGATCCAGCCAAACACTGGAAAGGGTAAGTAAGAGAAGAAGCGGTAATAATCCGCTTTTTTTGTTTGTCATAAAGAAAGTTTATAGCTAATCATAAAAAAGAAAGATTATGCAAGCTATAATATTTTTCTTAAAATGTAATCAACATTTACTTTAGGAGGTACCTATGCTTACGACTGTTCTTTCTGGTGGGCTCATTGGTCTGATATTTGGATTTATTTTACAACGAACTCGTTTTTGTTTGACGGGTGGTTTTCGAGACATGTATATTGCACGTAATAATACCTTATTTTACGCTTTCCTTATTGCAATCACAGTGGAAAGTATAGGAGTACTTTTCTTGATTAAATTGGGTATTATTGGAAACCCTTATGAAGACTTTTCCGTGTTAGGAGCGATTGTGGGCTCCTATCTATTTGGTATTGGAATTGTTCTCGCAGGGGGATGTGCCACGGGAACGTGGTATCGTGCTGGAGAAGGGCTCCTGGGTAGTTGGGTTGCACTATTCTTTTATATGACGAGTGCGGCAGCTATGAAATCAGGATTTCTTGTTCCTTTGAATCAATTAATAGCTAAGCACTGGGTAATTAATGATGATTTAGCTGGTCAATTAGGAATTCCAGTTTGGTATCTTCTTATTTTCTTAGTAGTTATAACAAGTTTCTTTGTAATTAGAGAGTTACGTAAGCCCAGACGTCAGATTGCTTCTCTTCCACCAAGATATAAGGGAGTGAGACACTACCTTTTTGAGAAAACTTACCATAAATATTTTGCAGGACTTCTAATAGGTCTTGTTGCTTTAATTGCTTGGCCAGCTAGTCAGCTGACTGGTCGTGTTGGAGGGTTAGGGATTACAACACCATCGGCACATCTAATTAGTTATATTATTACAGGCGATAGTAAGCAACTTGGTTGGGGTGTTTTTCTTGTATTGGGTATTTTTATTGGTTCCTTTCTTGCTGCAAAGGGATCTCAAGAGTTTCGCTGGCGTTTGCCAGACTTGTCAACCATTGGTAAGAGCACACTAGGGGGGATTTTTATGGGAATTGGTGCCTCATGGGCTGGTGGCTGTACAATTGGTAACGGTTTAACAGCTACAGCAATTTTTTCTAGTAAGGGATGGATTGCTTTGCCAGTGACTATTTTAGGTGTTTGGACGGCTTCCTACATTATCTTTGTAAAACCAAACAAAAATTAAGAGGAGAATATAATATGACTTTGGTAAAACTTGAAACTGGTGGATTGGTATGCCCATTCCCATTGATTGATGCGAAGAAGAAAATGGCTGAATTGGCTGTTGGAGATGAGTTGTTGATTGCTTTCGATTGTACGCAAGCAACGGAAAGTATTCCAAACTGGGCTGCAGATAATGATTATCCTGTAACTCGCTTTGACCAAGTCGGTCCTGCTTCTTGGGAAATTGTGGTTCAAAAACGTTGAGTTAGCTAAGCGAGTTGAGAAGATTTAAAGATTAATTGTTGTAATGAAAACATCTGATGGAGTACTATTTCTAGAAAAATAATAACCTTCGAGTATTAGAAAGGATCCTATCGAGAGAATCTGTAAAACTATTTAAAAATAACCTATTTTTTTACTTCCTCTTACGAATAGATAGGTGGAGGTAAAAAAATGTATAACAAAGTTATTTTGATTGGACGTTTGACAGCGACACCTGAGATGGTTAAGACTGCTAGTGATAGGTCTTTTACACGTATCACAGTTGCGGTTAATCGGCGCTATAAGGCGCAAAATGGAGAGCGTGAGGCTGACTTTATTACAGTGGTTGTCTGGGGGCGTTTGGCTGAGACCTTAGCCTCTTATGCTAGCAAGGGGAGTTTAATTTCTCTTGATGGTGAGCTTCGTACCCGTAAGTACGATAAGGATGGCCAAACCCATTACGTTACTGAGGTGCTTTGTTCCTCTTTCCAACTTCTGGAGAGTCGTGCTCAGCGTGCTGTTAGGGAAAATAATCCTGACAATGACTTGGCTGACCTTGTTTTGGAAGAAGAACTTCCCTTCTAGTTTGTCAGTTTACTTGGTCGCTTCTAAAAAATAAATATTCTTTCTTGCCAAAGTTAGAGTATTATTGGATTAAATATTAAACACTTGTAAGACTTAATTAACAGTAAAATTAGATAAGACTTAGAATTATGGGTGGTTAATAGCCTTGTTAGAGTGGAAAAAATAATTAGAATCGTTGACAAGTGCAATAATAACAAGGGTTCCAGCATTTATAAAATTATTCAAAACGAAGTGTACAATTAACAGTTACTCCTCATTTGTATCATTGTTTTATTACCAATTTTTAAATTAAATGATAGAGGTTTCATGATAAACTATAGGTGGGTAAGGAAAAAGCTATGAAAGTTACCTTTTACTTTTGTAGTAGACATTATTTGTTTGGAAGGAAAGTGTGGAACACCTTAACTAGAACACTGTCCTTGCAATTGTTTGATACAGTTGCGTTTTTGTTATGTGTCTATAGGTTGATATAATGATTTCACAGACAATTGGTTGACATTCCGACTGACATATTAACTAGGATGTTAAGCGGTCATTGACTTTTCGTTAGACTTGGAGAAACACATTGGTGTGACTCCTAAGATTCACCAAACTAATGTGTTTGAAGCTAAGCGGATTCGTCTTAGCTTTTTTTGTCTACTTTGGTAAGGCTAACCTTGCTCAAGCTTTTCTTATGTTATAATAAAAAGAGTTAAGCGAGGAGGCACGCCAGAACCTTTAAAAGGATTGCTTGTCTAGAAGCCTCCTTTTTTAAAATCATGGAAGACCATCACACTGACATTTTGACTCTGTGGTGATATATGAAAAATCTTGGAACAGGAGTAACATTTATGATTGACTTTACTCAAGAGGAGAAAGACTTTTTCATGTCTGAGGCTCTTAAGGAGGCTCAAAAATCTTTAGATAAGGCAGAAATCCCAATTGGCTGTGTTATCGTTAAGGATGGAGAAATTGTTGGTCGTGGACACAATGCGCGTGAGGAACTTAACCAAGCAATCATGCATGCTGAGGTCATGGCTATTCAGGAGGCAAATAGGACCATTGGTAATTGGCGTTTGCTTGATTGCACTCTTTTCGTCACTATTGAACCTTGCGTAATGTGCAGTGGTGCCATTGGTCTGGCTCGTATTCCTAAAGTTATCTATGGAGCGAGTAATCAAAAATTTGGTGGAGCGGGGAGCCTTTACGATATTCTAAGAGATGAGCGTCTCAATCATCGTGTTGATCTTGAGACTGGTGTTATGGAGAAAGAATGTGCTGAAATCATGCAAAACTTTTTCCGTCAAAGTCGTGAACGAAAGAAAGAAGCTAAACGTCTGGCAAAATTAGAAGCAATACAAGAGATGTAAACGCAAAATGCAAGCCCTTTTGGGCTTGCATTTTTCAATGGGAAATGAGAGTTTTTGTTTTCTTGAAGACTGTATGAGTTACTCTGTCTTAGCTTTAGGTTTTTCTTTCTCTCTTGTCAAAAGAAAAATGGGGAGGAAGAAGATGAGAGTACTACAAGCAGATTTCAAATTAGTATCAATAATTGGTGTACCCAATCGTACATAAAAGATAAGGTTGATTAGAAGTATCAGAAGTAGGGTAGAGATAATACAAATCAAGGCCCCTTTTACGAGCAGATAATTATTGCGTTTAGATGATTGCTTATTAGTAGTATCGTTTGTTTGATTTCTTGTATCTTTCATAGGTTATCATCCTCAAAATCTTTGAGATGTCATCATGGTGTAAGCTCTTATTGTTAGTGTGTGAGGTTGTAATAAGTTTTACCAACGGCATAGCTTAGGTCGTAAGTCAGCTTTGCAGCAGCAATCCCGACGGAGACAGCAGCCTAAGGAACCGCCCCACCTGATACACTTTCAAGCTCTTTAAGAGTCATGTTTTGATGTGTTTTGAGTTTATTAATTATTGTTGTTGTCTCCTTTCATCTTATCGTGCAGAATCCTTGTAGCCATTATAAGCGCCAACACATACAAGAATTCCGATAGGTCCTGAAGCTAGGCAGAGTCCTCCAATAGCGATGTTGGTCTTCCATCCGCCTCCTGTGACTGCAGTTAGGTCTGCAACAGTCATTTCTTTAGTTATCTTTGTCATTCTCCTCTTTTATTTTTGGTGAGTTCTTTAATCTCTTAGCCTCTTCACCATGAAGTAAGAGATATCCTAAAATAATTTTCTCCTTTCCATTGAGTTAGCATTGTCACTAGCTTTTGGTCTTTTCCTCAAGCTATGGTTTTATTATAAAAAGTGGAGAAATAAAAAAGTAGTGACATAGATGTCACTAAGGCCTTAGTTGTGGTGTTAGAAGTTGGTAGTGATCGAAGTTATTTGTAGGGAGGTTTGGAGGATAAGTTTCATTGACAGTATCGGGGGGGGTTCGCTACTTGCAATCACTTCGATTTATGGTATAATATCATTCGGAGCAACATCTGTGCGTGAAGCGGGTCAGGGGAGGAATCCAGCAGCCCTAAGCGATTTCAGGTGTGTGCTCTTTTTTGGTGTCGAGGAGGATTTATGGCCAAATTTAGTGTTTTTAAAGATCAAGAGAGTCTTTTTGCGTGTCCCATCTGTCAGGCACCAATGCGTTTGGACCAGTCTAGTCTGGTTTGTCAGACTAGGCATACCTTTAATATCGCAAAGCAGGGTTTTGTTAATTTTTTGAGACAGAATAAGGGAGATAAGCACTATGATATGGCTTCTTTTGAAAATAGAAGTCATATTCTGGCAGCGGGCTATTATGATCCTATCCTTGAGGTGATTTCAGAGCGCTTGCGTGACCTTCCTAGACATTCGCATGTTCTAGATGTTGCCTGTGGTGAGGGCTATTATAGCCGTCAGTTGGCTTTAGAGTTTGACAAGGATTTCATGGCCTTTGATTTATCTAAGGACTCCATCCTTCTTGCAGCCCGTCAAAATCCTCAGAAAAACGTGGCCTGGTTCGTTGGTGATTTGGCTAAACTGCCCTTGCGTGAGCACAGTATCGATGTGATCTTAGATATTTTTTCGCCAGCTAATTATCAAGAATTTGGACGACTTTTGACTGATCAGGGCTTGATTTTCAAGGTTATTCCTCATAAGGATCATCTTAAAGAGTTTCGCCAATTACTACCAGAGGCGCAGGCTTATTCCAACCAGGATGTTCTGGAGCATTTTCAGGACTCCTGTGAGCTTTTGGAGCGTGTGACGATTGCTAAGACTTGGTCTATGCCAGCAGAGCATGTTCAAGCATTTGCTGAGATGACCCCTCTTTTCTTCCATGTTGATAAAAAAACTTTAGATTTGACCTCAGTAAGGCAGCTAACGGTTGCAGGAGAATTGCTGATTGGTCGTATCAAAAATGATAAGTAATCCTAACGCCGTTGGGATTTTTTTGATGGAGAATATCTTGGTAAGCTTGTTTGGTTTTCTTAAATGGTGTATGATGAGGATTATCAAGAAGAAAAGTTTAGTAACGAGTAAAAAGGCGATGAATAATAACGTTTATAAGAACTATATTTTTGATTTTTATGGAACCTTGGTTGATATATTAACCGATGAGAAAGACCCTACGTTATGGGATAAACTAGCCCAACTGTACCAAGCTTATGGGGCGTATTATAAGGGGAAAGCTCTTAAAAAAGCTTATGCCAAGCGCGTGGGTCAGGCTCGCAAGGACCTAGTGGCTCTAAAAGGAGTTGCTTATCCAGAAATTGACCTAGCTCACATTTTTAACCAGCTTTATGTAGATGCTAGTCTTCAGTCTAGTAGACTTCATCAGCCAGAAGGCTGGGGGCAGCTGATAGCTATGGTCTTTCGGGTCTTATCTCGCAAATACTTGATGGCTTATCCTCATACTAAGGAAGTTTTAGCCTTTCTAAAAGAGAAGGGCTGTCGTCTCTATCTCTTGTCCAATGCTCAAGCAGCCTTTACTAACGCTGAGATTGACCTAATGGAGTTAAGAGCTTATTTTGATGCCATTTACTTGTCTTCGGATGCGGGTATCTGTAAGCCTCAACCAGAGTTTTTAAAGCAAGTTTTGATTGATCATAGGTTGAAGCCATCTGAGACTGTCATAGTTGGAAATGATTTGACGACTGATATTGCTATGGCTGAAGGAGTTGGGATCGATGGTATTTTGCTCAATACCTTTCCTTACTCACGCCGAGAACTGGAGAACTCCCCAATTAAGCCAAACCGAGTGATTACGGATATAGAAGCTTTAAAGATAGGTTTTACATAAAAATACACTCTATTTGGCAAAAGCAAAGACAATTATCAGAATTTTTGGTATAATAATCCCTAACTTTATGTGAATGGAGAATCTCATGACTGCACAAAAAATGTCTGCTCAAGAAATTATCGCTTTTATCGGTAATGCAGAAAAGAAAACGAATGTTAAAGTAACCTTTGAAGGGGAATTGGCAACTGCTGTTCCAGCTTCTGTCACTAAGCTTGGTAATGTTCTTTTCGGAGACTGGAAAGATATCGAACCACTTCTTGCCAACTTGACTGAAAACAAGGACTACGTTGTGGAACAAGATGGCCGTAACTCAGCTGTTCCATTGCTTGATAAACGTCACCTTAATGCACGTATCGAACCAGGTGCTATTATCCGTGACCAAGTAACTATCGAAGATAATGCTGTCGTTATGATGGGGGCTGTTATCAACATCGGTGCTGAAATCGGTGCTGGTACTATGATTGATATGGGGGCTATCCTTGGTGGTCGTGCTACTGTTGGTAAAAACAGCCACATCGGTGCGGGTGCAGTCCTTGCTGGTGTGATTGAACCGGCTTCAGCAGATCCAGTTCGTATCGGTGATAACGTTCTTGTCGGTGCTAATGCTGTTGTTATCGAAGGGGTTCAAGTTGGTAATGGTTCAGTCGTTGCCGCTGGAGCTATCGTTACTCAAGATGTTCCTGAAAATGTCGTTGTAGCTGGTGTTCCAGCTCGCATCATCAAGGAAATTGATGAAAAAACACAACAAAAAACAGCACTTGAAGACGCCTTGCGTAACTTATAACATATTGATAGTAGAGGCCGTAAGGCCTCTATTTCTAGATTCTCTATTAAATAAGACAAAAAAGGAAAATAAAAATGACACTTGATTTAATCAAAATCAGACGAGACCTTCATCAAATTCCAGAAATTGGTTTGGAAGAGTTTAAAACCCAGGCTTATCTCTTAGAGCGTATTGCTGAAATGACTGAGGGTAAGGACTTTGTGGAGCAACGTACTTGGCGCACAGGTATTCTGGTTTATCTCCATGGACATGCTCCTGAAAAAACCATTGGTTGGCGTACAGACATTGACGCTCTTCCGGTTGAAGAGGAAACAGGCCTTCCCTTCAAATCTACTCATGAGGGTCGTATGCATGCCTGTGGTCACGATATTCATATGACGACAGCGCTTGGACTTCTTGACCAAATGGTTGAAGTTCAACCTAAAAATAATATGCTCTTCTTATTCCAGCCAGCTGAGGAAAATGAAGCTGGTGGTATGCTTATGTATGAAGACGGGGCCTTCGGTGATTGGCTACCAGATGAGTTTTATGGCCTTCATGTCCGTCCAGATTTCAAAGTAGGCGACATTGCGACTAATACGAACACCCTTTTTGCAGGAACTTGTGAGGTACTTGTTACTTTCAAAGGTAAAGGAGGACACGCTGCCTTTCCACATGAGGCTAATGATGCCCTTGTAGCAGCTTCTTACTTTATTACCCAAGTTCAAACTATTGTCAGTCGTAATGTTGACCCTATCCAGGGTGGAGTAGTTACCTTTGGTTCTTTCCATGCAGGAACGACCAACAATGTCATCGCTGAAACAGCAGAGGTCTATGGAACTATTCGTACGCTTACGTTAGAAATGGGTCGTCTTATTCAAAAGCGTGTCAGCCAAATCGCAGAGGGTGTGGCAGCTAGCTTTGGTATGGAAGTGGATGTTGTATTGAAACAGGGTGGTTATCTACCTGTGGAAAACAACCCAGCCCTGGCCAAAGAATTGATGACCTTCTTTGAAGCCAGTCCAGCTGTTAACTTGATTGATTGTTTACCAGCTATGACTGGAGAAGATTTCGGTTATTTGCTTAGTAAAGTTCCAGGTGTCATGTTCTGGTTGGGGATTGATACGCCATATGCCCTTCACCATCCTAAGATGAGTCCGAATGAGGACGCCCTTGCTTTTGGGGTAGCTGAAATCGGTAAGTTCCTTAAATACAAGGCAGAAGCCTAGTGACATTTTACAAAGCTGAAAAACTACCAGGTCTGACTTTTGGTAGCTTTTTTGATATGATAAACCTATGAAAAATAAACTTAGAAAAATTGTTTTGGCTCAGTTGACTTCACAGGAACCTGAGACCAAGGCTAAGTTAGACCAATATCTTTTAGAGCAATTGATTGCCTTACCTGCTTATAAAGAGGCTCAGGTGATTGCTACCTATTTGGCTTTCCCGCATGAATATGACACCAGTCTTTTAATCAATCAGGCTTTAAAGGATGGGAAGCGTCTTGTGGTTCCCAAAACCTATAAACAAGGTCGAATGATTTTTGTCGATTACGATCCAGATAATCTTGTTGCAACCTCTTTTGGCTTGATGGAACCTGCGTCTGATTTGGCTGTGGAAAAATCAGAGATTGATTTGATTCATGTGCCAGGGGTAGTTTTCAATGCTGAAGGCTATCGCATTGGTTATGGAGCAGGTTATTATGACCGCTATTTGTCTGACTTTGAAGGGATGACAGTTAGCATGGTTTATCCCTGTCAGGAAAAGGATTTTACCCCAGATAGCCATGACATCGCCGTTAGGGAGGTTATCACATGCAAGTAAATGAATGGAAGAGATACCCTGCTACCTATCTTTTATTGGGGCTAACGACATTGACCTTTGGGTGTCAATATCTTTTAAATGATTTTCAAGCGACAGCACCCCTTAGTCTTTTTAAAATGGGGGCTATGTATGGTGTTTTTGTTCAATATAGTCCCTTAGACCTTTGGCGTTTAGTGACACCAATTTTTGTACATATCGGTCTGGAGCATTTCTTATTTAATATGCTTACCCTTTATTTTATTGGCAAAATGGCTGAGCAAATTTTTGGGACTCTGCGTTTCCTAGGGCTCTATCTGTTAGCTGGTGTTATGGGGAATGCCTTCACCTTGATTTTTACGCCTAATGTTATTGCAGCTGGTGCCTCTACCTCCTTGTTTGGCCTTTTTGCAGCTGTGGTAATACTTGGTTATTATAGTCATAGCCCCTTACTTAATCAGTTGGGACGTAGTTATCTATCTTTAATTATCGTCAATCTGATTTTCAATCTCTTCACACCTAGTGTTGGGATTACTGGTCATCTAGGAGGCCTGGTTGGAGGTGCTCTAGCAGCTATTTTTTTGGCTAATAAGGTTGAAAGTCGACTTTTTAGTAGAGGTTGGCGCCTGACAGCATTTTTAACTTATATCATTCTTTTAGTGACTATTTTAGGTTTTACCTATCTTTAGATAATATGAAAAATCCATCGAAAATTTTTCGATGGATTTTATATTAGTCTTTTTGCTCAGGTTTGCCTTCGAGTTTGTGTCCCAAGTCAATAAGATATTTTTTAAGGTCTTCTTTAACTTGAGGGTGTTGGAGGGCGTAGTCAATAGAGGTTTTCATGAAACCAAATTTATCTCCTACATCGTAACGTTTACCTGTAAATTCGCGAGCAAAGACACGTTGCGTTTTATTGAGTTTATCAATAGCATCAGTCAATTGGATCTCATTACCTGCACCTGGTTCTTGTGTTTCCAAAATTCCAAAAATCTCAGGTGTCAGAAGATAACGTCCGATGATAGCAAGGTCACTTGGAGCATCTTCCGGGTTTGGCTTTTCAACGAAAGTTTCCACGCTATAACGGCCATTGTGACCTTCACCATGAGGGGCGATAACACCGTAAGCTGAAACATCTTCGTGTGGTACAGGCATAACCGCAATAGTAGAAGCATGTGTTTCCTCATAATCATCAATAAGTTGTTTGGTTAATGGAACAGCATTGTCATCGGTAATATCCATTAGATCGTCACCAAGCATAACAACAAATGGTTCGTTACCGACAAAAGCTTTGGCTTGAAGTACAGCATCTCCGAGACCACGTGGGTGACTTTGACGGATAAAATGGAGGTTGATAGCAGTAGTATCATTAACCAATTTTAGCAGGTCTGTCTTACCTTTTTGTTCTAAGTTGTATTCCAACTCAAAGTTTGAGTCAAAATGGTCTTCGATAGATCGTTTTGACTTACCAGTCACGACCAAGATATCTTCGATGCCTGATTTGAGAGCTTCTTCAACGATAAATTGGATAGTTGGTTTATCAACGATTGGTAACATTTCTTTGGCCAAGGCCTTTGTAGCTGGCAAAAAGCGTGTACCAAGTCCTGCAGCAGGGATGACAGCTTTTTTGACTTTTTGATTCTTCATGAGAACTCCTTAGATTATTTATTTTTTATCCCATTCATTTTCAGAGCGCAATTCATTGGACATCATATTGAGAATAGATTCCTTGATGTCAGCACCCTCATAGATGGATTTGTAGATTGCTGTTGTAATAGGCATATAGACATTGAGTTCTTGAGCGATTTCGTAGGCAACCTTAGTAGTTGAAATCCCCTCAATTACCATACCCATGTTACGTTCAATGTCTTCCAGCTTTTCACCACGACCGAGTGCATCACCAGCACGCCAGTTACGTGAATGAATAGAAGTCCCTGTAACAATAAGATCACCAACCCCAGAAAGACCGCTGTAAGTCAAAGGGTCAGCACCAAGTTTTACACCCAAACGAGTGATTTCTGCGAGACCGCGAGTAATAACGGCTGCCTTAGCATTATCTCCATAGCCCATACCATGAAGGGCGCCGGCACCGACGGCAATAATGTTTTTAAGTGCCCCAGCTGTTTCAACACCAATAACATCTGAATTGGTGTAAAGGCGGAAGTAGTTATTACTGAACATACCTTGAACATAGCGTGCAGTCTCAAGATCTTTTGAGGCCGCTGTAATCAAGGTGATATCGCGAACGATAGTTTCTTCAGCATGGCTTGGACCGGATACGACAACAATGTCACTGCGAAGTTCTGCAGGAATCTCTTCCTCAAGGATAGTTGAGAGGCGTTCGTGTGTTCCTGGCTCCAATCCTTTTGAAGCATGCATGATAACAACTTCATGGTCCAAAAGTTCGGCAACTTGTTTGGCTACCAAACGAGTAACCTTGGTTGGTACAACGAAGAGAATAGCATTAACTCCATCTAAAGCTTGGGAAAGTTCTTTGTAGGCTTTAATGTTTTCATCCAAAACCACATCTTTGAAATAACGGGTGTTGGTATGTTTCTCGTTAATTTCATCAATTTGTTCAGGGATATTTCCCCAAATACGAACCTCGTGTCCGTTGTCATTGAGTACCTGAGCAAGGGCAGTTCCCCAAGAACCTGGGCCCAAGACAGCGATTTTTTGTTTTTTCATCATTAGGTCTCCCTTTAGGTCCTTTCTAACAAAGCAGAAAAAGACTATATTCTTTCTCATTATAACATAAGAAAAGCGTGTTTGTCTTGTACTCTCTGTTAGGAACGTAGGTGGTTATTATTTTTTAAGCCAGTTTTTAGCAATGTAACCTCCAATGAGAGCAGCCATGAGAGTTCCACCTATTAGAATTAAGACATGGCTAGTTGTAAATGGGACCATAACTTGGTCTACATAATCCTGTGTTTTCCCCTTGGCAAGGAGTTGTGCAATATAGGCTTTAGGAGCTAACCACATGGTAACAATGGGAGCCAAGTTTCCCAGAGAGAATATCATGTAGGAAAGTAGATTAAATTTATCATTCTCATAATTACCTTGCTTGGCAATAAAATCAGCGATTAGACCAGCTAAAAGGTTGGGAAGGAAGGTAAGGACAAAGTGACCAGAAGCAAAGAAGAAGACGGACATAAATATGCCTAGACAGGTAATAGCTCCAAATTGCTTGGCCTTTCGGATAAGCCCTAAATAAACCCATCCCGCAAAGATAGCCACCATAGCAGGTGTGTGATACATGTTTTTGACTTTAAAAAATATTAAATCAATGGCGACAGCTATAGCTAAGCAAATAAAATAAAGCAGCATAGCCAGGATAGTCTCTTTGATAAGTCTTTTTTGACGCATGTGGCCTCCTAATCAATGTGAGGTGTCTTAGTTTTATTGAGCCAAGAGTATGCCAAACCAATGAAAATACCGCCACCAATCCAGTTACCGAAGAAAACGACTACCCACTGACGTAGAATATTTGCCAATGTGAAATTGTCCACAGCATCACGGACACCATTGAAGCCTAGCAACATAAAGGAAGCAAAGTTAGCAATCAAGTGTTCATTCACCAAGAAGACAAACATAAAGATGGCTGATAGGGCAATGAAAATCTTGGCAGACTCTTCTTTGAGGAGCATATAGCCCAAGATAGCAAGGTTGACGAACATATTAGCAGTAATACCTTCAGTAAAGTTCATCCAATCTGTTTTTCCAAGTTTAGTGGAAACAGCAGTGACTAGGAAGCTCTTGTCTGTCAAATGGTGGAAAGAGAAGGATTGATTGAAAAACCAAGCTAAGATAAGAGCTCCGACAAAATTAAAGAAAGTACAATAGAGAAGGATGGTACAAACCTTACTCCATTTGATTTTGCCATAATAGGCACCACTAGTAAGGAACATCATGTTTGAAGTGGCTAACTCTCCGTTGAAAATGAGAACGAAGACCAATCCGATAGCAAAGATAAAGGCAAATACGAAGCGAGAAAGGGCTGGGATACCTGTAGCAATAATATCAGCACCAATAATCCCTACGGCAGTTGACATGGTGAGATAAGCGCCTGCAAGCATCGAACGCAAGGCATAGCGACCAAGACTTTCGTTGAAGAGCGCTTCTTTTTTAGCGCAAGCAGCAAAAACTTTTTCTTGGAATTGAGACATAAGTTTACCTCTAAGTAGTGTGACATGGAGCATGAGTAGATACACATGCTTGGGTGAAGGTTAATCTAAGATGACCATGAAAAAAGCCAGGACAGTTGTCCCAACTTTTCCAAGTCTTAATGTGAGGATGCTCCAGATGTTGCATCTGCGTCTGAAGCTGCATCGCCACCGTGACCGCCGGCATCTGATGCTCCAGATGTTGCGTCGCTACCGCCATGACTAGCTGCAGCCGGTGCAAAAGGACCACTTCCTCCGACAAGGCGTTGACCAGTTGTTTCGAGATACCAGTCAAGCCATGGTTTAAAGTTAAAGACGATTTCATTGATTCCTGCATAAGAACCATCATCATAGTACATAGCCTGATAATTGTGTGTGTTGATAACCCCTTCAGGTGAGCCTGGGACAATCGTACGCACATATTCTTGGTTGCCGTTACGAAGGGTACCGATAACCCATTCCACATTTTTCATACGAGCTGGTGGAAGTGAACCGTGAACTGTTGACATACGGCTACCTGATTGAGGTGGCACACGTTTGGCAAACATGGTATCAGGATCTTGATGGGCATTATTGTAGTAGAGGAATTGGTTATTATCATCGGCATAAGTTAATTCAAATGGCATAGCCTTGAGGAACATGTCAATTTGGTTAACTGTCAAAATACCGTGATCTAGTTTAACATATGTATCACCAGACACTGCACCAGTGATTTCAGCTACTTTTTCTACCCATTCTGGATCGTCAGGATCAACCTCGGTAACAGTTGTAGCGATTGGGTTGTTACAATCTAAGTCTTCTGGTTCAATTGGTTTTGGTTTTTTCAATTTAGAAACCACTCCTACATATTGGACAAAATTGTCTAAGCATTGTTCAAGGAAGTTAACAGTACCTTCATTTGTGATGTTACCATCAAGGTCGAAAGCTTCTTTGGCCTTACCAAGCAAGAATTCATTACCTGGAAGTGTATAGGCGTTGACACCTGGCGCTTCAAGGATTTTACGCAAATGCACTTGGGCGCGTGAAGTTCCTTGGTCGTAGTAAGATGCCCCAACAATCATGACAGGTTTGTTTTCAAATGGGTGTACTTCGAATGAGAGCCACTCTAAAACAGATTTAAGCGCTGCAGAAATGGTGTGGTTGTGTTCGGGAGTTGCAATGATGACCCCATCAGCGCGTGTAATCTTGTTGTTAAGCAAGCGAAGTTGGAAGCTTTCGTCCCATTTTTCGTCTTGGTTAAACATAGGCACTTCGTCAATTTCCAAGACTTCAAGTTCAAATTTAATTTTAAAATGTCTTCTGATAAATTCGAGCAATTTACGGTTGTATGATTGATCATAATTTGCTCCAACAAGTCCAACAAATTTCATAGTTTCTATTCTCCTGTATTATAAGCTTTCCCAGTCAAAGTTTTCAGCTTCTTTATGTAGCAATTCTGTAGCGTGTGAGAGTTTACCAGTGATTTTAACAAACAGACGGAAGTCATCAAAAATGGCGTCTAATTTTTGAATAACATCAAGGTCAACCAAATCACCATTGCCATCAAAAGCTTGGAGAGAATGTGATAGCAAGAATTCGTCTGGAAGCACATTAGCTTTGATTTCTGGAGCGTTCAAGATTTGACGGAGTTGTAGCTGTGCGCGAGAAGCACCAAGAGTTCCGTAAGATGCCCCTGTAATCATAACGGGTTTATTCAAAAGAGGGAACACACCGTATGACACCCAAGCTAGAGCGTTCATAAGAACAGCAGGAATAGAATGGTCATATTCAGGTGTTCCAATGATGACCCCATCGGCTTCTTCAATTTTCTTAACAACCTCTAGGGCATTTTCTGGAAGTTGTTTATTGGCTGGCTTGTTAAAGACAGGGAAGTCTTTAATTTCTACAAGTTCGATGTCTGCCTTATCTGCAAAATGTTTCTGAATATATTGCAATAATTGTCTATTAGTTGAACGCTTTGAATTCGTACCAACAAGTCCGATGAATTTCATGACAATTCTCCTTAAAAGTATTATATCTTATACTATGTTAGCGTTTTCCTACCTAAAAGTCAATCTTAGTTTAATGAGAATGCCATTAGACTGCTACCTTTGTCATCTGATTTCGAATAGACTATAATAGGATGGATATCAAAAAAGCTACTTTTTTTGTTAAAGCTAGTGTTGCTAATTTTACAAGACAAAGTCAATGGATGTATCGAAAGGAAAAAATAATGACAAAAATTCGTGGATTTGAACTCGTATCAACCTATAACAATCAGGACTTGCTTCCAAAACGTGAGACTGCCCATGCTGCGGGTTATGATTTAAAGGTAGCAGAGAACACTGTAATTGCTCCTGGAGAAATTGTTCTCGTTCCAACAGGTGTTAAGGCTTACATGCAACCTGGTGAGGTCCTCTATCTCTTTGACCGTTCTTCTAACCCTCGTAAAAAGGGGCTGGTCTTAATCAATTCTGTAGGTGTTATTGATGGCGATTATTATGGTAATCCTGGAAATGAGGGTCATATCTTCGCTCAGATGAAAAATATTACTGATCAACCCGTGACTCTTGAAGTTGGCGAACGCATTGTTCAAGGTGTCTTTATGCCTTTCTTAATTGTTGATGGAGATGAGGCAGATGGCGTGCGGACTGGCGGATTTGGGTCAACTGGACAGTAGAGGGAGCAAAGTGGCAGATTATTTGTTAGTAATCGATATGCAGTCAGATTATGTTGCTGTAGGAAAAGCATATCATGAAGAACTGATTGCAGCTGTAAATGACAAAATTGCTAGCTATCCCAGCGACCGGGTTATCTATATTCTCAATCGTTTTTTCTGGGAGAGAAAAGATAGAAAGAAGAAATTTGCGACCGGCTTGCTGCTTGTATCTTCTCATATCTTTGAGAAGCGTCGGGCTTCTTGCTTTACCAATCCAGATTTAAAAGATTTTTTAGAGGAAAATGGTGCTAAGAGCATAGAGTTTATAGGGGTAGATGGCAATGGTTGTGTCAAGGCTTCTGTTTTAGCAGCTGTCAAGGAGAATTATCAGGTTTCCGTCGATTTGTCTGCTGTCGGAGTTGTCAACCAGAAGAAATTTAAAAAAACATTGCATAAGTGGCATTCTGTCGGAGTAATCGTAGAAGGAGAATTATCATAGCAAAGAAAAAATCAACTTTTGTTTGTCGAGAATGTGGCTACAATTCACCCAAATATCTAGGGCGCTGTCCCAACTGTTCTTCTTGGTCCTCTTTTGAAGAAGAGGTTGAGGTGCAGGAGGTAAAAAATGCCCGTGTCAGTTTGACGGGTGAAAAGTCTAAACCAACTAAATTAAAAGAAGTCTCTTCGATTAATTATGCTCGCATAAAGACCGACATGGATGAGTTTAACCGTGTTTTAGGTGGCGGTGTGGTTCCAGGTAGCCTGGTTCTTATTGGAGGAGATCCAGGGATAGGGAAATCGACCCTTCTCTTACAAGTGTCAACACAGCTGGCTAACAAGGGAACTGTCCTCTATGTATCTGGGGAAGAATCTGCCGAGCAAATCAAATTGCGGAGTGAACGTTTAGGTGATATTGATAACGAATTTTATCTTTATGCTGAGACCAATATGCAAGCCGTTCGCAGTCAAGTGGAGGCTATAAAACCTGATTTCCTCATTATCGACTCTATCCAGACCATCATGAGTCCAGAGATTTCTGGCGTTCAAGGTTCGGTTTCTCAGGTTCGTGAAGTTACTGCTGAACTCATGCAAATTGCCAAAACCAATAGCATTGCCACATTTATTGTTGGGCATGTGACCAAGGAGGGACAGCTGGCTGGACCACGTATGTTGGAACACATGGTGGACACGGTTCTCTATTTTGAGGGGGAACGTCACCATACCTTCCGTATTTTACGAGCAGTTAAAAACCGTTTTGGTTCAACCAATGAGATTGGGATTTTTGAGATGCAGTCTGGTGGTTTGGTAGAGGTTCTAAATCCTAGCCAAGTTTTCTTAGAAGAACGCCTAGATGGTGCCACAGGTTCTGCCATTGTTGTCACAATGGAAGGTAGCAGACCTATCCTAGCTGAAGTTCAAGCCTTGGTGACACCAACCGTCTTTGGTAATGCCAAACGGACAACAACAGGACTGGATTTTAACCGTGTTAGCCTTATCATGGCTGTTTTAGAGAAACGCTGCGGACTTCTTCTTCAAAATCAAGATGCCTATCTCAAATCAGCTGGTGGTGTCAAATTAGACGAGCCGGCTATTGACCTTGCTGTTGCCGTTGCTATTGCTTCCAGTTACAAGGAGCTTCCAACCAATCCACAAGAAGCCTTCATAGGAGAAATTGGCTTGACTGGAGAGATTCGCCGTGTGACTCGTATTGAGCAGCGTATCAATGAAGCCGCTAAACTAGGCTTTACTAGGATTTATGCCCCTAAAAATTCCCTTCATGGCATGGCAATTCCAGAAGGTATTCAGGTTGTTGGGGTCACAACGGTAGGAGAAGTACTCAAAAAAGTCTTTTCTTAAAAGATTTGTACAAAGCGATATATTGTAAGCGCTTGCAAAAATACCTGTTCGATGCTATACTTTTCATAAGAATAGGGAGGTATTTATGATGCAATTTTTCACAGACAGCAATATGCAATTCCCACTGGTAGAGTTAACTCTTAATCAAGGTGAAACGGTTTTTATCCAGCGTGGCAGTATGGTATACCACACACCTAATGTGACCCTAAGTACTAGATTAAATGCTAGTGGATCAGGTTTGGGTCGCCTTGTGAAAGCAGTTGGACGTTCAATGGTTTCGGGTGAAAGTAGCTTTATTACTCAAGTTGTTGCCCAGTCCAATAATGGTTATTTGGCTTTGGCACCTGATTCCCCAGGTCAGGTGATTCCGTTATATCTGGGTGAAAAGCAGTACCGACTTAATGATGGTGCCTTTCTAGCACTTGATGGTACGGCATACTATACAATGGAGTACCAGTCTGTTGGTAAGGCTCTTTTTGGCGGTCAAGGTGGCTTCTTTGTCATGACGACCCAAGGTCAGGGAACGCTTTTGGCCAATGCTTACGGTTCTATTAAAAAAATTGAGCTAAATAATCAAGAAGTGACCATTGACAATGCCCATGTTGTTGCTTGGAGTCAGTCTCTGGATTACAATATTCATTTGGAAAATGGCTTTTGGCAGTCAATTGGAACCGGAGAAGGTGTTGTTAATACCTTTAGAGGGACAGGCGAGATTTATGTTCAGAGTCTCAATCTTCAAACCTTTGCAGGCCTTCTTAATCGCTACCTACCCAAACGATCATAATAGTAATGACGAGAGTATCCTAACCTTTGTGATACTCTTGTTTTTCTTTTTCAGCAATTCATTTAACTGACAAGGTTTTTAAAAGGTGGTAAGATATAACCTAGATAATTTAATGTTTATCCTAATTTGTCCACTAGAAAGTGAGTTACTATGTCTTATTTTAAAAACTTTCTCAATGCCAATAATGCCTATGTCGATTTGCATGGGACAGGCCATCTTCCCTTGAAACCAAAGACAAAGGTTGCCATTGTGACCTGTATGGATTCTCGCCTTCACGTTGCTCAAGCCTTGGGCTTAGCTCTTGGTGACGCCCATATTCTACGTAATGCAGGTGGGCGTGTGACGGAAGATATGATTCGTTCCTTAGTCATTTCTGAACAACAGATGGGAACGCGTGAAATAGTGGTTCTCCACCATACAGATTGTGGTGCTCAGACCTTTAAGAATGATGAATTTACAGCTTACCTCAATAAAGAGCTAGGTGTTGACGTGTCTGATAAAGACTTTCTTCCATTCACTGATGTTGAAGAGAGTGTTCGTGAAGATATGGCTATTTTACGTCAGTCACCGCTTATTCCTGAAGACGTCGTTATTTCCGGTGCAGTTTACGATGTTGATACTGGACGAATGACCCAAGTAAATCCTTAATACTGAATAGTTAAGCAGGCACGAATGCCTGCTTTTTATGATTCAACGCAAAAAAACTCAGCACACTGAAATAATGTACTGAGTCTTTCTCATTGTCTAAGTGACGATAAAAATAAGAATGACAGTCCCTAAATAGAAGAGACTGGTGATGAAGAAACTGATGCGCCAGAATAATTTAAAGAACCGTTTAAATTTAAAGGATTGTGTCTTTCTTAACATCTGAATTGTGATAATGATAGCTGCCAAGGATAGCAAGATCGTGATGTATGGCAAAAAACTATGAGTAAAGAAACGTGCTGATACGGCAATTACTTCAATAAAGTATAGCGGAAAGGTTAAATCAGCAAAATTCAGCCCAAGGTATTTTAAACTGAAGAAGCGATGGATAATAAAAGCAAAGATAGGTGTTAAAATCAAAAATGCTATGGCAAAGAATTTATATAGAATCATAAATCTATTTTACCTCGAAAAGGGCTTTATGTAAATTTTTTCCTAAACTTAATAAGAATTTCTTGCATCTAAAAGGAATTTCTGTATAATAGATAGGGTATGTAAAAACATACTTGTGGGAGGTAACAAAACTTACTTACCGCCAAAACCACAATAGGAGGAAATTACAAAATGGCTAAAAAAGTCGAAAACATCGTAAAACTTCAGATTCCTGCTGGTAAAGCGACTCCAGCTCCACCAGTTGGACCAGCTCTTGGTCAAGCCGGAATCAACATCATGGGATTCACTAAAGAGTTTAACGCTCGTACAGCTGACCAAGCTGGTATGATCATCCCAGTTGTTATCTCTGTGTATGAAGATAAATCATTTGATTTCATCACTAAAACACCACCAGCTGCTGTTCTTTTGAAAAAAGCTGCAGGTGTTGAAAAAGGTTCAGGTACTCCAAACTCAGTTAAAGTTGCTTCAGTAACTCGTGCACAAGTACAAGAAATTGCTGAAACTAAAATGCCTGACTTGAACGCTGCAAACATCGAATCAGCTATGCGTATGATCGAAGGTACTGCACGTTCAATGGGATTCACTGTTACTGACTAATTCAGTTAACAAGAAAACCACAGACGTCGTCTCACTTCGCTGAGTGACGTGGAAGATGAAAGTCGTTATGACCACATTACACAAGGAGAAATAATTAAATGGCTAAAAAAAGCAAACAAATGCGTGCTGCTCTTGAGAAAATCGACAGCACAAAAGCTTACAGCGTAGAAGAAGCTGTAGCTCTTGCACAAGAAACTAACTTCGCAAAATTCGATGCTACTGTTGAAGTATCATACAACCTTAACATCGACGTTAAGAAAGCTGACCAACAAATCCGTGGCGCAATGGTATTGCCAAACGGTACTGGTAAAACTCAACGCGTTCTTGTATTTGCTCGTGGTGCTAAAGCTGAAGAAGCTAAAGCAGCAGGTGCTGACTTCGTTGGTGAAGACGAACTCGTTGCTAAAATCAACGGTGGATGGCTTGACTTTGACGTTGTTGTTGCTACACCAGATATGATGGCAATCGTTGGTCGTCTTGGACGTGTCCTTGGCCCACGTAACTTGATGCCAAACCCTAAGACTGGTACAGTAACTATGGATGTTGCTAAAGCAGTTGAAGAGTCTAAAGGTGGTAAAATCACTTACCGTGCTGACAAAGCAGGTAACGTACAAGCTATCATTGGTAAGGTTTCATTTGAAGCTGAAAAATTGGTTGAAAACTTTAAAGCATTTAACGATGCTATCCAAAAAGCTAAACCAGCTACAGCGAAAGGTGCTTACATTACAAACCTTTCAATCACTACTACACAAGGTGCTGGTATTAAAGTTGATCCAAACTCATTGTAAGAATGGTAAAGGACCTATCTTCGGATAGGTTTTTTTGTTGCCTGAAATGATAGGTATGAACAGAAAATAAAAAATATTCAGAAAGTAGTTTTAATTTTCTGGACTTATGGTATAATTTAAGCGTATACACATCATTATTGAGTGTTTAAACTTCTGACATTGTAAATTTAAGGAGACGATGCATGAAAAAAAGTAAGGTATTTTTACTGGCGACCATAAGTTTGCTATCTGTGGGTGTTTTGGCAGCTTGTTCGTCATCAAGTAAGACGTCTGGAAAGACTTATAATTATGTTTATGGTGGTGATCCTGCAACCCTAGATTATGTTTCTACAAATAAGAAAAATATGACAACAGCTGTTAGTAATGGCGTTGATGGTTTGTTTGAGAATGACCAATATGGGAACCTTAAGCCATCTGTAGCTGAAAGTTGGTCTGTTTCCCAAGATGGTTTGACCTATACCTATAAGATTCGTAAAGGTGTTAAATGGTACACTTCAGATGGGGAAGAATACGCAGATGTGACAGCCAAAGACTTTGTGACTGGGCTTAAACATGCTGCTGATACAAAATCTGAGGCCATTTACTTGTTGCAAAACTCTGTTAAAGGCTTGAATGACTATGTTTCGGGAGACAATAAAAACTTTGAAAATGTAGGAATTAAGGCTATTGATGATCATACCCTACAATATACTCTTAGCGAACCAGAGCCTTACTGGAATTCAAAGTTGACTTATTCAGTGACTTGGCCTGTTAACGCAGATTTTTTGAAATCTAAAGGTAAAGACTTTGGTAAATCAACAGATCCAACTTCTATTCTTTACAATGGACCATACCTTCTTAAGTCTCTGACAACTAAATCTTCAATTGAGTTCATTAAGAACGAAAATTATTGGGATAAGGACAATGTTCACTTTGATAATGTCAAGTTGACTTATGATGATGGGACAGACCAAGAATCTTTGGAACGTAATTTTACGGATGGTGTCTACAATCTAGCACGTCTATTCCCAACAAGTTCTAATTACTCTAAAGTTGCTAAACAGTATAAAGATAACATTTATTACACACAACCTGGTGCTGCTGTAGAAGGTGTTGGTATTAACATTGATCGTCAAACTTATGGTCATACTTCTAAAGAAAATGATCAACAAAAGTCGTCAACGAAAGCAGCTCTTCTTAACAAAGATTTCCGTCAATCTTTGAGTTTTGCCATTAATCGTACGAACTATGCAGCTCAATTGAATGGTAAAGAAGCAGGAAAAACAGCTGTGCGTAATATTTTTGTCAAACCTGATTTTGTTCAGGCAGATGGCAAAAACTTCGGAACTATGGTGATGGACCAACTTCCAGCCTTTGGTGATGAGTGGTCTGGTGTGAATCTTGCAGATAG
Source organism: Streptococcus raffinosi (assembly GCF_030284685.1). Taxonomy (NCBI): domain Bacteria; kingdom Bacillati; phylum Bacillota; class Bacilli; order Lactobacillales; family Streptococcaceae; genus Streptococcus; species Streptococcus raffinosi. The sequence goes on from NZ_JASUZV010000010.1 coordinate 61,626, forward strand.
TCAAGACGGACTTTACAACCCAGAAAAGGCTAAAGCTGAGTTTACTAAAGCTAAAGCAGCCCTTCAAGCAGAAGGAGTACAGTTCCCTATTCATTTGGATATTCCTGTTAATCAGACAAATAAGATTTATGTGAATCAAGTACAATCACTTAAAGAATCTGTCGAATCTGCTCTAGGAAAAGATAATGTTGTACTTGATCTCCACCAAATGTCATCTGATGATTTCTACAATATCACTTATTCTGCGGCAAATGCAGCAGCTGAAGATTGGGATTTATCAGTTGGTGTTGCCTGGGAACCAGACTATCTAGATCCATCTACTTACCTTGATGTCTTGAAGACCACTAATAGCGAGAATACGAAGTCCTTTATGGGATATGATAATCCTAATAGCCCAGCAGCTGAAAAAGTAGGTCTTAAAGAATACGATCAGCTCGTTGACGATGCTTCTAAAGAAACAACCAATTTAACAGCTCGTTATGAAAAATATGCCAAAGCTCAAGCATGGTTGACAGATAGTTCGCTTTATATCCCAACAACTACTTATAATGGGGCTGCAGCCGTGATTTCACGTATCAAACCATTCTCCGGAGCTTATGCTCAAGCAGGTGATAAAGGTTCGACTTACTACTTCAAGTATCTCCAATCTCAAGATAATATTGTTACTAAGAAGCAATATGATTCGGCTTACAAAGATTGGCTGAAAGAAAAAGCGAAATCTAACGACAAGGCTCAGAAGGATTTTGAAAAACATATTAAGTAATCTATTCAAAACGACTTCCTATAGGTAGTCGTTTTTTTGATAAAATTTCTCGAACCATCTCTAGATTGTGATATAATAAGAAGGATTGGTACTCGCTTATAAACCTTTATTGTGAAGGTGAAAAAAGGTTGAGTTACCTGCTGATACTTGAAATCTTAGAGTCGCCTCTTGAGATAGATTCTAATCTAATGAAGTATCCAAAGACTGAAGAATGAAACATAAAAAGGAGACTTATCTTGGCTAAAGATATTCGTGTTCGTTACGCACCAAGTCCAACAGGACTTTTACACATTGGTAATGCCCGTACAGCATTGTTTAATTACCTCTATGCTCGTCATCATGGCGGTACTTTCATTATCCGTATTGAAGATACTGACCGTAAACGTCACGTTGAAGATGGTGAACGTTCTCAACTTGATAACCTGCGTTGGTTGGGAATTGACTGGGATGAAAGTCCAGAGACACATGAAAATTACCGTCAATCAGAGCGTTTGCCACTTTATCAAAAATATATTGATCAGCTCTTGGCAGAAGGTAAGGCTTACAAGTCGTATGTGACTGAAGAAGAATTGGCAGCAGAGCGTGAACGTCAAGAAGCTGCTGGTGAAACACCTCGTTATATCAATGAATTTCTTGGCATGACTGAAGAAGAAAAAGCTGCCTACATCGCCGAACGTGAAGCGGCAGGTATCGTTCCAACAGTTCGTTTGGCTGTTAATGAGTCAGGAATCTACAAATGGCATGATATCGTTAAAGGAGATATTGAATTTGAAGGTGGTAATATCGGTGGTGATTGGGTTATCCAGAAGAAAGATGGTTACCCAACTTACAACTTTGCGGTAGTTATTGATGACCACGATATGCAAATTTCTCATGTTATCCGTGGAGATGACCACATTGCTAATACACCAAAACAACTTATGGTTTATGAAGCTCTTGGTTGGGAAGCTCCTGAGTTTGGACACATGACCCTTATCATCAATTCTGAAACAGGTAAGAAGTTGTCTAAACGTGATACGAACACCCTTCAATTTATAGAGGATTATCGTAAAAAAGGTTACCTTCCAGAAGCAGTCTTTAACTTCATTGCTCTTCTTGGTTGGAATCCTGGTGGAGAAGACGAAATCTTTTCTCGTGAAGAGCTGATTAAACTCTTTGATGAAAATCGTCTCAGTAAATCTCCAGCAGCCTTCGACCAAAAGAAATTAGATTGGATGAGTAATGACTACATTAAGAATGCAGATTTCGACAAGGTCTTTGCTCTTTGTAAGCCTTTCTTGGAAAAAGCTGGCCGTTTGACAGACAAGGCTGAAAAATTAGTGGAACTCTACAAGCCACAAATGACAGCTGCAGAAGAAATTGTTCCTCTTACGGATCTCTTCTTTGAAGATTTCCCAGAATTAACAGAAGCTGAAAAAGAATTTATGGCTGGTGAAACAGTGCCAACAGTGCTTAAGGCCTTTAAAGCGAAACTTGAAGCAATGTCAGATGATGAGTTTGTCACTGAGAATATTTTCCCACAAATTAAGGCTGTTCAAAAAGAAACAGGAATTAAAGGGAAAAACCTCTTCATGCCAATCCGTATCGCTGTTTCAGGAGAAATGCACGGTCCAGAATTACCAGATGCTATTTTCTTGCTTGGTCGTGAAAAATCAATTAAACATATTAATCAAGTTCTTGAGACGCTATAAAAACGAACCCAACATCTGTTGGGTTTTATAATGTAGATAAACCGAGCCATTTGAGGAGCCACTTACTAGATTATATATCTAGTTGGTATTAGAGCTTTTTGGAAGAGATGGCACTTTAATGTAATGATGATATACAATAATCTATTTATCATTTTCAAAAATGAAAATTAGTTTTATAATAGATAAATAAGAAAACAAGAAGGGAGCGGACGTTATGAGAAGATTTAATTGGTATTTTTACTATGTTATTGGTATGTATCCATAAAAAAATCAAAAAGTCGGTTAAAGAGCTTTAGTTTTTCTAAGCTCTTTTTAATGTGTGCTTGGGCTGTATAGTAGGGGAAAGGTTCTAAGAGGTAGAGAAACTTTTGAAAGCTCTTAACTTGGGAAAAGCGTTTTATATTTTTAGTTTTTTCTAATAGGAGTAACGCTAAATTATATATTTATGTTACAATAAAGTAGGTTGATTTTTGAAAGGAAAGGGGTGAGCATAGAGATGATTGTCCTATTTACAGTTCTACGTCTATTGGCTATTTTAATTGTTAGCCATGACATGTCGGGCCTGCTCAAAACGTGGAAGAGTAAAGTCTATTTTATCATTGGTAGTCTCTTGCTCTCTCTATTTGTAGGAGGCATCACAGGTTCACTTTTAGCACTCTTATTTTGTCATCTATTCTTAAATAAAACATCAAGTCGTGAAAAGAATTCATTTCTTTTCACCTTTTTGCCGTGGGTCTTTGTTGAGGTAACTTCTAAATTACTTCAACTTTACTTCTTCCCATGGATTTTTCAAATTAATTATTTACAAGTAAAAGATACCCCAGTACTTATTGCTCTATCTTATCTTTTGGTGTATCCAATCTTCCATTTGATTGTCAAGGTCTTCTTTATTGACTTCAGTGCTCTTGATATCATGGGGAATAACCACACTTATCAAGTTAGGCAACGTCTGTTGGTTGGGGTGACTTTAGCATATATTATCTTATCTCTAGTTATTTTCTATGCGAGTAATGTCTTTCCTTATATGGGACTCTTTATTTATTTAGCAGGTAGCATTACAGTTGTTTATTCAATTCTCTTTATTTTACTATTTGCTCAGCTCAATATTTATTCTAAGAGGAGAGTAAAGGACCAATTGGCTGAAGAGATGATTAGGCACGAAGAAAGTTTAGAAGAATATAGCCATCGTTTAGAAAAACTCTATAATGATATTTCTCAGGTTAAGAAGGATTATTTGGAAGGGCTTAAGAATATGGAAGATAGTATTCAACGCCGAGATTTACCTGCTCTGAAGCAGGAATATGCGGAGCTTCTAGAAAAATCTGGGAATAGTTTAACGTTGTCAAATTATGAATTGTCACGTTTAATCAATTTGGAAATCACCTCTCTCAAGAGTCTTTTCTCTGCAAAAGTGCTTGAAGCTGAGAACCTAGGAATAAAGGTCAATTTAGAGTTACCAGATGTCATATCATCTACGCAAATTGAGGCTCTAGATTTGGTAGTGATTTCTTCTGTGTTCTTGAATAATGCTATAGAAGCTACAGTGAAATCTGAAGATCCAACGTTAACGATATCTTTCTTTAAAAATCAGGACTACCTTACCTTAGTTATTGACAATACGACGAGGGAGGAACGTATCCCTGTGTCCAGAATATTTGATGAAGGAGTTTCTAGTAAAGGCGAAGGTCGCGGTCTTGGTCTGTCTAAAGTAGCAGAGATACTTAATCGCTATCCAAAAGTAAATCTTGAAACTCGGAGTTGTGATTATCATTTCACACAAGTTCTGTCTTTTCGAGATAACTGATAGGACAGAGTGAATTTTTAAGGATAAGATACGGGGAAATAGAAAGGGGAAATAGCACATGCAACTCGCGATTGATGGCCTTATTGCTTTGGTTGTTGTCGTTTCGCATCTAGTGATTTCAGCTAGACTAGCTTATCTAGATGTTTTTAATTATCGTTATATTCCTTATGTAGTAGTGGTAGCTGTTGTTAAGTGGCTAGCAAAAATATTATGGCAAATTGATATTCCAGATGCCATTTATCTCCTAGTTTTTATTTTTCTTGAAAAGCCTCAAGCGTCAAGAGAAGAAAAGTATTTTTGTGCTTTCTTTGCTCCTGTATTCTGGACTTTAGTTACTAGCTTCTTCAGTTTTTACCTTTTTCGCGTTTTCTTTAATAAGCCAATCAACTTAGTTCCAAATAACCTGGGAATTTTAGCTGTGGATAGTGTGGTTCTTCCATTCTTTCTAGGATTGCAAAAAATGTTTGGTTTAGACCGCTTTTTTGAGAAACCCTTTGAAGGGTTGCAAGATAAGTACAAGAGTATGCTTCTGCAAGTAGATATGATTTTAATTATCAGTTATCTTCTTATTCTTTTTAAGCAAGAGATATTCTCGTTACTTTTGAGTCAAACCTATCTTCCTGGCTATCCTCAGATTTATATTTGGGTAGGGCTCCTTATACATATGTATATTTTAGTTCGTTTTGTTTCCTATAGTAAAGATGTCCGTGATAGCGAAATTCTTCGAGAACAAGAGGAGCATTTAAGAAGTTTGGAAGCCTACAATCAAAAAATAGAGGCTGCATATAAAAGTGTGCGTTCTTTCAAACATGATTATGAGAATGTCTTAATTAGTATGCAGACTAGTATTGATAGTGGAGATTTTAATTTGATAGAACAAACCTATCAGGACATTCTGAAAAAGGCAGGACAAGAACTCATTGAAGAAGATGACGAAAATGCCTCTTGATCATAAATAGGAAATATTATCATGAACTTACAGCTTTGGACTATGGTAACTCTTGAAAATAGTCTTATTCAGATCATTAGTTTTCATATTACCTGGTTTATTTATAAAAAATTAACAGGGAGCTCACTAGCTTATTGGAAAGTACTTCTCTTAAGTCTTTTAGGGATAATAGTATCACTTGGTAAAGGTGATGGCTTCTATTATCAAGTGATTATTTTTCTAGGGTTGGCTCTTAAGGAACGTCGCAAACACCGCCTGACATTATGGGCAAGTCTTTTTTTTGGAGCCTTCTCAGTCATTTTTACAGATTTATTTGCAACCTTTACACCCTTCTATGTTTTCAATAATCTGTTTGTAAATATGACTTTGGGTGAAATCCAAGAAAACTTCTTACTGGAATTACTATCTTATGTGATGATTTATCCCTTCTTCCTTTATATCAATTATCTTTCAAGTTCAGATATTGATAAGGTCAAGGAATTAATTTATTCACGTGGTCGAGAACGTTTATTGATAGCAGTTGATTTGACCTTTGCAGTGTATATTTTTTGCAGTACTTTCCTGATGTCAACTGGTGGTAATGTTGGAAAACCTATTTTCTTTGCTATGGCGGTCTATCTCTTAATGGTGATAACGCTAAACCGCTATTCACATAAATTTGTTAGGGAGCGTAGCCAAGAAGCTGTTGATACTTATGTTTACAACTTAAAAGTGTATAATCAACACATTGAGGCTCTTTTTACAAAAGTAAAACCTACTCAACAAGATTTTGAGAATCTTTTGATAGCTCTTGAGACACCTCTTGCGAAGAATCAGCTATCAGAAGTTTTAGCAGTATATCATGAACATTTGAATCATCTTAGATTGGATGACTTGGATTTAAATGATAAATTAGCTCCTCTGTTTGAAATTCCTTATCCAGAATTAAGGAGTTGGATTGTTAACCAAATTATTCCTTTGGAGCAAAAGGGAATTATGGTTCGGTTAGATGTCAACGTTGTTGATTATCCTAAACATTTAAATATTGCGGTGCTTATTACTGTCTTGGAACGCTGTATTAACCTGGCTGAAAAGCTTTGTGTGGAGGAGCCAGAGACAGATATTGGTTTCCTTATCCAACAGAATGAGGACGGTAATCTCTGCTTTGTTATTGAAAATACCAACCAGGAAGCTACCCCAGAACTTGATGGTAGGTTAGCGATTAGTCGTGATTTAGCGCAGTTTTGCTGGTCAAATGGTATTGGTTTAACTAACAAAAAAGAATTATTTAAAACCTATCAAATTGTTACGGTAGGACTATAAAGATAGAAAGGACGGAAGTAGCTATGCTAGGTAACATCGTGTTCCAAATTTTGATGTTTGTCATTATTTGGGATATCTATCTACGTATTGGTGGTCAAAACACTAATCTCAAAAATCGTGTGCTCTATTTGTTATTCGATGTTGCCTTATGTATTTGGGGACAACTTATTGGACGCTATTTAGGTGTAGTGCCTCCTTTAGTCTCCATTGTGACTTTGACGTTTAGTTACCAACTAAATAAGACGGTTACTTCTGTAGAGCGATTCTTTTTAGGTTTCTATCCAGTGGTACTAGTCGATTTAGCAAGGCGCTTCCTGGCTACTTTCTTTTTTCCACCGATAATTGGCGTAGCGGCGTCAACTTTGAATAATAATATTTGGTGGTCTATGGTACCACTTTCCTTTGTCGTGTTGACAGTCAGAATTGTAGACTTCATTTTGCGTCTTGATTTCACAGATATCTTGAAGGTAGCTACCCAACAAGAGAAGAAAAATCGTCTGGGATTGGTTAACATGCTTCTTTTGATTTATTATTTGGTTATCTTTTTGGTATCAACATTTGATTCTTATTTCCCAGAGTTACACCTTGAAAGTAACTTGCGGCTACCGCTGGTAATGGGTTATCTTTACCTTCTTCTTTTCGTTTTGGGAGCTGTTAACCAGTTTGCTAAGGAAAAGATTGAGCAAGATTTGACCATGAAGCAAGCTAACTATCTTGATGATTTGAAACGAGAAAATGCTAGGGTAGAAGGTTTATATAGGGATTTGATGTTTGTTCGTTCAAACTATAATTACCTCCTAAATAACCTGCGAGATATTGAAAGAACTGGAGATATTCGCTCCTACAAAAAAGATTTAGTTGACCTGTATGTGAATAGAGATCAATATAGCTTCTCAACTCAGGTCACAGATTTAGAAAATATTCAGAATCCAAGCATTCACAGCTTGCTTTCATCAAAATATCATGAAGCCCAGATGTATAGGCTTAATATTCATGCAGAAATTCCTGACCCAGTCGTTCACAGCTATCTAACAGACTTAGATTTAGCCGTTATTTTGGGTCACCTCATGGACAATGCTATTGCTGGTGCTCGTAAAGTTAATGATGGCTTTATTAGCTTAGCCTATTTTGATGAGGAAGATTGCCAGAGCTTTATTGTTGAAAGTGCGATATCAGATGAACAAGCTCCTCTTTCAATGATGACTTCTCAAAATCTTAACAGTGGTGGTATAGGTGTAAATGCTGTTCAAGATATTTTGGAGCGTTACCCCAACACATCCCTATCTGTCCGTAGTCAAAATCATAAAATGATGCAAATACTAGAAATGAGACCCTAATATGAATATATATATTTTAGAAGATGATTTAATGCAACAAACACGCATTAGTGATATCATCAGAGAATTGGTTTCAGAGGGCACGTTCTCAGTACGGAAACTAGAAGTTTTTTCGAAACCACATAAATTATTAGCCAGTATTAACGAGAAAGGTAATCATCAGGTCTTTCTTTTAGATATTGATATTGATGGTGAGCGAAAGAAGGGGCTTGAGGTCGCTTCAGAAATTCGTCAACAAGATGCTAATGCGGTTATTATATTTGTAACGACTCACTCGGAATTTGCCCCGATTAGTTTTAAATACAAGGTTTCCGCACTAGATTTTATTGATAAGACTGTTTCTAATGCAGAGTTCAAGCAGCAATTGAAACAAACGCTAACTTTTGTGAACCAAAAAGTTGGAGAGTTGGATGATGGTGACATTTTTGTATTTGAAACGGCTCAGTCTCGGATTCAGGTTCCTATGCGAGATATTTATTATTTTGCAACTGCTGTGACACCTCATAAGGTGATGTTAATTACTAAAACAGAACGCTTAGAGTTTTATGCTAACCTTGGAGATATCACTTCTGCGAATAAAAAGCTCTTTTCGTGTCATCGTTCCTTTTTAGTTAATTTGGATAATATTGCTCGTATTGATAAGACTCAGTTGATGATTTATTTTGAAAATGGTGATTCCTGCCCAGTTTCTCGTCTAAAAATGAAAGCTTTACTGAAGAAATGGTCAGAAGTTAAGGACTATTAATGATGACTATGAAAGCTGTCTTTTAGTCCTAATATTGCTCGCAATTATTTTTGATAGTTAGTTGCTATATATGTATCCATTTTGCTAAAAATACTAAATAGATGTCTTTTAGTGAGTTATTTTTGTAAATTTTTAAAAATAAGTCTAAAAAAATACAGTTCAGGATGAAAAAACGACATTCTATGAAATCGTATAGACAATTAAATTGAAAAGAGTTATTATATAATCAAGATATGTGATTCGGAAATGAGACATCGTCAATCTTATTGAAATCTACATACACTTTATGAAAATAAATAATGTACTTTTATATAACTTTTTCCTAATCCCCATTTTTTATTGGCCGCTCGTCCAATTACATATCTTTTTTATAGACATTAAAAAGCTTGAGAAATCAAGCTATTTTTTTGTTTTTAAAGGAGTTATTGCAGATTAGGATAAAAAATAACATTCTATGAGTGAAATCCGACATTTTAGGAAATAGCGATATGCATTATAGGATTGCATGCTATAATGTAATCAAGGTTAGAGAGCAAGAAGAATGTATGGTTTAAGTTAGTCCCTTAAACATAATAATTTCCCTCATTCATTCTATCTAAAATTGCTGTTGTGTTCTCTACCGATGATGCTGTTGTTCGAAAGGTCTGTACTTTGTACAGGCCTTTCGGCATTTTAAGAAATAATAGTTAAGAACACTTTTGGATCTAGCTAGCTAGTATTTGAGAGTGCTTTTTTATTTTTTAAGAAGTAATTGTGTATAAATGAATAAAACTTGATAAATACACATTTTTTATGCTTAAAGTATAAAAATAAGCAAAAAAATAAAAATAAATATAAAAAAATAACAAATTATGGTTGACAAATGAATAAATATGCAATATAATAAATCTCGTAAGGTTGATAGAGATAGAAACCACAAGAAAATATAAGAAAAGAGAAATATTATGTCAAAAGAGAAAGTTATTCTTGCTTATTCTGGAGGTCTTGACACCTCAGTAGCTATTACTTGGTTAAAAAAAGATTATGATGTTGTCGCTGTTTGTATGGATGTCGGTGAAGGTAAGGATCTTGAATTTATCCATGATAAAGCTCTTACAGTTGGAGCTATAGAATCTTACGTCCTAGATGTTAAAGATGAATTTGCAGAAGATTACGTACTCCCAGCCCTTCAAGCGCATGCTTATTATGAGCAAAAATATCCTTTGGTTTCAGCGCTCAGTCGTCCAATTATTTCTAAAAAATTAGTTGAAATCGCTCATAAGACTGGTGCTACAACCATTGCTCACGGTTGTACTGGTAAAGGTAATGACCAAGTTCGTTTTGAAGTTGCCATTGCAGCTCTTGATCCAAGCCTTAAAGTAGTAGCGCCAGTACGTGATTGGAAATGGTCTCGTGAGGAAGAGATTGAATATGCTAAGGCTAATGGTGTTCCAGTTCCTGCAAATCTCGATAATCCTTATTCAGTGGACCAAAACCTTTGGGGACGTGCTAATGAATGTGGTGTTCTTGAAAATCCTTGGAATCAAGCTCCAGAAGAAGCCTTTGGGATTACAAACTCACCAGAGTCTGCCCCAGACGAAGCTGAATTTGTTGATGTAACCTTTAAGGAAGGTAAACCAGTTGCCCTTAATGGTAAAGAAATGAAATTGGCGGACCTTATCCAAGAAATGAATGTTATCGCTGGTAAACATGGTGTTGGACGTATCGACCACGTTGAGAACCGTCTTGTTGGTATCAAATCACGTGAAATTTACGAGTGCCCAGGTGCCATTGCTCTCTTGACTGCCCATAAGGAGATTGAGGACTTGACTTTGGTACGTGAAGTTTCTCACTTCAAACCAATCCTTGAAAATGAATTGTCAAATCTTATCTATAATGCTTTGTGGTTTAGCCCAGCAACTCAAGCCATCATTGCTTACATCAAAGAAACACAAAAAGTAGTTAATGGTACTGCTAAAGTAAAACTTTACAAAGGTCATGCTCAGGTAGTTGCTCGTAAGTCAGATAATTCACTATATGATGAAAACTTGGCTACTTACACATCTGCGGATAGTTTTGATCAAGATGCTGCTGTTGGATTTATCAAACTCTGGGGACTTCCAACACAGGTAAATTCTCAAGTTAATCATCCATTTGACAAATAATGAAAGACTTCATAAGAAAAGTGGGTTGTTAGAAGGACAATTCTTCATATCAGATAAAAGTGGACAGAGATCCGCATCTGGTACTCTTTTCTTATAACTTATATTACTATCGTTAAGGCGTTCTGAGAGGCGTCACGAGCCTAAATAAGCCACGACTGAGATCGGGTTTTAGGAAAACAAGTGTCCAGAGAGACAACTTAAGCTAGACAAAAAATATCTAGCTTTTTTCATTTGAATTATTGTGGCCTGAGAGGTCATTACTTGTTATAAGCATTAAGAAAGGACAAGAGATTATCCTATCCTTTGGGGAAATCTTTAACATATAACTATGGCAGAAAATCATAAACTGTGGGGCGGTCGGTTCGAAGCTAGTCTTGAAAAATGGGTCGAAGAATTTGGTGCTTCAATTTCCTTTGACCAAAAAATGGCTGAGTTCGATCTTAAAGGTTCCATTGCTCACGTAACCATGCTGGGTGAGACAGGAATTATTACCAAAGAGGAGTCTTTACAAATTAAACAAGGCTTGGAAGAGTTACTTAAGGAATACAAGGCTGGTAAACTAGAGTTTGATGTTTCCAATGAAGATATTCATATGAATATGGAAAGTCTATTGACGGCTAAGATTGGGCCCGTAGCAGGGAAACTTCATACAGCACGTTCTCGTAACGACCAAGTTGCAACGGATATGCACCTGTATCTTAAAGCCAAGCTCTTTGAAGTTATTGAGAGACTTGATAACTTACGAAATACTCTAGTGAATCTAGCAGATAAACATATCTATACGATTATGCCCGGCTATACTCACTTACAACATGCACAACCAATTTCTTTCGGTCATCACTTGATGGCTTATTACAACATGTTTACACGTGATGCTGAACGTTTTGAATTTAATATCAAACATACAGATGTATCGCCTCTTGGTGCCGCAGCTTTGGCAGGTACAACTTTCCCTATTGATCGGAAGATGACATCTGACTTAATGGGATTTGCAAAACCATATAGTAATTCTCTAGATGCCGTCTCTGACCGTGATTTCATTTTAGAATTCTTATCAAATTCAAGTATTCTCATGATGCATATGACACGTATTTGTGAAGAAATTATTAGCTGGTGTTCTAATGAATTCAAGTTTGTCACTCTTTCAGATACGTTCTCTACAGGCTCTTCCATTATGCCTCAAAAGAAAAATCCAGACATGGCAGAGCTTATCCGTGGGAAATCAGGTCGTGTTTACGGTAATCTGATTGGATTATTGACTGTGATGAAGTCACTACCTTTAGCCTATAATAAGGACTTGCAAGAGGATAAGGAAGGTATGTTTGATACAGTAGAAACGATTACTGTAGCCATTGATATTCTTGCAGGTATGCTCAATACTATGACTGTTAACGATAAGCATATGGCAGAGTCAACAGAAAAAGACTTTTCAAATGCTACTGAGTTGGCTGATTATCTTGCGGCTAAAGGTCTTCCATTCCGTGAGGCGCATGAGATTGTAGGGAAACTTGTTCTTGAGTGTACTAAAGCTGGACACTATCTCCAAGATGTTCCTCTTGAACGTTATCAAGAAGTCTCAGATTTAATTGAAGAAGATATCTATGAAACACTCAAGTCTCATACCGCTGTTGAGCGTCGTCATTCTCTTGGTGGAACAGGTTTCGACCAAGTTAAATGGCAAATCAAAGAAGCTCACCTAAATCTTAAAAAATAAGTCTCTAAGGCCCAAACTATAAGGTTTTGGGCTTTTTTGCTATTTATGGTATAATAGTACTAATTTTGAGTTTGGAGTCGTATTTTGAAAAAATCTTATCGTATTAAGAAAGAGAAGGACTTTAAAGCATTATTTGACGCAGGGCACAGTGTTGCCAATCGAAAATTTGTTGTCTACTGTCTAAATCGTGATTTACTCCATTATCGCGTAGGTTTGTCAGTTAGCAAGCGTCTTGGTAATGCAGTTACTCGGAATCGGGTAAAACGTCGTCTACGACATGCACTGATGGACATGTCATCTCAATTAGCACATCAAGATTTTGTCGTTATTGCTCGTAAAGGTGTTGAGGACTTAAGTTACCAAGAAATTTACAGCAATCTCGTTCATGTCTTAAAAATAGCAAAGTTATATAAGGATTAGAAAATCATCTTCGCCGTCATGGTATGGAATTCATCAAGACAAAATTTTGTTGATGCTACCATCCTAGTAGACGGAGATAAGACAATTCTTTGTCATGTAAAAGGAGTTTTTAGTGAAAAGAAAACTTAATTTATTCGTTTTAGGAGCAGGAGCTCTCTTGGCTTTATCAGCTTGTGGACGCAGTGATGTCACAAGCCAGTCTACAGGACTTTGGGAACGCTTCATTCTAATGTTTGGTAAGGCTGTTCAAGGACTTTCAATTGGCGGCTCTATTGGACTAGGGATTATTATCTTTACGATTTTGATTCGTGCAGTTATGATTCCATTGTATAATCGCCAAATTAAGTCAAGTCGTGAATTGCAAGAACTACAGCCAGAGTTACGACGATTGCAGGGTGAGTATCCAGGAAGTGAAAATCGTGAAGCTCTTGCTAATGCACAGCAAGAACTCTACAAAGAGCATGGTGTTAATCCCTATGCCAGCTTCGTTCCTCTCCTGATTCAGTTTCCTATTTTGATGGCTCTTTACGGTGCGCTTACACGTGTACCTGAGTTACGAGAAGGAACCTTCCTCTGGGTAGACCTTGGTCAGAAAGACCCCTACTTTATTCTTCCGATTTTGGCAGCTGCATTCACCTTCCTTTCAACTTGGTTGACGAATAAAGCAGCTAAAGAACGTAGTTCGATGTTACTTGTTATGAATATCTTGCTTCCAGTCTTTATTTTCTGGTTTGGAACGCAGATTTCTTCAGGGGTAGCACTTTATTGGGCAGTCTCAAATGCCTTCCAAGTTGTTCAGATTTTGGTTTTCAATAATCCATTTAAAATTATTGCTGAACGTAATCGTTTGGAAGCGGAAGAAAAAGAACGTAAAGCTAAGATTCGTCGTGCCAAGAAAAAGGCGCACAAACGTAAGTAAGGAGGCTTTTTATGGTTGTCTATTCCGGACGAACAGTTGAACAAGCTATCGAAAAAGGTTTGAAAGTTCTTAAGTTACCTCGTATGAAGGCCCACATCAAGGTGATTTCTCGTGAGAAAAAAGGCTTTCTAGGATTTGGAAAGAAACCTGCTCGAGTTAGCATTGAACCAATAAATGAACAATCAGCGTATGAAGCAGACCAAGATAATACCGTAAAAGATTTTGCCGATAATATCAATTATCAAAATAAGGCTATCACAAGCCCGACAGAAGAAACCAATACTTTCAGTAAAGTGACAAGGCTTGCCGATCTTGTGGATAGCAAGGAAATGGAAGAGGAAATTGAGGAGGAAACAACCCCTGTAGAGATCTTTGATGAAAAGCCATCGGAGAAAAAACAGGAGCCATCTAAGGCAACAGTTATTCCTCTAGCTATTAAGCGCCAGTCATTAGAAGAAAGTGTATCGGATTCAGTGGTATCCTCTCTAGAATCTGAACAGGAATCGGTTACTCAAATTCAAGCTACAGAAACTTCAGAAGATGATTTCAGCTCTTTTGTAGCATCTGAGTTTAGTTCAGAAGAAACTTCTGAAAACAATTTAGAGGATGTTCAAGTGGCTGCGGACGACGTTTTATCTTATCTTGAAAAAATCATCTATGAAATGGATGTTGATGCTAGTTTAGAGGTCAGTCACAATCGTCGTAATATCATTATTCAGATTGAGACGGATCAACCTGGTCGTGTTATAGGTTATCACGGTAAAGTCCTTAAATCATTGCAACTTTTGGCACAAAATTATTTGCATGACCATCATTCTAAACGATTTAGTGTTGTTCTTAATGTTCGAGACTATTTGGAGCAACGTACGGAGACTTTGATTGATTTAGCTGAAAAAACAGCAGCTAAAGTAAAAGAAACAGGTCGAGAGTATGTGATGGATCCGATGACGAATAGTGAACGAAAAATTATCCACAAGGCTATATCTCAAATTGAAGGTGTTGAAAGTCACTCAGAAGGTGACGATCCCAATCGATACGTGGTTGTAACAAAAGTATAATTAGAATAGTATGTATTACTGATATAAGCTAGTCTGGTTTAAAGGCTAGCTTTTTTTTGACAAATTAAAGTATACAGCGTATACTTTAATTAAAAAGTAGTCGATGTCTACTTAATTGTAAATAGGAGTCGAAGATGAAACGTAATACTGCTGAATTGAAGGAGAAGCTAATTAAAACCGGAATTGAGGAAATAAGGATAAAGGGGATTGACCAATTATCTATGCGTACAATTGCCCAAAAATGTGGCGTTACTCATGGAGCTCCCTATAAGCACTTTGACAATAAAGATACCTATATGAAAGTTGTTTTGGAGCACTTATCGGAGATCTTTTTGAAAAATATGACTCAAGGGATTGCATCTTCTCTCAACGCAAGAAATCGACTGGTATTAATGGGTTGTAACTTTGTAAGATTTGCTCAACAAGAAACGAATATCTTTGAGGCCTTGTTTATCAAGTTTCCCTTTAACTATATGGAATTTTCTCCAACAAGTATTTCTGTCAATTCCCACTTACCAGGATTTGAATATTTTAAAAAGATAGCTCTGGAATTAAAAAGCGAGGAGAAACTTTCAGGTAGTGATGCAGAAGTTTTGATGCATTTTTGGAGTTTTATCACTGGTTTGGCTATGCTAGCAAGAAGTCCCATTGCTGATAATTTTACAGAGACTACTGTTCAAGAAACTGTAAGAACTATGCTTGATATTTATATTAAAGGAGCTAAGTAATGAAGATCTTAATGATTTATGCACATCCAAACGACAAGAGCTACAATGCCTCTATACTAGAGACTGTTAAAGAAAATTTATCGCCTAAACATGAGTTAAGGATTTTAGATTTGTATAAAGAGCAGTTCGACCCTGTTTTACGTTTTGATGCTACACATAGGAGAAGAGACCTGGCGAATGATGTAGCTATGAAACACTATCGAGACTTGTTAGTTTGGGCAGATCAGTTAATCTTTATTTTTCCAACTTGGTGGAGTGGGATGCCAGCTATCTTAAAAGGATTTATTGAACGTGTATTTGTTGCTGATTTTGCTTATGATAATACCCCACGTGGTTTGAAAGGTAGGCTTGCTGGCAAGGCCTGGATTATCACTACGCACAAT
The DNA here is from genome assembly GCF_030284685.1 of Streptococcus raffinosi. Classification (NCBI taxonomy): domain Bacteria; kingdom Bacillati; phylum Bacillota; class Bacilli; order Lactobacillales; family Streptococcaceae; genus Streptococcus; species Streptococcus raffinosi. Next base: position 77,583 of record NZ_JASUZV010000010.1, read on the forward strand.
ACACCGAGGATTTTCCTTCCTTTTGCACAAGACTACTCCAAAGTTTTGAAATTTCAAATCCTAAAACCTTGTGGGTTTAAAGCAGTTAAAGTCACCCAGATTACACGTGTTGAGTATATGACGGACCATGAGCGAAAGGAACAACTCCAAAAAATCGCAAAATTGACTCAAAATCTTTAAATGAACGAAGTAATGGGATCATCGAGACTTTTAGCACCGGTAGAAATGACTAAGTCGCTCTTTTAAGTTCTAGTGTTTGTCTTTTACGATATGATGGAATTATTGTCTAAAGTATTTCTTGACAAGAACACGCTATTGCTATAAAATAGTATGGTATGTTTAGTATCTGATCAAAAATAGCCGGCTAAACGAATACGAAAATCTATCAGGAGGTATTCAACGTGAAACGTACTTATCAACCAAGTAAAATCCGTCGTCAACGTAAACACGGATTCCGTCACCGTATGTCAACTAAAAACGGACGTCGTGTTCTTGCAGCTCGTCGTCGTAAAGGACGTAAAGTTCTTTCAGCTTAAGACATTATTGAAAGCAACAGTGCTCGAGACTGTTGCTTTTTGTTTACCAAAAGCTTAGATATTTTAGAATAGCCGTTTTGAGAAATTGAAGCTGACAATTCCTATAAATTTTGGTAAACTAAAGCGGTTGTGGATAATGACCACTTACAAAATAATACTTAGGACTGTTTTTCCTAACGTAAGGAGCATAAATGACTGATTTTCCTATTAAATATCGTCTTATAAAGAAAGAAAAACACACAGGGGCACGTCTAGGGGAAATTATCACCCCTCACGGAACCTTTCCGACACCGATGTTTATGCCTGTAGGTACTCAGGCTACAGTAAAAACGCAATCTCCTGAAGAATTAAAACAGATGGGGTCAGGAATTATTTTAGCAAATACCTATCATTTATGGCTCAGACCTGGTGATGAGCTTGTTGCTAAAGCTGGTGGACTCCATAAATTTATGAATTGGGACCAAGCTATTCTTACAGATAGTGGTGGTTTCCAAGTTTATTCACTAGCAGAAAAACGAAACATTTCAGAAGAAGGGGTGACATTTAAAAATCACCTTAATGGAAGTAAGATGTTCCTATCTCCTGAGAAGGCCATCTCTATTCAAAATAATCTGGGCTCAGATATTATGATGAGCTTTGATGAATGTCCTCAATTTTATCAACCATACGATTATGTTAAAAAATCAATTGAACGTACAAGTCGTTGGGCAGAGCGTGGACTAAAGGCGCATCGCCGTCCATATGATCAAGGGCTCTTTGGTATTGTACAAGGAGCTGGTTTCGAAGACCTTCGTAGACAATCTGCGCATGATTTGGTTTCCATGGATTTTCCAGGGTACTCTATTGGTGGTCTTGCGGTAGGAGAAACTCATGAAGAGATGAATGCAGTTCTAGATTTTACTGTACCTTTACTTCCTGAGAATAAACCACGTTATCTCATGGGAGTAGGTGCACCAGATAGTTTGATTGATGGTGTAATCCGTGGTGTTGATATGTATGATTGTGTTCTTCCTACAAGAATCGCTCGAAACGGAACTTGTATGACTAGTCAAGGACGTCTTGTAGTTAAAAATGCGGCATACGCAGAAGATTTTAGCCCTATAGATCCTGAGTGTGATTGTTACACATGTAAGAACTATACACGTGCTTATGTTAGACACCTACTGAAGGCAGATGAGACATTTGGAATTCGTTTGACAAGTTATCATAATCTCTACTTCCTGGTGAATTTGATGGCGAAAGTACGTCAAGCTATTATTGATGACAATTTACTTGAGTTTCGTCAAGATTTCATTGAAAAATATGGTTATAATGCAAATAATAGAAATTTTTAAGTTCACTATCTAACAGTACAGCAATGTACTGTTTTCTTATTTAATTTAATAAAAATAAATAAGAAAGCTGCTAAGAAAGGTGTAGACTGAACGTTTTTTTAAATACCCTTTAAAATGATAAAAAGTTATTGACAAGGCAAGCAAGAGATGATAATATGAGTAGGCTACATCGGAGGATGAAGCTGAGACATGAGGGAGTTTGGAAAAAACTTTTCAAAAAGTGTTGACAAGATATTCTAGATTTGCTAGAATATAGGAGTTGTCTTAAGAGAG
>NZ_JASUZV010000011.1:0-79534 GCF_030284685.1 Streptococcus raffinosi
AGGGCTTTTTGGCTTTAGTTTTATAGTTGTTTAAAGTTCTTTTGTGCTTCTAGGATAATGGGTGCCAGACGTTCGATATCAGACTGTGTACCACGAAGCTCGAAGTCCCCTAACATAGGGAAACCAAAACGTTTACTATATTGCTTAGCAGTTAGGCAGTATTGATTGTTGAAGTTGCGGTTACCAGAACCGATGATACCAAAGCAACGTTTGTAGTTATCATGGGCTGCGATAAAGTCTCCCAGTGGATTAGTTAGGATTTCGACATCTCCATTGTCGATGCCATTGCCTCCTTCAAGGTAGGTTGGCAATAGAGCGACAAAGGGTTCGTCCACTTGGAAGGTTTCATGATTGAGTTCTTTAATATTGATTTGGCGACAGGTAATCCCGTGTTTTAGGGATAAATAATCAGACATCCGTTTGACAAAGCTTTGGGTATTGCCACTAAGACTAATATACACGAGGGTAAGTTGAGACATAAGCGTCCTCTTTCTATCTATATCTTGTGTTTGCTCAATCATTCTAACACAAGATATTGTGTTTTTCAAGTTGCCTCCTTCTGGCTAAGAATTGCTTATCTAGCTCTTTTTCTTTACTTGTAAAAGTGATAAAATAAAGGATAATTAAAAAGTAGCGAAGGAAGAAATCATGGCTAAAGATAAAAATATAACAGGCGAAGAAATTTTAGACATTTGCTCGGCTTACATGTCAGCAGATGATTTAAAATTAGTGGAAAAAGCCTGGCATTATGCGACGGAGGCTCATAATGGGCAATTTCGTCAGTCAGGAGAACCTTATATTATCCACCCTATTCAAGTGGCAGGTATCTTGGCAGATCTCCATCTTGATGCAGTGACAGTGGCCTGTGGTTTCTTGCATGATGTCGTTGAAGACACCGAAAAGACGCTAGATGATTTGGAAGCAGATTTTGGCCTTGATGTACGAAATATCGTAGATGGTGTTACTAAGCTTGGTAAGGTCGAGTACAAGTCACACGAGGAGCAACTAGCTGAAAATCACCGTAAGATGCTTATGGCCATGTCTAAGGATATTCGTGTTATCTTGGTTAAATTGGCAGACCGTTTGCATAATATGCGTACCCTTAAGCATCTTCGTAAGGACAAGCAAGAGCGTATTTCTCGTGAAACTATGGAAATCTATGCTCCCTTGGCTCACCGTTTGGGTATCAGCCGTATTAAATGGGAACTGGAAGATATGGCCTTCCGTTATCTTAACGAGGTGGAATTCTACAAAATTTCCCACATGATGAAGGAAAAACGCCGTGAACGTGAGGAACTTGTGGATGAGATTGTCGCTAAAATCAAGACCTATACCTCTGAACAGGGACTTGTCGGAGACATTTATGGCCGCCCCAAACACATCTACTCAATTTATCGTAAGATGCGTGATAAGAAGAAGCGCTTCGATCAAATTTATGATTTGATTGCCATTCGCTGTGTCATGGAGACGCACAGTGATGTTTATGCCATGTTGGGTTACATCCACGAGCTTTGGCGCCCCATGCCTGGTCGCTTCAAAGACTATATTGCCAATCCTAAATCCAACGGTTACCAGTCTATCCATACAACGGTTTATGGGCCAAAAGGGCCTATTGAAATTCAAATCCGTACTAAGGAAATGCACCAAGTTGCCGAATACGGGGTTGCAGCTCATTGGGCTTACAAGAAAGGTATCAAGGGCAAGGTAGATTCGAAAGAATCTGCTTTGGGAATGAACTGGATTAAAGATCTCGTGGAACTCCAAGATGCCTCAAATGGCGATGCTATGGGATTTGTGGACTCTGTTAAAGAGGATATCTTCTCAGAACGTATCTACGTCTTTACACCAAATGGAGCTGTTCAGGAATTGCCTAAAGATTCGGGTCCTATTGACTTTGCCTATGCCATCCATACCCAAGTCGGTGAAAAGGCTACAGGTGCTAAAGTCAATGGTCGTATGGTTCCTCTGACTGCTAAGCTCAAGACAGGTGACGTGGTTGAGATTGTCACCAATGCTAATTCTTTTGGTCCTAGCCGTGACTGGATTAAGATGGTTAAGACCACTAAGGCCAGAAATAAGATTCGTCAATTCTTTAAAAATCAAGACAAAGAAGCTTCTATCACCAAGGGGCGTGAGCTTTTGGTTGGCTACTTCCAAGAGCAGGGCTACATTGCCAATAAATATCTGGACAAGAAGCATATAGAGGAAATTCTTCCTCGTATGAGCGTACGCAGTGAGGAGGCTCTCTATGCGGCTGTTGGTTTTGGTGAAATCAGTGCTGCTGCTGTCTTCAATCGTTTGACGGAAAAAGAACGTCGTGAAGAAGAGCGTGCTAAGGCTAAGGCTGAAGCTGAAGAGCTAATGAAGGGTGGCGAAGTCAAGACTGAGAAGAAAGAGGTTCTTAAGGTCAAGAGTGAAAATGGGGTTATCATCCAAGGTGCCTCAGGTCTCCTCATGCGTATTGCCAAGTGCTGTAACCCAGTGCCTGGAGACGAAATTGAAGGTTACATCACTAAAGGACGTGGTATCGCCATTCACCGTTCAGACTGCCATAATATCAAGAGTCAGGAAGGTTATGAACAACGGTTAATTGAAGTAGAGTGGGATGAGCGTAATGCTAATAAATCTTATTTGGCTGAGATTGACATCTATGGTCTTAACCGTTCAGGTCTGTTGAATGATGTTCTTCAAATCTTGTCAAATACGACTAAGAGTATTGCGACGGTCAATGCGCAACCAACTAAGGACATGAAGTTTGCCAATATTCATGTTAGTTTTGAAATTGCCAACCTCATTGAATTGACTGGTCTTGTGGATAAAATTAAAATTATTCCAGATGTTTACAGTGTTAAACGTACCAATGGTTAAGGAGCTCTTGCTATGAAGATTGTGATTCAGCGCGTGCAAAAGGCCTCCGTAGCTATTGAGGATCGTACGGTTGGTGCTATTAATCAGGGTCTCTTACTCTTGGTCGGAGTGGGTCCAGAGGACACCAGAGAGGATTTGGATTATGCGGTGCGTAAGATTGTCAATATGCGCATTTTTTCAGACGAAGCTGGCAAGATGAATCTCTCTGTTAAGGATGTTAGTGGCCAGATTTTGTCGATTTCTCAGTTTACGCTTTTTGCGGATACGAAAAAAGGGAACCGACCGGCCTTTACAGGAGCTGCAAAGCCAGATATGGCTAGCCAACTCTATGACGATTTCAATCAATCCTTGTCAACCCATGTTCCTGTAGAACGAGGATGCTTTGGTGCAGATATGCAGGTTAGTCTAGTTAATGATGGGCCTGTGACCATCATTTTAGATACCAAAAATAGATAAGCAAACCATTTCCCACCTTGTATGGGAAGTGTTTTTTTGCTAGTCTAGATGACCTTCAAGACATTATAAGTTGCTAGACTGAATCTTCAGCATTTATGAATTATCTTTGTCATTTTGGAGAGATAAAAATAAAGAATATTTAATGATATTAAAAATGTTGCTCTAGAATTTCTAAAAAAAATCTGACCATTCATGATGAAAAAGTTACCGTTTACGAGGATTACCGGAAATTCCCTTGTTTTACAAAAAAGATTAAGTTAACATTAATTTCATAAGAAACACTAAGCGGTTTTTATGAAACTAAAAACGACTCGAGTTTACTGCATGCAAATAAAATAGTGATAATTTGAAACGCCGAGGTGATAAAGATTTTGTAGAAGGATAGAGATAGATGTCAAAGAAAGTATCGTCAACTAAATTATTATCAGGTTTGTTTGTAGCTGGTGGTGTCTTGGGAATTAGTCAAGTAGCCAAGGCAGATAACGTTGTCAGTTCCGAAGCAACCAACCCCGCCATTACCAGCAAGGCAGATAACTTGGTCGTGGTACCAACTGAGGTGGTTGCTCCAGTTGCAACAACAGAAATAGGTCCATCGTCTGCAGCTGTTACGACAGATACGGCAACAACTGCGACTGCTACCACAGTATTTTCCCAAGCGGTACCAACAGAGAGCGCTAGCTCAGAAACTCTTGTAGCTAGTGAAGCGCTAGCTCCTGAGTCAGCTGCTGTGGAAACCATCACATCATCATCTGATAATGCTACGGAAGCAGGACGTCATTCAACAGCCCAAGTAACACCAGTTACTGGAGTGACAGAACAAAACTTGAATGGCGATGCTTACTTGACAGATCCAGAAACAACAAAAGCAGCCTATAGTAAGGCTGATGGTGATGTTAACTACTCTGTTGTTGTATCTAACCCAAGAGCAGAAACTCAAACTTTGACTGTCAACTTGACCCTTCAACAGGCTTCAGAAATCATCGGTCAAGATAATGTTGATGTGACATTGGCAGCAGGGGCTTCGGTTAAGGTTTCAAATTTGACTGTTGCGTCAGAATGGTTGATAAACAACACAGGTTACTTGGTGACAATCAGTGTCAACGACAAATTGGGTAAAGCCTTGACAAGTAAACGTGTTGGCTTATCTGTTGAAGATGATTGGACAGTCTTCCCACGTTACGGTATTGTAGCAGGTTCACCGACTGATCAAAATAGTATCCTTGTCAAAAATCTTAAGGCCTACCGTAAAGAGCTTGAGCTTATGAAGTCTATGAATATTAACTCTTATTTCTTCTACGATGCTTATAGTGAAGCTACCAATCCTTTCCCAAAGGGTGTTGATAGCTTTGTTCAAAAATGGAATACCTGGAGTCACACCCAGGTTGACACTAAGGCCGTTAAAGAATTGGTGAATCAAGTGCATAAGTCTGGCGCTGTTGCCATGCTCTATAACATGATTTCAGCAGATTCAAATCCAAAGAATCCAGCCCTTCCGCTCGCTGCTTTGGTTTATAATTTCTATGACAGCTTTGGTAAGAAGGGTGAGCCGATGACTTACACTATCGGTGACAACCCAACTCAAGTTTACTATGATCCAGCTAATCCTGATTGGCAAAAATACATTGCAGGTGTCATGAAATCAGCCATGGACCGTATGGGATTTGATGGTTGGCAAGGTGATACAATTGGTGACAACCGTGTGACAGATTATGAGCACCGTCACAGCACAGACGAAGCTGACTCACACATGATGTCTGATTCATATGCATCATTTATTAATGCCATGAAAGACCTTATTGGTGAGAACTATTACATCACAATCAATGATGTCAATGGCGGTAATGATGATAAATTAGCCAAGGCACGTCAAGATGTTGTTTATAATGAGCTTTGGACAAACGGTGGTTCAGTGCTTCCAGGACGTATGCAAGTTGCCTATGGGGATTTGAAAGCACGCATTGATATGGTCCGCAATAAAACTGGTAAATCACTCATCGTCGGTGCTTACATGGAAGAACCAGGTATTGACTATACTGTTTCTGGCGGAAAAGCAACTAACGGTGCTGGTAAAGATGCCCTTGCTGGTAAGCCATTGCAGACCGATGCGACTCTTCTCGTAGATGCGACAGTAGCTGCAGCTGGTGGTTACCACATGTCCATTGCAGCCCTTGCCAATGCTAATGCAGCCCTAAACGTCCTTCAAAGTGCTTATTACCCAACTCAATACCTGAGTGTGGCTAAGGATGCTATTCGTAAGCTTTACAATTACCAACAGTTTATTACTGCTTACGAAAACCTTCTTCGTGGCGAGGGTGTGACTAACAGCATTCAAGCTGTGTCTATCAAGAATGCTGCTGGTGAAATCCTTTCTAAAGATGCGCTAGGTGTGACGGGAAATCAAGTTTGGACATTTGCTAAATCAGGAAAAGGTTTCTCAACTGTTCAAATGATTAACATGATGGGTATCAATGCGGGCTGGCATAATGAAGAGGGGTATGCGGATAATAAAACACCGGATGCACAAGAAAATCTCACAGTTCGTCTTAGCCTAGCAGGTAAAACAGCTCAAGAAGCCGCTAAGATTGCCAATCAAGTCTATGTGACATCACCAGATGATTGGGCAACTTCAAGCATGAAGAAGGCACAAGCAAGCCTTGAAACAGATGACAATGGTCAACCAGTCCTTGTCATTTCAGTTCCTAAGTTGACTCTCTGGAACATGCTTTACATCAAGGAAGATACAAGAGCAACACCGGTAGCACCGGTTATCTTAAAATCAGTTACTAACCAAGCTGGTAAGAAAGCAGATAATACCGTAACAGCTGAAGCAAGCTCAGAAACAGCTCATTCAGAAAACATATCAGTAACTAAAGATTCAGAAGTTTCTACAGATGTGAAACCGATTGTTGAACATGTTCAACCAGATGAAACAATGCAACCAGCACCATTAGTTGATACACTCATAAAATCAGCAGCTATCCCAGTATCTATGGAATCAGAAACACCATTTGATGAGAAAGATGGAGACCTGGTATCTAACTCTGGTCAAGGAGCGCCAGAATCAGCTTCAGTAAATACACTAGCTTCGGAGGCCATAAGCTTAGCGACTTCAGAAGCATTATCAGACATTTTAGAAAGTGCAACGGTATCATCAGCAACCTCAGTCAACACAAGGGCTTCAGCATCTTCAATGTCTGAATCAGAGCCTGCAAGCAGTGCCATGGTCTCAGAGTCGGCCATTGCAACGACAACAGTCGTTTCAGAATCACATGTAGTGGCTGAACCAGTCCTTTCATTGACAGAATCAGAAAGTCAAGTGAGTCCTTCAGAAGTGGCTTCGGCGACTTCTGAAACAGTAGGCACATCAGAAGAGGTCATCCTTGGTGGACTATCAGAAAACATCAATAGTTGGAATAGATTCCCTGATTCTCCACGTGTATCAGAATCCTTGCCAAGTACTTCAGAAACAATCACAGAAGCAGCGTCACTCTTTAGCAATTATGCAAGATATTCAGAAACAGCAAGCTCAGAAGTTCATTCTATGGTAGCAGCATCTTCAGAAGCTTCTATTGAAAAATTAGCAGTATCTATTTTAAAGGATACTGAGGGTGGTTTATATGATGCAAGGACAATTAGAAATATTGTTGAGATGATTGATAGCATCACGACAAATGTTCGTTACACTCATGGGACCCTTCAAGAAGTTGCTAACACAGCCTCATCAGATAACACCTACAGTGGTAGTCAAAATCTTAATATTGCCAATAAAACCACAACACAAAAAGGTGATAAAGGAACGACAGAAGGTCTCAAAGAGACAATTGTCAAAACAGCAAAATCTCATAAGTGGGGGGAACATGCTGTGGCTATCCTTACAGCCATTGTTTTAGCAGGTGCAGCCGCACTGGCAGCCCTTCGTAATTTCTTGATGTCAAAAAAAGATAACAAATAATAGGTAAAACTCTTTGTGCCAACAAGGAGTTTTCTTTGGGTAAACTGCTATTTCTCTGAAAATTGTGATACAATAGAAATAGTTTGAATATTGTGTCAAAGGAGAGCCAATGATTACTGCAAATGATATCGTAAAGGCTAACGAAGTCTTAAAAAACGTAGTGGAACGTACACCACTAGATTTTGATCGCTATTTGTCTGAAAAATACGGAGCAACCATCTATATTAAAAAAGAAAACATGCAAAAGGTGCGCTCTTTCAAATTGCGTGGAGCCTACTATGCCATCCATCAGTTAAGCGATGAGGATAAGGCACGTGGAGTGGTTTGTGCATCAGCCGGCAACCATGCTCAAGGGGTTGCCTACACTTGTAACGAGATGAAGATTCCGGCAACCATCTTTATGCCAGTAACAACGCCTCACCAAAAAATTGGTCAAGTCCGTTTCTTTGGTGGCAAGTTTGTAACAATCAAATTGGTGGGAGATACCTTTGATGCTTCTGCTCAAGCAGCACAGGAATATACCAAGTCTGAAGGCATGACTTTCATTGCTCCATTCGACGATTATAATGTCCAAGCGGGTCAAGGAACAGTTGCTTATGAAATTTATGAGCAGGCTCAAGAGGAGGGTGTTTCCTTTGATAGTATCTTGGTTCCAGTAGGTGGTGGTGGTCTCATCTCTGGTGTTTCTACTTATATCAAAGATGTGGCACCATCTATGGAGGTTATCGGTGTTGAAGCTAGTGGCGCTCGTAGCATGAGAGCAGCTTTTGACCGTGGCTATCCTGTAAAACTCGAAGAAATCGATAAATTTGCGGATGGGATTGCTGTCCAAAAGGTGGGAACCAAAACTTACGAAGTGGCTCGTAAACATGTGGATCGCCTCTTGGGTGTTGATGAAGGGCTGATTTCAGAAACCTTAATTGATATGTACTCTAAAGTTGGTACCATTGCAGAACCTGCAGGTGCAGCTTCTGTAGCGGCCCTTGAAGTGATTAAAGATGAGATTAAGGGAAAAACCATCGTTTGTATCATCTCAGGAGGTAACAATGACATCAACCGTATGCCAGAGATGGAAGAACGTGCCCTTATTTATAATGGCATCAAGCACTATTTTGTGGTTAATTTTCCACAACGTCCAGGTGCCCTTCGTGAATTTGTAAATGATATCTTGGGACCAAATGACGACATCACTCGTTTTGAGTACATCAAACGTGCCAATAAAGGCAAAGGTCCAGTTCTTATTGGCGTGGCTCTTAGTGATAAGAATGATTATGATGGCCTGCTTGAACGTCTTTCGGAATTTGACCCAAGTTACATTAATCTTCACGGTAATGAAACACTTTACAATATGCTTGTCTGAGGGCAAGTTTACCTAAGAAGAAAAGAACCGACGAAAGTTGGTTTTTTGTTTTTATTAAGAATAAAAACAGAAAGTTAAAAAAGATTTTAACAAAATAAGTCTGTTAAGCCTTGTAATTTTATTATTTATACACTTTAAGAGTCCGAATGTATTTGCAAATATAAATATTAGATTAGAAAGAAAGAGCGCAATTATTTTCTGAAAATATATAACGACTAGTAAAAGTGTTGTAATACCAATGTTTTTATCTTTTAAGGAATACTAAAAAAGCTATTAAATTTTTTAAAAAAATACCAAAAAAGTCTTGACAAATTTTCGGGGGGGGGGATAATTAGTGAGGCATTTTAATTAATGGGGTGTGTTTAAAAGTCAAAAGGAGTTTATGATGAATTCTAAGAAAATCATTTCATCAGTTTCCTTGGCGACAGCTGTCCTTGCGACAGGTATCATTAGCCAAGAAGCACATGCTGATAGTGTTGATACTACTACGACAACAGCCAGTCAGGCACAGCCCCAGTTAGTTACCGCAGAACAAGTTGCATCCGCAAAAGCAACATTTGAAAATAATCAAGAAGCTCAAGCACAAGCTCAGTCAGTGGCTGACAGTAAAAAGCAGGCTTTAGATACTGCTAAAGCAAATACCACAACAGCACAAGATGCTGTTGCAAAAGCAGAGACGGCCGCAGCCTCAGCGACAGATACTAATATTCAGGTGGCTAAAGAGGCTATCCCAACAGCTGAAACTAAGGTACAGTCTGCTAAAGAAGCTGTTGAAACTGCGAAAACGGATGTTACCACAAAAGAGGCTAGTCAGTCGCAAGCACAAGAAGCCGTTAATAAAGCACAAGGTAATGTGAACCAAGCTCAGGAAGCGGTTGATGAAGCGACACAAATTCAGTCTGAAAAACAAGCAGTAGTTGATAAAAGTGCTAAGGAAGTTGAAGTAGCTAAACAAGGTGTTACCAATGCACAGGCTACACTGGCTGAGAAGACTAGCAAAGTATCACAAGCTAAACAGAGCGTTGAAACAGCTAAACAAAATGATGCAAAACTTGATGCTGATATAAAAGCTGCAGATATCAATGCTGAAAAAGCATACCAAACCGCTCAAGTTGCTAAAAGTGATGTTGATGCCGCAAAAACAAAAGCTGATGAAACAGCACAAGTGCTTAGAGATGCGAATCACCCAACACATATCGTAATGAGTGATGAGTTTAAGCAAAACCTTAAATATTTGTTGTTTGAAGCACCAACAAATAACATGGCAGCCCTTAGTGCAGCTGTAGATAAAGTAATTCAATCAGAAGCTGAATCAAGCAAATTGAATGACGCATATTTTGACACATTTACACCGGATACAACTGGTGTCAAATATGATGTTGAGCATCTTCCAATTGAATTGCAAACAGAATTGAGTCAATATATGGCTTATTTGGTTAATGATGTTCGTGCACAACTTGGTCAACCAAAACTTGTTGTTAATACCGATGCCATCAAATTTGCCAGCCTAGTAGCTGAAAAATATGCTAAGAATCATGACCCATTTAGTGGACATGATATGAAAGCGGTCAACGAAGCCGCAAAAGAAATGGGCTATTGGTATAGTAAAAATAACACTATTAATTCCTATGAAAACATGGCTGGTGATATTATTAAATCATCATATCAAATTGATGACAATGCTAACAGTCTATATAAAGTTGGAGATAAAGTTGAAGCAACAAAATCAGAATTGTATCAATTAATTGCCGATAATGTTGCAGGCTTTGTATACGAAGGTGAAATGAATGGTTCATATGGACATGTGGGTTCATTAGTTAAGCAACCATCATTGGGTCTTGCCATTACATTGACTCATACAGACCAAGGTTTTGGTGACATTCCAATGACTGAAACACATGTACTTTTAGTGCCCGAACATGACTATGCTAATTATGATAAGAAGTTGCTAGATTCAAGCAAGAATGTACCTGATTTCGTAATTCCAGATAAGCAAGCAGCAGAAGTTGCCGACCGAGCAGCGCAAGCAGCCTTGGTGACCGCAACGGCACAAGCACAAGCAGCACAAACACGTTTTGAACAAGCAAAAGCCGTATATGATGCATTGGTAGCAACACCACGTCAAACAGCCGATGCAGAAGCCAAATTGGCAACCGCAAAAACGGAATTGGCGAATGCCCAAGCAGCCCTTGAAACAGCTGAAAGCACACTAGCAACAGTGACAGCATCACATGCTGATAAAGTAGCAGCTTTGGATATGGCAAAAACAGCCCGTGATGAAGCTGTAAATGCTTTGACTGCTGCACAAAATAAATTAGATGTAGCTAACCAAGAATTAGCACAACGTAAAACAGCTACAACATTAGCAAAAGAGAAACTAGCTGAACTTGAACAAGCTGTGAAAGATGCTGAGCAAGCAGTAATAGATGCAAAAGCTACTTATGAGCAACTTGTGAAAGCTAAAGCTAATCTTGAAACTGCTCGACAAGCTTACGCCAAAGTAGTGGCAGCACAAGATGCTGCTCAAGTTGCCTATGACAAAGCAATTGTAGCATTAACAAATGCGAAAGCTCAAACGGCATTGAGTGGCACCAAGTATACTAACTTAAAAGCTGCCTATGATGCTCGTATTGCTTATGAAGCGGCTCAACGAAAGGCAAAAGAAGAAGCGCTACGCCGACAAGCTGAGCGTGATGCTAAAGCTAAACAAGTAAGACAGGATGTGAATAGTACTCAGAATAATCGTGTGAACTCAAATACATATGTTGGAGTTCATACGACATCATTTGCTGCTGCTCAAGTAGCAACAGCAGAGGCGACGCAAGCAGTCGTAAACCGTCGTGGCACGACTGACTATCAAGCGCCACTCCCACAAACTGGTGAAACCGATACAGCAGTTTATCTTTTAGCAGGACTAGGCATCCTTGGACTTGCAGGTGTGACAGCTCGTAAACGTCGTGGATAAAGATGACTTTACACCATATTTATTGAAAAGGGATATTGTAAAATGAAAAATATGAAAAAAATGTTATTAGGTGTTTCTCTTCTAGCTATGAGTCTTGTTTTGGTAGCCTGTAGTTCAGGCCCTAAAGGGACCTATAAGGGAAAAACTATGGGAGTTGAAGTGACACTTAAGTCTGATGGTAAAAAAGCAACCATGACTTCAGAGTCAAACTTTTTGGGAATGAGTTCTTCTCAAGATGAAGAACTTACCATAGATAAGAAGAATAAGACTATGAAATCAGATAAAGGAATCACCTATGACTATACCTTGGACGGTGATAAGTTGACCTTGACTGCTAAAGGTTTGAAAGCTGAATTAACCAAAGAAAAATAATAAAAGTGGAACTATCTAGATTGTGCTAGGTAGTTCCTTTTGAAAGGGTATTATGAAAAAGAAACTATTAAGTCTTGTATTGTTGTCTAGTCTGTTGCCACTTGTCGCTTGCCAGAAGCTACCGACATCACAGACGAAAATTAAAAATTCGACTTCAACAACTTCTCAAGTGAAAGAGTCACAGAATGAGGCTCCTTCAACCTCAAGTAGTTCTAGTAAAAAAGAAGATAACGAAAAACTCTATGCATCTGTTCTAGACATTTATCGTCCGATTATTGTGAATAAAAGTGTATCTTCTGTTCCTAGTGGTCTCGCCACTGATGAAGCTTATGCAACTAATATTATTTTTGATGCGGTCAATGCAGGTGAAACTATTCAATATAGTTTTGCTGATATTAATAAGGATGGTAAGGATGAACTTCTAATTGGATCTCCTGAAAAGGTACACGCTATTTATTATCTTAATAATACGGATCAGCCTGTGTTTGCTATTAGTGCTGGGACTTCTGCCAAGGGTGGTTATTTGACTGATATGAAGATTTACAGTGATGGTACCATCTACTGTCAACAATTCCAGAGAATGAGACCTGAAGCTAAGGCAGAAACTTATGAAATTAAGAATGGAGCTTTCAATCAGACACAGTCTGTTGACTTTAGTATGGCAGATACAAAAGATGGCACAAGTCTAGTTGGTCTTAGTGGTGCTAGTTTATTTGAACTAGGTCAGGAGTCATGGAAAGATTTTAGCGATTCCAATGACAGTCAGACTAGTACAAATGAAGCTAAGAATGACTCTAGTAGTAAAGAAAGTAGTTCAAGCAAGTCTGATGCTAAACAGTCTGGCATGGATATTAATGCTATTCAAAAAGGTGACTTCTCTAGTGTTGCTGGAACTTGGAAAAATGGTAGAGGTGACACCTTGACCTTTGATAATAACGGTTTAGTTAGTGATAAAGAGAAGGTAGTGACTGAATATGCGAAATTTACAGATGGCTACCTCACTGCAAGTACTGGACCAAAATCAGGCGTAGGACCTGGTGGCGCAGCTATGGCATTTCTTCCTACAGGTGTATCCTTAACGAGTGCTGTTACCTCATCAAATGACAACGTAGATGACCAATCAGACAAAAATAAGGACCGTATATGGACCGGTCAGTCGCTATTTGGAACAACTGATGATAGTTATTTTTATTATAAAGTAAACTAATTTTGTTAATGTATGTTAGAGGTTAAAATATGAAGCAATTTGGTAAGTGGCTGTTAGTTATTGTAGTGACGATTATAGCTTTGAAATATACTTATGGTCTTCTTTACAATGTTTTTCAACCATTTAGTGATTTTTTGATTACACATTTATCTTTTCCTGACTGGTTAGCAAATTTCCTAGGCGGAACCTTTCATACTAGTGTTTATGTACTTGCTGTTTGGTGGTTTTCTGGTATCCTTGGTCTGGTTCCTCGTCTTGGTCAGTTCATTGAAAAGTATGGTTGGGTAGTTTTTATTCTTTCGTGGTTAGGTATTAGTGCAACTATAATTATTGCCCTCTTAGTTCTTGCAGCTATAGCTATTTGTTATTTATTCTCAGAGACAATGAATGAGCCAAGCGAAAGTAACACGATATCGGGTGGTGGTATGGATACCTCTGTTCAGAATAATATTCGTCGTCAAGATGACAGAAACAAGGCTTTGGATGAACGTGACCGTATTGAAAGAGGTTTACAACATCAGAAACGTTGTGCGGAACGTGGGGGAAACCAAGCAGATGCACGATATTATCAGGATGCAATTGATGCTAATCGGAGGAATTCTCCTCGTTGATCGTCTTTCAGCCTTTGACCCAAGTTATATTAATCTTCACGGTAATGAAACACTTTACAATATGCTTGTCTGAGGACAAGTTTACCTAAGGAGAAAAGAACCGACGAAAGTTGGTTTTTTCTATTTGTAAATAGAAGAAAGTTCTTGTTTCCAAACTAAAACCCTCAGTATTTCTACTGAGGGCTATTGTCGTTATTCGATAATTAAGAGTCCATCTTTGATGGCGAATGGATTGTCTTTGTTAATATGGTCGTAGAACATGATACCGTTAGTATGGTCAATTTCGTGTTGGACAACGATTGAATTGTAGCCACGGAATTTGATGCGTTTCTTTTCACCTTCTTTGTTGAAGTATTCAACGGTTACACGTGCGTGGCGAACAACGTAGCCAGGGACATCACGGTCTACTGAAAGGCATCCTTCTCCCTCACCTAGGGCAGCATCCTGAACAGAATGGGCAACGACTTTAGGGTTGTACATAATCTCTTGAAGGCTGTAGGCTTCTTTTGGTGGATTACCTTCAGCGTCTTCAGGGTTTGGAACGAGAACGGCGATAATGCGTTTTGAAATATCCAATTGTGGGGCTGCAAGACCGACTCCCCCACGAAGCCCCATTTTTTCAGCAATGATAGGATCCTGTGAATTACGAAGAAATTGCATCATTTTTTCACCCAGGATAATATCTTCATCTGAAAGTGGAAGGGTTACGTCTTCAGCGACAGCACGTAAGGTTGGGTTACCTTCACGAATGATATCATTCATATCAATCATATGGCTGGCGCGGATAATTTTAGTTTGAGCGTCCATTTATTTACCTCTATTTTCTTTGATTTACTTGTTTATAACTATAGCACAAAAGGGGTGAAAATTAAACCATCAAGGGTTCAGCGAAAGCTTTTTCTAATCAATAAAAGCTAGTGTTTCCAAGGTCTGTCGCTGTAAGATACCATAGGTCTTAAAGGCTACCTTTTCAATGATTCCTTGGTCGATAAACTGTTTGATGACTCTTTGGACATGGCGGTAGCTGGTCCCAAAACTGGCTGCTAAAATAGATGGCGACAGTTGGAAGTTACCCTCTTCCTCAATACTCAAGATGTGGGTAGCCAAACGCTCCCTGACAGGGTAGCTAACATTTCTTGAGGCAGTAATACCTTGCTTATGTAGTGCCATTGCTAGGTTACGCCCAATTTGATAGAGAAAAACTGGGTCTTCGAGGAGCGATTCTTTATCATTTAATGGCAGTTGAACTGCCTGAACGTCTTCGAGGGCAATGACTGAGGAACCCGCTAATTGATTAGTCATGAGTTCAACGTCTCCCAATAGCTGTGGTTGGTGAAGCATTTCTAGGATATGTTCTTTACCATTGGATAGGGAGCGAACAATTTTTACTCTACCTGATAAAATGTAGGTTAGCTCAGTGATAGCTTGCCCTTGTGTGCATATGTAGTCGCCTTTCTGAAAGGGGACCTTTTGTAATTGATTAAGGTAGGCTACAGGAAAGACCTGGTCAAGCTGAGGTCTTGTAGTGGGATTAGGCATATGTCTCCTTTTTAGGACCTAGGTCCTATTTTTTTAGCTCTTCTTAGATTATAATGAAAAAATAACTATCAGACAAGTAAAGAAAGGATGCTCTTATCCCGATACTATGACAAAAATTTTAGAAAAAATAAGCCTGCTTGGGCTGTCCTTGCTTTTGATTTCGGCCTTCTCGATTTCAACCGCTCTACCACCTATGTTGGACTACTATAGTCCAACCTATATTGCTTCTCAAGTCGAGCTTTTAGTGTCTGTTCCTTCATTTTCTGTAGTGGCTATGCTCTTACTTAACCCTTTTGTTGACAAATGGTTAAATGATAGACAATTGATTATGACAGGTTTAATCTTACTAAGTAGTGCTGGAATCTTCCCCTTCTTTGTTCAATTGTATCCACTTGTTTTACTGTCACGTCTTGTTTTTGGAATGGGAATTGGTCTCATCAATGCTAAGGCTATTTCCATTATCAGTCAGCGTTATCAGGGCAAAGAGAGGGTTCAAATGCTTGGGATTCGAGGTTCCATGGAATTGATTGGTGGAGCGTCGTGTTCCCTTTTGGTTGGACAATTACTGAAAATTCATTGGACACTTGCTTTTCTTATCTATGGTTTTGGTTTTATCATCCTAGCCATGTACCTCCTCTTTGTACCACCAATGGAGCAGACAGAGAAGAAAGAGGCACAAAAAAGTAAACAAGGTCTGGATAAAAAAGATTTGGCTATGATTTTAGGTATGGCCCTCTTGGCAGGTTTTGTGATTTGCGTTAATTCATCGATTAGTTTGCGCGTGCCCCTGTTTCAAATTGATGGTAAGACCATTGCCAGTGGACAATCAGCTCTGGTCCTTAGTTTGGAGCAGGGAATTGGGATTGTAGCTGGACTTAGTTTTGCCTCACTAATCGGTCACATTAAGCACCGTCTCTTGCCAATGGCGCTGTTTTGCCTATCTACTTGCCTACTTGGAATATCCCTAGCTAACAACTTGCTGATATTGATTTTGTCTTCTGTTGGTGTTGGTTTCTTTTACAATGTTGTTTTGACCATTATCTTTAACCGTCTTTCTGAACGTATTACTAGAAATTTGCTGAATAAGGCGACGGCTTATGTTCTCCTAGGATGCAACTTAGGCTCAGCCGTATCTCCTTATGTTTTAAAATTGTTGGCACTGGTCTCTCCAAGTTTTAGTTGGATTTTCCTAGCTTATGCTGTGGTCAGTTTTCTACTTTTCCTAGGATTCCTTCTGAATTCAAAAATGGTCAAAAAAGCCTAGGCCATGAAAGTCTTAAACAAGGAATCTTACGATTGACAAAGATTAGTAGATAAGCTAAAATAGAGAGGTCGTAAAGACAAACCAACTCTTTCTTGGTTTTAGGAGAGCCAATCCTAAGACTCGGATGGAGCAAAAAAAGGAGAAAAAACATGGCAATCTCAAAAGAGAAAAAAAATGAAATCATTGCACAATACGCACGTCACGAAGGTGACACTGGTTCAGTAGAGGTTCAAGTTGCTGTCCTTACTTGGGAAATCAACCACCTTAACGACCACATCAAACAACACAAAAAAGACCACGCTACTTACCGTGGTTTGATGAAAAAAATCGGTCACCGTCGTAACTTGTTGGCATACCTTCGTCGCACAGACGTTAACCGTTACCGTGAGTTGATCAGCTCACTTGGACTCCGTCGTTAATAACGATACTAAGGGCGTAGAAAATCCGTATGAAAATAGGGAAACGACGTCGTGTTCAAGGAACACAAGGAGTTTCATCTTTTTCACTAGGATTTTAGCCCGAGTTCAAAACAGCTCTCTAGACTCAGAGGGCTGTTATTTTTGTCTTTGGTTTATGTTTAATTCAAGATACAAAGGCCGTCAAAAGCACAAAGCAAAAATAGGAAAATTGACGAAGAAACCTCAGTTTCTAGGAAATTTTATCTTTTTTGCCAAGTGCTTAGGCCGTGTTCGATTGAATACAAAAAAGTTAAGTTACTCTGTTATAGGGTAGCTTTTCTTTTTTACTAGAATTTCAGTATTATCTTCGGCTTCGGTTCCTAGCATCGTAAGGTAAAATAAACCAGATTCATCTCCCTTCGGGGAGATTTTTTATTTTCACTAGGATTTTAGCCTGAGTTCAGGGACACCGTCTTTGGAGGGTGTATTCCTCTCAAAATGTCGTTTACAATTAGTAACAATGACTTAAACATAAAGCAAAAATGACCTCCAGATTTTAGGTCTGGAGGCATCTTCTATGTTAAGATTTTTTTGATGAGTGTTTGAAATTGAGGAAGTTGATGAATGGCATTTCCAATAAGAATACCTAACATATTTAAGACAATATCTCCTAAATCAAATATTCCCATATGCCCAAAGTATTGAATGGATTCGATAGAAAATAGGGCAATAAGGCAAAGCAGTAGGTTACTTAACCGTGAAGGGAAGAGGAGCCCTAGAGGAATAAACATTAGTAGGTTCATGATAGGAACAAAGTGGCTTCCCCAGTACAGTTCTCGGGCGAAAGAAAGGGGGTTAAGCGAGAGGCCTTGTAGGCCGATATTTTTCAAAAAAAGCAGATAAAAGAGGGCTATAAAGTAAATCAGATAGAGTAAGAGTAGTGTCTGCTTTTTAAGTTTTCTAGTCAGGAGGAGTTTCAAGAAGGCGTAGATGACATAACTCAGCAAAACGATGATTACAATGTTAAGTAGAACTTGAAAATAGAAGCCATAATGGGCGATGTAATGAACGTACTGTTCGAGATGGCCTCTGTAAAACCAGTAAGATAAGCCGAATGAAACGATTCCGAGTAAGATGTCACCCAATGATTTTAATCCTTTTGCCATCGTAAGCCTCCTTTTGCATGTGATGAGTACACATTATATCAAAAAATCGTTTAAAGAAAGTTAAGAAATTGTAACGAAAATTTGGTAAAATAAACAGATAAGGCAAATTCAAAGACTAAAAAGGGCCTTTGAAACAGCATTTCTACTTTTGACTAACAATTTAATATTTTTTGTAAACAAGCTGTGAAAGCTTATAAAACAATTAAATTTTAAAAATTAGGAGTCAACATCTTGTTTCAATATTATTAAAATGTTATTATATAGTAGTGAATTTTTAACATAAAAAGGAGTTCGTCTTATGAATAAAAAGGTTTTGGCGACAGCCGGAATTGCAGCTCTTGCGGTTTCTGCCACAGTTGCTAAAGCTGATGAGGTAACGACAAACGATCAAGCCTCAACAACAGCATCAGTATCATCAACAGCTACACAAGCTGTCCCAACTCAAGCCCAAGTCGAAACGGCTAGAGAACAAGCCAACGCTGCTAATCAAGCAGTATCACAACAAGCATCAGTAGTTGCTAATAACGAAGCGACTGTTAACCAGGCGCAAGCCAACCTAGCGACGGCAGATGCCAACTTGCAACAGGCGCAAACAGCAGCCAATGAGGCAAGTCCAGAAGCTATTGCAGCTGCTCAAGGTCAAGTAACTACAGCTGAAAAAGCAGCCAATGACGCTAAGTCAGCAGTTTCTAGTGCTCAATCAGCAGAAAAATCTGCTAAAGCTGCAGCAGACAAACAACAAGCTGCGGTAAATGCAGACCAAGCTAAGGTCAATGCCAAAGCAACAGAAGTTGCCAATGCTCAAAAATCAGTTGATGCCGCTAAAGCTGCTCTCAATGGTTCTAGTGCTGCTGATGCAGCCTCTAATCAGGCTAAAGCACAGACTGTATTTGATGCAGCAACAGTAGCTGAGAAAAAAGCCCAAGAAGAATTGGCAGCCGCTCAGGCAGCTGATAAAGAAAAGGCAACTGCTATTGCAGCTAAAGAAGGGCAATTGACTGCAGATCAAAACGCAGCCAACCAAGCTAAAGCAGCTTATGAAAATGCCCAAACAGTAGCCAATGAAAAAGCAGCCGCTCTTGCAGCTGCCGAAGCAGCTAAGAAAAAAGCAGAAGCTTCAACAGCTACTACAGCCAATGCTCGCCAAAGATTCACAGTATCGTCAGAGTATGTCAATGCTCTTAAGACATATGAGTCAAAAACAGCTACAGCAGCAGAAAAAGCACAAGCTGAACAGACTTTGAAGAACGTTAACAAACGTGATCGTAGTAACAATAGCTACCAAGATAATGAAGCAGATAAAAATGTGACAATCAGTGATTTGAACAATCTTAGTGAAGCTCAAATTACAGATCTGTCATTGTATGCTTCAAGTTTGGTTAACCAAATCCGTACAGCCTTTGGTACAACTCAAACATCTGTATCTAAAGGTAGTGTATTGGCAGCAGACCGTGTTACAGATGGTTATGTTGCTGACAACTGGGGTTGGGAATCTATCCGTAATAACCAACATGATGGTGCAGCTCTTGACCGTGCTGGTAAGTCTTTCCATAGTGTAAGTATTGGTGAAAACCTCAACACATGGCAAGGTTTGACAGGTCCATTCACTCTTAATGACCTTAAGAAATATGTATTTGAAGCTATGCTTGACTTCATGTTTAATGGTAGAGAGTGGAACCACGCTCGTTCTATTGCAGGGCTTCTAGCAGATGGAGGCGAAACTTACCTTGGTACAGATGTCAGTGTCGTTGCAGGTGCCTTTAACGTTCACGTTAACAATGTGAATAAAAACTCTACTGGTCCTGATAGTGACTTTGATACGACTAAGATTCCTAATCCATATGAGACTAACCAATCTCAACCAGCTCCAAGCTCAAACCAAACAGCTGCTAAGCAAGCATATGAAGCTGCTAAACAAGCTAACGATCAAGCACAAAGTGATTTAGCAAGCAAGAAAGCAGCCTCTGAGTCTGCAACTCTTAAACTTAATAATACACAATCAGAACTTTCTGCTCTTAAAGCTTCAGCAAGCAAGTTGGCAACAGCTCAGACTAACCTCTCTGAAAAACAAGCAGCCCTTGCTACAGCCAAATCAGAATTGGAAAAGGCTAACGCTACTGTTGCCAACCTTAATGATAATGCACAAGAAAAAGCAGCAGCTCTCAGCAAAGCTCAAGCAGCTCTTGATGAAAAACAAGCTGAGCTTCAAACAGCTAAAGCTAATCTTGCAACAAGCTCTGCGGCCTTGCAACGTTTGACAAATGCTTATAACGCTGCTAAACAAGATACTGCTAAGAAACAAGCAGCCTTGACACAAGCAAACCAAGCTTTGACAGCTGCTAGGAACCGTGTAGCAGCCCTTACGAATGCTTCAGGTAATCTAGCTAAGGCTAAGGCAGAACGTGCAACAGTCTTTGATAAATTGACTGCGGCGAAAGGTGTTCTCTCAGCTGAGCGTGCGAAACTTGTTGAATTGTCCGCTAAACGTGATAAATTAACAAGCGACTATACGACTCTTCAAACTGTCTTTGATAACTATATGAAAGCTAAGGCGGACAAAGAACGTCAAACAGAATTGGCTAAAGAGTTTGCGGACATCACATCTAAAGGTCTTACACCAGTACCTGTTTATGATGCAGATGGTAAGGTTGTTGCTTTCACAACACCAGAAAAGGCAGCTCAAACAGTAGATCAAATTCCTGTAAGTTATGTTCAAACCAAAGCTGAGAAACAAGCTCCTGTACAAGAAGCAGATAGCTTGCCAGCAACAGGTGAGTCAGCTGCAGCAGGACTTAGCCTTGTAGGTTTCTTTATGACCATCTTGGCCTTCCTTGGTTTTGTTGACAGACGTACACGTCGTAACTAATCATAGACAAAAAAACGGCATTTGCCGTTTTTTTTTAATGTGGATGGAATCTTCATTTAAACCTTTGTCAGAGCATCTAAAAAAAGTTAAGGTTGCAACCTTAACTTTTTCGTTTTTATCCCAAGAAACGTTTGAGGAATTCCTTGGTACGTTCTTCCTTAGGATTTTCAAAGAGTTGTTCTGGACTACCTTGTTCAGCGATAACACCCTGGTCCATGAAGATGACACGGTCTGAAACGTCACGTGCGAACTCCATTTCATGGGTTACGATGATCATGGTTAAACCAGTTTGAGATAGTTCCTGCATGGTCTTGAGAACTTCCCCAACCATTTCTGGGTCTAGGGCTGAAGTAGGTTCATCAAAGAGGATGGCTTCTGGATTTACAGAGAGGGCGCGAGCGATAGCAACACGCTGTTTTTGCCCTCCTGAAAGTTGTTTTGGTTTAGCTTTCCAATATTGTTCCCCCATGCCAACTTTCTCCAAATTTGCCTTGGCGATGCTTTCAGCTTCTTTGCGATCACGTTTGAGAACAGTTGTTTGAGCCACGATGGCATTTTCTAAAACGTTGAGGTTTTCAAAGAGGTTGAAGGATTGGAACACCATTCCAAGCTTTTCACGATAAGCAGTAAGATTATAGCCCTTTTCAAGAACATTTTCTCCATGGAAGAGAATCTCACCGCCTGAAGGTGACTCAAGCAAGTTAATGGAGCGAAGGAAGGTTGATTTACCTGAACCTGACGAACCAATAATTGAGATAACTTCTCCTTCTTTAACACTGAGGGAGATATCTTTAAGGACTTCATTTTTTCCGTATGATTTTTTGAGGTTTTTGATTTCTAAAATCGTCTCAGTCATTAGTGAGCCCCTCCTTGTGTGTAAGTATCTTGGTCAAAGCGGCGTTCTACGTAACGTAAGATACGTGTCACTGTAAAGGTAAGGACAAAGTAGATGGCTGCGATAACAAAGAATGTTTGGAAGTATTGGTAAGTTTGTGTTGCCACAGTATTACCAGCGAAGTAAAGTTCGACAACAGAGATAACGTTCAAAACAGAAGTATCCTTGATGTTGATAACGAATTCATTACCAGTGGCTGGCAAGATGTTACGGATAACCTGTGGAAGAACAATCTTACGCATGGTTTGACCGTGAGAGAAACCAAGAGCAGTTGCGGCTTCGAATTGTCCCTTGTCTACTGCGAAGATACCACCACGAACGATTTCACTCATGTAGGCACCGGTATTAATAGAAACGATAATAACAGCGGCTAGGGTACGGTCAATGTTGATACCAAAGGCTTGGGCAGTACCGTAGTAGATAACCATAGATTGTACAATCATAGGAGTGCCACGGAAAACTTCGATATAGACATTAAGAACCCAACCGAAGAGTTTTTGGAGCAAGGCTACAAATTTATTAGCAGCTTTAGGAGCTGTGCGGTAAACACCAATCATAAGACCGATGAAAGTACCCACTACTGTACCGATAATTGAGATAAGAAGGGTAATTCCTGTACCACGTAAGAATTGTGGCCAGTTTTTACTTAGAATAGTTGCCATTTGGCTAAAGAAGCCAGTCTTCTTTGTTTCATCATGTTTTTCAGCAGGCTGAATACTAATGATGTGGTTCATGAGTTTAGCTCGGTCATCTTGACTAATAGTGGCAAGGACCTTATTAACTTGAGTGAGTGTTTCTGTATCGTCCTTACGAAGACCAACGGCAATCGAAATGTCGTCGTTAGAGACCTTGAATCCGTCACCTTTTTTGAGAGCTATCATCTTGTAAGTTGAGCTAGCTGCCTCAGCTGTGAGTGCTTCAGGTCTCTCAGAGATATAACCATCAATAATGCCAGAAGATAGCGCTTGACGCATGGCACCAAAGTCACTCATGGGTGTTTGTTTATCAACATTTGGAATTTGTGTGATTAGGTCTACCAAGTAGTTTCCCTGTTGGGCAGTAATCTTGGCCCCCTTGAAATCGTCAATCGTTTTTGCATTGGCATACTTACCTTTTGCATCGACCACAACTACAGGTTCACTCGTATAGTAGCTATCTGAGAAGTTGATTTCTTTACGGCGTTCAGCAGTTGTACTCATACCTGCAACAATCATATCAATCTTACTAGATGTGAGGGCAGGGATGAGACCGGTCCAGGCCGTTTTGACGACTAAAGGTTTCTTACCTTGAGCTTCAGCGATTTTTTTAGCGATTTGCACGTCATAACCGTTGGCATACTGTTTTGTTCCTTCGATTGGAACAGCTCCATTTGAGTTATCGTCCTGTGTCCAGTTAAAAGGTGCGTAGGCAGCCTCCATCCCGACACGGAGATACTCGTCTGCTTGAGCGCTTGATACCCCACCAAAAACGAGGAGAAGCGCTGCAAAGCAGGCTACAATAATTTTTTTCATTGAAACAATGTCTCCTATAAAAATGTCATTCCTTACCATTTTACAGGAAATTAGGACTGATGACAATAAGTTAAGACTAGAAAAAAACTGTATATCAGGATTGTCTTTAAATACAGTTGCTAATTTGATATAATGGGAAGGACAATTTAGAGCCTTACTCATTATTAGTGTGATAAGACTAACATTTTTAAACGGAGTGAATTATGCAAACGGCACAGTATATTATTGAATTACTAAAAGCGGTTTTTCTAGGGGTTGTTGAAGGAGTCACTGAGTGGTTGCCTATTTCGTCAACAGGTCACTTGATTTTGGTTAATGAATTCTTGAACTTGAGACAAAGTAAAGCCTTCATTGATATGTTTAATATCGTAATCCAACTTGGTGCTATTCTGGCGGTTATGGTCATCTACTTTAAACGTTTGAATCCCTTCCAACCTGGTAAGACAGCACGTGAAGTGCAATTGACTTGGCAACTTTGGCTTAAGGTAGTCATTGCTTGTATCCCTTCAGCTTTCATTGGACTCTTTTTGGATGATTGGATGGAAGCTCACCTCAGTAATTTCCTTGTTGTAGCCATCATGTTGGTGGTCTACGGGATTGCCTTTATTTGGATTGAGGACCGTAATCGACGTGTTGAACCTAAGGTAACCGATTTGGCACGTATGTCTTACAAGACAGCTTTCTATATCGGTCTTTTCCAAGTTTTGAGTATCATCCCAGGGACAAGCCGTTCAGGTGCTACTATTCTTGGGGGTATCATCGTTGGTACTAGCCGTAGCGTAGCCGCTGACTTCACTTTCTTCCTTGGTATTCCAACCATGTTTGGTTACAGTGGTCTTAAGGCAGTTAAGTACTTTATTGATGGGAATACATTGACTGGAGGACAAGTAGCCATTCTCCTGGTAGCTAGTGTAACAGCCTTTGTTGTCAGCTTGTTTGTCATTCGCTTCTTGATGAACTATATTAAGAAACATGACTTCACGGTTTTCGGAAAATACCGTATTGTACTTGGTATTATCGTGCTTCTCTATGGAGCGATCAAACTTATTTTTGGATAATTACTTTTAAGTAAACTGAAAAGGACTTCAATTGGAGTCCTTTTTATCTGGTTTTGAAATCATTTGTGGATAAGTTTTCCAAAGATGAGATAAGCTAGCAACCATAGGACCAGTCCGCAGGTTAAGAAACTAGCTAGGATTTTCAAGAAGTCCACGACATTATGCAAGGGATACCATCCAGATAAACATAGAATTGGAAGGATGGTAACACACATGATTGAGAAGTGGAGCAGTGATTGCTGTTTGAGCGATAAACGGTTATCGTCGTAAATGGGAGCAGTTGCTAGTATGATGGCGACAATTAGCCCCGTAAGAAAGGTAGATTTATTTACTTGATGGGGTTGCCCGGATAAGTAGAGAAGGAGCGTCAATAAACTCGTTATTCCCCCAGCAATGCTAGCTCGTAGCCACCCTTTTTTGTAGGCAGTCATGGTCATCACCTCCACGTATAGGCTCACTTTTATTATACAACTTTCTGGGGGAGATGATAGGTATTAATGGGGAAATACAAGGTTTTGTTAGCATTAGAGAATTTTTAGAAAAGCTTCTTAAAATAAGATCTAAACTTGCTCAGAAATTGCTATCTCTTGGCTTTTCTAGTATAATGAAATAACTACTCGTGCGAGGTTTTTTACATATGGAAATGAAACAAATAAGCGAGACAACTCTAAAAATCATGATTACCATGGAAGATCTTGAAGAGCATGGTATGGAGTTGAAAGATTTCTTGATTCCCCAGGAAAAAACAGAGGAATTTTTCTACACTGTTATGGATGAGTTGGACTTGCCAGATAACTTTAAAAATAGCGGAATGCTGAGCTTTCGTGTCACGCCACGCAAGGACCGTGTGGATGTTTTCGTAACCAAATCAGATATTAAGGAAGAACTTGACTTCAACGATTTGTCTGACATGGATGAGTACTCTGGCCTTTCTCCAGAAGAGTTTCTCAAGGCTCTTGAAGGAAACTTCATGGATAAGGGAGATATTGAGGCTCACCATAAGCTTGAAGAACTCGAAAAGACTTTGGAAGAAGTTGATAAGTCAATGACAGAACCTAGCAAAGAAGAAGCTGAGGAAAACATTCGTGAAGATTATACCCACTACGTCTTGGCTTTCTCTGATTTTGATCAAGTGGTGACCTTTACGCAAGGCTTGAAGGATGTGCCTGTAGAAGGTTCTGAGCTGTATAAACTTGGCGATGCCTACTATATGACAATCCTTCTTTACTTGGCCGATGAGCCTGATTACTATGCGAACAATATGTATGCGCGTTTCCTTGAATATGCAAATGTGGCAGATCGCACACGTGCCTACCTACAAGAGCATGCAATAATCTTGATGGAAGAGGACGCCTTACCGGTATTACAAGCAACGAAATGGAGCTAAGATATGCCTTGGACAATTAACTATATTTTTGTCTTGATTGGGGCTTTTTTAATCGCTGTTGTGACGACCCCTATAGTTCGCTCTTTGGCCTTTCGTGTCGGAGCCGTTGACAATCCAAATGCTAGACGTATTAATAAAAAACCAATGCCTAGTGCAGGTGGTTTAGCCATTTTGTTGTCTTTTGTATTATCAACCTTGGTGTTCATGCCCATGGTCATCCATAAGGAAATCTGGCATATTTCATATATTAGGTACATTCTACCCGTTGTCGTGGGGGGAGCTATCGTCGCATTGACAGGCTTTATTGATGATATTCTAGAATTAAAGCCTCTGCCTAAGATGATTGGTATTATGACTGGAGCAATCGTCGTGTGGGCTTTTACGGACTTCCGATTTGATAGCTTTAAGATTCCTTTTGGTGGTCCTATGATTTATTTTGGGCCAGTATTGACTTTGATTTTAACGGTATTATGGATTACTGCCATCACCAATGCTATTAATCTGATTGATGGTTTGGACGGTTTGGTCGGAGGAGTTTCCATCATTTCCCTTATGACGATGGGGGTAATTTCTTATTTCTTCCTCTATGATACTGATATTTTCTTGACCATGACCATCTTTGTCTTGGTGGCGGCTATTGTTGGCTTTTTCCCTTATAACTATCACCCTGCTATTATTTATCTCGGTGATACGGGGGCTCTCTTTATTGGTTTTATGATTGGTGTCTTATCGCTTCAGGGTTTGAAAAATGCAACGGCTGTAGCGATTTTATCGCCAGTTATTATCCTTGGGGTACCGATTGTAGATACGGTGGTGGCCATTGTCCGTCGTAAGTTGTCTGGGCGTCCAGCTATGGAAGCTGACAAGATGCACTTACACCACCGACTTTTAGCTATGGGGTTCACTCATCGAGGAGCTGTTTTAGTAGTCTATGCTATCGCTATCCTATTTTCATTGATTGCCCTCTTGCTTAATGTTTCTAGTCGTCTAGGTGGTATTCTCTTACTGTTAAGCTTGATGTTGGGAATGGAAATTCTGATTGAAGGGCTTGAGATTTGGGGCGTTGGTCGGACACCACTCTTTAATCTCTTGAAATTTATCGGGAATAGCGACTATCGTCAAGCGACCATGTTGAAATGGAAGCAAGAACGAAAAAAATAAACATTTGAAAAGCCAAGTAATGGCTTTTTTGTTATAATAATTCTAATTAAGGAAGATGGAATTTGTTTCCTGTTTTCCAGAAAATAGCAATGCTGTTTTCAAAAAATAATGATATTTTGCGAGCTGAGTCTCGCTGTATATATGAAAAAGGAGTATACAATGTCTGTACTTGAAATCAAAAATCTTCATGTTTCTGTTGAAGATAAGGAAATCTTGAAGGGTCTCAATTTGACCCTTAAAACGGGTGAGATTGCTGCTATTATGGGTCCTAACGGAACAGGTAAATCTACCCTCTCAGCTGCTATCATGGGTAATCCAAACTATGAGGTCACAGAAGGTGACATCCTTTTTGATGGTGAAAGCATCCTTGATTTGGAAGTTGACGAACGTGCACGTCTCGGTCTTTTCCTTGCCATGCAATACCCAGCTGAGATCCCAGGGATTACGAATGCTGAGTTCATCCGTGCGGCTATGAACGCTGGTAAAGAAGATGAGGATAAGATTTCTGTCCTTGATTTCATCACTAAATTGGATGAGAAAATGGAATTACTTGGTATGCGTGAAGAAATGGCTGAGCGTTACCTTAATGAAGGTTTCTCAGGTGGTGAGAAGAAACGTAACGAAATTCTTCAATTGCTCATGTTGGAACCTAAATTTGCCCTTCTTGATGAAATTGACTCAGGTCTTGATATCGATGCCCTTAAAGTAGTTTCAAAAGGGGTTAATGCCATGCGTGGTGAAGGTTTTGGTGCCATGATTATCACTCACTACCAACGTCTCTTGAACTACATCACTCCAGATGTGGTACACGTGATGATGGAAGGAAAAGTGGTTCTTTCAGGCGGTCCTGAATTGGCTGCTCGTCTTGAGCAAGAAGGGTATGCGAAAATCGCTGAAGAGCTCGGCTACGAGTACCACGAAGAAGCTTAAGTCAGTTACTCGAAATAACTAGAAAAGGAGTAACCTATGTCAAAAGAATCTATTATCGCTTTTTCTCAAGCAAAAGCAGAGCCACTCTGGTTGCAAGACCTTCGTCAAGCAGCCTTTGATAAGCTTGAAAGCTTGGATCTTCCAAGAATTGAGCGTGTAAAATTCCATCGTTGGAATCTCGGTGATGGTACGCTTACTGAAAATGAACCATCAGCCAATGTGCCTGATTTTACAGCGCTCGGAAACAACCCTAAATTGGTTCAAGTAGGAACAAATACTGTTCTTGAACAATTGCCAGCTGACTTGATTAGCCAAGGTGTGGTCTTCACAGACCTTACAACTGCTCTTGAGGAAATCCCAGAAGTCGTTGAAGCCTTCTTTGGTAAGGCTGTAGCCTATGATGAGGACAAATTGGCAGCTTATAACTATGCCTACTTCAATAGTGCAGCGGTCCTTTACGTGCCAGATAATGTCGAAGCTGATTTGCCAGTTGAGGGCTATTTCTACCAAGATGGGACTTCAAATGTTCCGTTTAACAAACACATTTTAATTATAGCTGGTAAAAACAGTAAATTGACTTACCTTGAACGTTTTGAAACCCTAGGTGAAGCGACTGAAAAAGCCAGTGCTAATATTTCTGTAGAAGTTATTGCTCAAGACGGTGCCCAAGTTAAGTTTGCGGCCATTGACCGTTTGGGTGAAAATGTGACAACCTATATCAGTCGTCGAGGACGTATCGGTCGTGATGCGAGTCTTGATTGGGCTCTTGGTATTATGAACGAGGGTAATGTCATTGCAGACTTTGATAGTGACTTGATTGGTGATGGTAGCCATGCTAATCTTAAGGTTATCGGACTTTCATCTGGCCGTCAGGTTCAAGGGATTGATACTCGTGTGACTAACTATGGTAACAACTCTGTGGGTCATATCCTACAACATGGGGTTATCTTAGAACGTGGTACCTTGACTTTCAATGGTATTGGTCACATTGTCAAAGGTGCTAAGGGTGCTGATGCGCAACAAGAAAGCCGTGTGCTCATGCTTTCAGACAAGGCCCGTTCAGATGCTAACCCAATCCTTTTGATTGATGAAAATGAAGTTACAGCAGGACATGCTGCTTCAATCGGTCAGGTGGATCCAGAGGATATGTACTACCTCATGAGTCGTGGACTTGATCAAGACACTGCAGAACGTTTGGTTATTCGTGGCTTCTTGGGAGCAGTTATCACTGAAATCCCAGTTAAAGAAGTGCGTGACGAGATGATTTCTGTAACAGATACCAAACTAAACAAACGTTAGGAACTATCGACACAGATAGCCTAACTTATGATATATCTAGATAGGGAGATAAGATGTCAACTTTAGATGCCTATAAGATTCGACAAGATTTTGCCATTTTAGATCAAGTAGTTAATGATGAGCCCTTGGTGTACTTGGATAATGCAGCGACGACTCAGAAACCTCAAGTAGTTCTAGACGCTCTTATGGCCTATTATCATGAGGATAATGCCAATGTTCACCGTGGCGTGCATACCTTGGCAGAGCGTGCAACAGCTGCTTACGAAGCTAGTCGTGAAAAGTTACGTCAGTTTATCAATGCGAAAACAACTAAAGAAGTGCTCTTTACACGTGGAACGACAACCGGTCTTAACTGGGTTGGTCGTTTTGCGGAGCAGGTTCTTGAACCAGGAGACGAAGTGCTTATTTCCATTATGGAGCACCACTCCAATGTCATTCCTTGGCAAGAAGCTTGTAAGAAGACGGGTGCTAAGCTTGTCTATGCCTACTTGAAAGACGGTCAGTTGGATATGGAAGACTTGACCAACAAGATTACAGAAAAGACAAAATTTGTAAGTCTGGCTCAGGTTTCTAACGTTCTAGGTTGTATCAATCCTGTTAAGGAGATTGCCCAGTTAGCCCATCAAGTTGGGGCTTATATGGTTGTGGATGGTGCCCAATCTGCCCCTCACATGACCATTGATGTTCAAGATTTGGATTGTGATTTCTTTGCCCTTTCTGGGCACAAGATGTTAGGTCCAACAGGAATTGGTGTGCTTTATGGCAAGGAAGAAATTCTCAACCAGATGAATCCTATTGAGTTTGGTGGTGAGATGATTGATTTCGTCTACGAACAAGAAGCCACTTGGAAGGAACTGCCTTGGAAATTCGAGGCTGGGACACCTAATATTGCAGGAGCTATTGCTCTTGGTGCTGCTGTGGACTACCTCACTAACCTGGGTATGGAAAATGTTCATGCTTACGAGCAAGAATTGGTTGACTATGTTTTGCCTAAGCTTCAAGCAATTGAAGGTTTGACGGTTTATGGTCCAGAAGATCCTAATCAACATACTGGTGTTATTGCCTTTAATATTGATGGACTTCATCCCCATGATGTGGCGACTGCCCTTGATTATGAAGGGGTGGCCGTGCGTGCAGGTCACCACTGTGCCCAGCCGTTGATCACTCATTTAGGTATTTCATCAGCTGCCCGTGCGAGCTTCTATGTTTACAATACCAAAGAGGATTGTGACAAGCTTGTGGAGGCAATTCTTGCGACGAAGGAGTTTTTCAATGGCACTCTCTAGACTAGATAGTTTATATATGGCTGTTGTGGCCGACCACTCTAAGAGCCCTCACCATCATGGTGTTTTGCCTGATGTGGAGCAACTTCAACTGAATAATCCGACTTGTGGAGATGTTATCAATCTGTCAGTCAAATTTGATGGTGACGTGATTGAAGACATTGCCTTTGCTGGCGATGGTTGTACCATTTCGACAGCCTCATCAAGTATGATGACGGATGCTGTTATTGGTAAGACTAAGGCAGAAGCTTTAGAACTGGCGGAAATTTTCTCGCTCATGATTCAAGGAGAACATGACATCAATACAGATAAATTAGGTGAAGCTAAGCTCTTGGCAGGAGTTTCCAAATTTCCACAACGTATCAAATGTGCAACCCTCTCTTGGAATGCTCTCAAAAAGGCTAT
Source organism: Streptococcus raffinosi (assembly GCF_030284685.1). NCBI lineage: Bacteria > Bacillati > Bacillota > Bacilli > Lactobacillales > Streptococcaceae > Streptococcus > Streptococcus raffinosi. The sequence goes on from NZ_JASUZV010000011.1 coordinate 30,954, forward strand.
AGAGAGAAGCGAGCTTTAAAATAAGAAAACTAATCAACCCTTTAAAAAAGGAAAATACTATGACTGAAACAAATGAAAAAGTAGAACCAAAACCCATTGATCTTGGGGAATATAAATACGGTTTCCATGATGATGTGACACCAGTCTTTTCAACAGGAAAAGGAATCAGTGAAGACGTGGTTCGTGCCATGTCTGCTGAAAAAGGGGAACCTGAGTGGATGCTTGAATTCCGCTTGAAATCATTGGAAACCTTTAATAAAATGCCTATGCAAGAGTGGGGACCAGACCTTTCTGAAATCGACTTTGATGACTTGACCTATTTCCAAAAAGCGTCAGACAGACCTGCTCGTGATTGGGAAGATGTTCCTGAAAAAATCAAGGAAACCTTTGAACGTATTGGTATCCCCGAAGCTGAACGTGCTTACCTGGCAGGAGCTTCGGCTCAGTATGAATCAGAAGTGGTTTACCACAATATGAAAGAAGAGTACGATAAGTTGGGAATCATCTTTACGGATACAGACTCAGCTCTTAAAGAGTACCCAGAACTCTTCAAGAAGTACTTCTCAAAACTGGTTCCTCCAACAGATAACAAATTTGCGGCCCTTAACTCAGCCTTCTGGTCAGGCGGTACCTTTATTTATGTGCCAAAAGGTGTTAAGGTAGATATCCCACTTCAAACCTACTTCCGTATCAATAATGAAGCTACGGCTCAGTTTGAACGCACACTCATCATCGTTGATGAAGGGGCCAGCGTTCACTATGTGGAAGGCTGTACGGCACCAACCTATACTTCAGCCAGCCTTCATGCGGCTATCGTTGAAATCTTTGCGCTTGAAGGAGCCTATATGCGTTATTCAACCATTCAAAACTGGTCAGATAGCGTCTATAATTTGGTAACCAAACGTGCTACTGCTAAGAAAAATGCGACTGTTGAGTGGATTGACGGTAATCTTGGTGCTAAGAAAACAATGAAGTACCCATCAGTTTACCTAGATGGTGAAGGTGCGCGTGGGACTATGCTTTCTATCGCCTTTGCCAATGCTGGTCAGCACCAGGACACAGGAGCTAAGATGATCCATAATGCGCCACATACATCATCATCTATTGTCTCTAAATCAATCGCCCGTAATGGTGGTAAGGTTGACTATCGTGGTCAAGTAACTTTCAATAAGGACTCTAAAAAGTCTGGTTCTCACATTGAATGTGACACGATCTTGATGGATGATTTATCTAAGTCAGATACGATTCCATTTAATGAAATTCACAATTCTCAAGTGGCCCTAGAACACGAAGCCAAAGTTTCTAAGATTTCTGAAGAGCAACTCTACTACCTCATGAGTCGTGGTCTTTCCGAACAAGAAGCAACTGAAATGATTGTCATGGGATTTGTAGAACCATTTACCAAAGAACTTCCAATGGAATATGCTGTTGAGCTTAACCGCTTGATTAGTTATGAAATGGAAGGATCAGTTGGGTAAGAAGTAAGCTCGTGTATAAATACAGAGTAAACTGAGAATTTAGTTCAAAACAAAAAAGGTTAAGATAGGCATCTTAGCCTTTTTTTGTTGGCATTGATTGTAAATCGCCTATGTATAGCGAAGCAAGAGCTATAAATGCATCATTTTTGGGATATTTCGAGTCTTTTTAAAGACAAAAATAACTGAATTGTCGAATTATTAAGAATTACGTCTTTACTTTAGATAATTTTAAGGTATAATTATACACGAAAGTAAATTTTTTATTGGAGGAGGTTTCTTATAATTATGATTAAGAAACGTAACTTTAAGAGTATTGTAGCCGTTGGAGTAATTACTTTAGCTTCTGCAACACTTCTTGCTGCTTGTGGCTCAAAATCAACCTCAAGTAAAGATGAAATTAACTGGTACACCCCTACTGAAATATTGACCCTTGATATTTCTAAAAATACAGATCACTATTCAGCCTTGGCGCTTGGGAACTCAGAAAGTAACTTACTTCGTGTTGATAAAGATGGGAAGTTGCAACCTGATTTGGCTAAAAAGGTTGATGTATCAGCTGATGGTTTGACTTATACAGCGACTCTTAGAGATGACTTGAAGTATTCAGATGGTACTAAGCTTACTGCTGAGGACTTTGTCTATACTTGGCAACGTATGGTTGATCCTGCTACAGCTTCTGAGTATGCTTACCTTGCTTCAGATTCTCACCTTGTTAATGCTGCAGACATTATTGCTGGTAAGAAGAGCGTTGATGAATTGGGTGTTAAGGCTGAAGGAAATAAAGTTATCTTTACTTTGTCAAATCCTTCTCCACAATTCAAGAGTCTTTTGTCATTCTCAAACTTTGTCCCACAACATAAGGAATTTGTAGAAAAGACTGGAAAACAATACGGAACGAAGTCTGATAAACAAATTTATTCTGGACCTTTTAAAGTTGAAAATTGGAATGGTACAAGTGGTAGCTTCAAACTTGTCAAAAATGACAATTACTGGGATGCTAAGCACGTTAAAACAAAGACAATCAATATTCAAACGGTTAAAAAACCTGATACAGCCGTCCAAATGTATAAACAAGGTCAACTTGACTTTGCAAATATTTCAAATACGTCTGCTATTTTTAATGCCAATAAGAAAAACAAAGATGTTGTTACAGTTCCAGAAGCAACAACAAGTTATATGACCTATAATGAAACTGGTAAAGTTAAAGGTCTAGATAATCTTAAAATCCGTCAAGCTCTCAACCTTGCTACTGACCGTAAAGGTATTGTCGAAGCTGCGGTTGATACAGGTTCAGTCCCAGCAACTAGTTTTGCACCTACTGGATTGGAAAAATTACCTGATGGTACTGATTTATCTAAATATGTGGCACCTGGCTATAGCTATAACAAGGAAGAAGCAGCTAAGCTCTTCAAAGAAGGTCTTGCTGAAGCTGGTTTAAGTGACTTGAAATTGACAATTACAGCAGATTCAGATTCACCTGTTTCTAAAGCTGCAGTTGATTACATTAAAGAAACTTGGGAAAAAGCTCTTCCTGGTTTGACTGTTGAAGAAAAATTTGTGACATTTAAACAACGTCTTGAAGATACTAAGAATCAAAACTTTGATGTTGCTCTTGTTCTTTGGGGTGGTGACTATCCAGAAGGATCAACATTCTATAGCTTGTTCACTTCAAATTCCGCTTATAACTATGGTAAGGCAAATAGCTCTACATACGATGCAGCCTATGAAAAAGCTATTTCGACTGATGCATTAGATCCAACAGCCGCTGCAAATGATTATAAAGCTGCTGAAAAAGCACTTTATGATGAAGCGATGTATAATCCGATTTACTTCCGATTTACAAAAGGCTTGCAAAATCCTTCAATCAAAGGACTTGTACGTAACTCAACTGGTCTTGATGTTGACTTCACCTATGCTTATAAAGATAAATAATTGCTATCATTATAATGACAGAGTAAAGTAGAACATTCATCAGCTACTGTATGTACGTTTATCGCAAAATGAACTAAGAAGCTGGCGGCTTTAGTCCCAGCTTCTTTCGTTGTTACATAAAGGAAATTTTATGACGAAATATTTATTGAAAAGGATAGCTATTTTGCTAGTTACCCTATGGGTGGTTGTCACTCTATCTTTCTTCCTAATGCAAGTTATGCCGGGATCACCATTCAATAATCCCAAATTAACGAATGATATGATTGCGGTTATGAATAAGCAATATGGCTTAGATAAGCCAGTATGGCAACAGTATTTGCAATATCTATGGAATGTCCTGCACGGTGATTTAGGAACAAGTTATCAGTCTGCAAATCAGCCTGTTAGCATGATGATTAGTCAGCGTTTGGCAGTTTCAGCGCAACTGGGTATTCAAGCCCTTGTCGTTGGGGTATTGTCTGGTCTTTTTGTAGGAGCAGTGTCAGCACGTAATAAAAATAACTGGATTGATAATATCTTGAGCGTGCTATCAACACTCGGTATTTCAGTGCCTTCATTCATTATTGGTCTTTTGCTTTTGGATTACCTTGGATTTAAGTGGGGAGTTCTTCCTTTATCTGGATGGGGTTCATTTAGCCAAACGATTTTACCTACTTTAGCTCTTGCTATTCCAGTATTTGCTCAAGTTACTCGTTTTTTCCGTAGTGAAATGATTGAAACCATGAATACTGATTATATTCAACTAGCTAGGGCTAAGGGGTTAACAGCACGTCAAATTAGTAATCGACATGCTTATCGCAATTCAATGATTCCTGTTCTTACCTTAATCGGTCCAATGGCTGCTAATATTTTAACAGGTTCAGCACTCATAGAGCAGATTTTCTCAATTCCTGGAATTGGCCAACAGTTTGTTACCTCTATTCCAACAAAAGATTATCCTGTCATTATGGGAACCACTATCGTTTATGCCGTTATGCTTATGGTAGCTATCTTATTGACAGATATCATTACTAGTTTTGTGGATCCACGTGTCCGTCTGAAGTAAGGAGAGTATCATGGAAGAAAAAAAACTATTCAAACTTGTTGGTGCTGGAAACACTGAATCACAAGAAAAAATTGAAAAACCGACTCTTTCTTTTACACAAGATGCTTGGAGACGTCTGAAAAAAAATAAATTGGCGACCATATCCCTTTGGTTTTTAGCCATTCTACTGGTCTTTTCAATTGGCTCAAATTTCTTTGTTAATGCCAAGGATGCTAATAGTTTTAATGGTGATGAAGTTAAGACATATCGTAATTTACCACCTAAACTATCAGATAGCTTACCATTCTGGAATGGTAGTATTGTATTTTCAGGTAATACGGAGCCTAATGATGTGTACTCTGATCAATCAGTTCCAAAAGACGATAAATTTATTTTGGGAACTGACAATCTGGGACGTAGCTTAGCGAAACGTGTGATTGTTGGTATACGTATCTCTCTCTTAATTGCCATCGTTGCTACTTTAATTGATTTGATTATTGGAGTGACCTATGGTCTGGTGTCAGGTTTCTTAGGTGGGAAGATTGACCTCTTCATGCAACGTGTTATTGAGGTCATCTCATCTATCCCTAACTTGGTCATAGTAACGATGTTAGGGCTTCTTTTGGGTAGTGGTGTGTTGTCAATCATTATCTCAATTGCCATAGTCGGATGGACGTCCATGGCGCGTCAAGTACGTAATTTGACCCTATCTTACCGAGAACGTGAATTTGTTTTAGCCTCACGTGCTTTGGGTGAAAATAAATTCAAGATAGCTTTTAAACATGTTTTACCAAATATTTCAGGTATCATTATTGTTCAAATTATGATGACAGTTCCAAGTGCTATTATGTACGAAGCGGTTCTGTCAGCTATCAATTTGGGGGTTAAGCCACCAACAGCTTCTTTAGGTTCGTTGATTACAGATGCTTCTGAAAATCTCCAATACTACCCTTATCAGGTGGTTATTCCTGCCTTGGCTCTTGTTTTTATCTCTCTTGCCTTTATTCTTTTAGGGGACGGCTTGCGTGATGCGTTTGACCCTAAATCTAACAAAGAAAACTAATAGGAGCGTAATAATGATGAAAGAAACGATTTTAAGTGTAAAAAATCTCCATGTTAATTTTCATACTTACGCTGGAGAAGTAAAAGCGATTCGTGATGTCAATTTTGACTTGAAAAAAGGTGAGACACTAGCGATTGTTGGTGAATCTGGTTCAGGAAAGTCTGTAACGACAAGGACGCTAATGGGTCTATCAGACAAAAACGCTAAGGTAACTGGAGACATTACCTTTAAGGGGCGTGATATGCAAACCTTGAAGGAGGAAGATTGGGTTAAGGTTCGTGGAAATGATATTGCTATGATTTTTCAGGATCCTATGACCAGTCTTGACCCTACTATGAAAATTGGGCGCCAAATTGCTGAGCCTATCATGCTTCATACCAAGGTATCTCAAAAAGAAGCCATAGATATGGCTTTACAATTAATGAAAGATGTTGGCATACCTAATGCCGAAGAACATATAAATGACTACCCTCACCAATGGTCAGGGGGAATGCGTCAAAGAGCAGTAATTGCCATTGCTCTAGCTGCAAATCCTGAAATTTTGATTGCTGATGAGCCTACTACTGCCTTAGATGTTACGATTCAAGCACAAATTCTTCATCTGATGAAAAAAATCCAAGAAAAGCGTGATTCATCCATTATTTTTATTACACATGACTTGGGTGTTGTTGCTGGGATGGCTGATCGTGTGGCGGTAATGTATGCTGGTAAAATAGTGGAATATGGGACTGTGGATGAGGTTTTCTACAATCCGCAACACCCATACACATGGGGTCTTCTTAACTCTATGCCTACAACAGAAACAGAATCTGGTAGCCTAGAAGCTATTCCAGGGACTCCTCCAGATTTGCTTTATCCTCCTAAAGGTGATGCCTTTGCTGCTCGAAATGCCTTTGCTTTAGATATTGATTATCAGGAAGAACCGCCAATGTTTAAGGTATCAGATACGCATTTTGCAGCAACATGGCTCTTGGATGAACGAGCTCCTAAAGTAACCCCTCCTTCACCAATATTGAAACGATGGGAAAAATGGTCAAAGATGAAGGAGAAATAAGATGACACAAGAACGTAAGAAGTTAGTAGAACTAAAAAATGTGTCTCTAACTTTTAATAAAGGAAAATCAAACGAAGTTAAGGCGATTGATGACGTTAGCTTTGATATCTATGAGGGTGAAATTTTTGGCCTAGTTGGTGAATCTGGTTCAGGTAAAACAACCATTGGGCGTTCTATTTTAAAGCTTTATGATATTGATTCGGGTACTGTTACCTTTGCAGGTAATGACATATCAAGCTTAAAAGGGAAAGACCTTCATGAATTCCGTAAGACAGCTCAGATGATTTTTCAAGATCCTCAAGCTAGTCTTAATGGACGCATGAAAATCCGTGATATTATTGCTGAAGGTATTGATATTCATAAATTGGCTAAAACCAAAGAAGAACGTGAAGCCAAGGTTAAAGAGCTCATTGATTTGGTAGGATTAAATGAAGATCACTTATCAAGATATCCTCATGAGTTTTCTGGTGGTCAACGCCAAAGGATTGGTATTGCGCGTGCTTTAGCGGTTAATCCTCATTTTATCGTAGCAGACGAACCGATTTCTGCTTTGGATGTCTCTATTCAAGCACAGGTGGTTAATTTGATGCAGAAGTTGCAACATGAACAGGGATTAACATATTTGTTTATTGCCCATGACCTATCAATGGTTAAATATATATCCGATCGTATTGGTGTAATGCATTGGGGTAAACTCCTTGAAGTAGGACCTGCAGATGAGATTTATCATAACCCGATTCATCCTTATACGAAGAGTCTATTATCTGCAATTCCAGAACCAGATCCAGAAAGAGAGCGTAAGCGTCAACATTTGATTTACGATTCCTCTATTGAAAATGATGGGGAAAGTAGACAAATGTATGAAATCCGACCAGGACATTTTGTTTATGCTACAGAAGCAGAGGCTAAGAATTACAAAGAAGAAGCCAAGGCAAATTAAACCGTAAAAAGGTGGTGATTCCTTAGTCGCCTCCTTTTTATTTTTTAGGTGAGCAAACGTTTACAATACCTAGGCAAAACAGTATAATAAAGGTGATACAGCAATAGTGAAAGGGGACTAACATGGGAGTGTATAATAACGACTGGTTGCTCAATCAGATTCGTGGGACAGCCAATGTCGTCAGTAAGGTTTTTAAGTTTGAGAGTCTGGATATTGATTTGGGTCAGGTCGAAGATGAAAATGGTCAAATGGTTAGTGGGAATGACTATATTGATGATTTGGTGCTTCGTTCCAAATACCGTCAGGCAACTGACTTTGTCCATGGTCAACTCAAACGTTTGACGCCTAATGATTATAAGCTTTTGGTGAGTGTTTATATTGATTATTTGGAGAATTTACCGCCATTAATAAGAGAAAAACATCAACTTGATAATCGCCAAATAATGGACTGGAAAGCTAAACTTTCAGAATTTTCATGGTAATTTGCTAGAGAGAGTGGGAGAGGAAACGCCAAGCGTTTACGACTTTTCCACCCTCTTTTTTGTGTTATAATAGAGTCACTATGGATAAATTAATAAAAACAATTTCAGAATCAGGTTCTTTCCGTGCTTACGTTCTTGATAGCACTGAAACAGTTAGAACCGCACAAGAAAAACACAATACATTATCATCATCAACAGTCGCTTTGGGGCGTACCCTTATTGCCAATCAAATCTTGGCTGCTAACCAAAAAGGTGATAGCAAGATTACGGTAAAGGTTATCGGAAACAGCTCTTTTGGACATATCATCTCTGTAGCCGATACCAAGGGGCATGTTAAGGGCTACATCCAAAATCCAGGTGTAGATATCAAGAAAACAGCGACCGGTGAAGTCTTAGTCGGTCCTTTCATGGGACAAGGTCAGTTTGTTTCAATCATTGATTATGGAACTGGTAATCCTTACACGTCATCAACACCACTTATTTCTGGTGAAATTGGTGAAGACTTTGCCTATTATTTGACAGAGTCTGAGCAAACCCCATCTGCTGTTGGTCTTAATGTTCTTCTCGACGAGGAGGACAAGGTCAAGGTTGCTGGTGGCTTTATGCTTCAGGTCTTGCCAGGAGCCACCGAGGAAGAAATCGCTCGTTATGAAAAACGTATCCAAGAAATGCCTGCCATTTCAACACTATTGGAATCTGATGACCATATTGAAGCGCTTCTGCATGCCATCTATGGGGATGAGCCTTTCAAACGTTTGTCTGAAGAGGAGCTTAGCTTTGAGTGCGATTGCTCACGTGAACGCTTTGAAAATGCTCTCTTGAGTCTAGGTAAGGATGAACTTCAAGCTATTAAAGATGAAGATCACGGTGCTGAAATCGTCTGCCAATTCTGCCAAAGCAAGTATGAATTTTCAGAAGCTGACCTGGAGGAACTCATCAATGACTAAACTTAATTCGTCCTTCATGATTGGGAATGTGGAGATTCCTCATCGTACAGTGCTAGCTCCGATGGCAGGTGTGACCAACTCGGCCTTCCGTACTATTGCAAAGGAGTTTGGTGCTGGTCTTGTGGTGATGGAGATGATTTCTGAAAAAGGGCTCCTCTACAATAATGAGAAGACCCTCCACATGCTTCATATTGATGAGAATGAACATCCAATGTCTATCCAGCTTTTCGGTGGTGATGCTGAAGGTTTGAAGCGTGCAGCCGACTTTATCCAGACCAATACCAAGGCTGATATTGTTGATATCAACATGGGTTGTCCGGTCAATAAGGTCGTCAAAAATGAAGCTGGTGCCAAGTGGCTCAAAGATCCAGATAAGATTTACCACATTGTCAAGGAAGTAACGTCAGTACTTGATATTCCTTTGACTGTTAAGATGCGTACGGGTTGGTCAGACAGTGATTTGGCTGTAGAAAACGCTCTTGCAGCGGAGTCTGCAGGTGTTTCTGCCCTTGCTATGCACGGTCGTACTCGTGAGCAGATGTACACAGGTCACTGTGACCACGAGACTTTGGCCCGAGTTGCTAAGGCTATCACTAAGATTCCATTTATCGGAAATGGCGATGTTCGTAGCGTTCAAGATGCTAAGCTCATGATTGAAGAACTTGGTGTCGATGCCGTTATGGTGGGTCGTGCAGCTATGAACAATCCATACATCTTCACACAAATCAATCACTTCTTCGAAACAGGAGAGGAGTTGCCAGAGCTTCCATTTGATAAGAAGCTGGACATCGCTGAAGACCACCTCAAACGTTTGGTGGACCTTAAAGGTGAAAAGATTGCTGTCCGTGAATTCCGTGGTCTGGCACCACACTATCTTCGTGGAACAGCAGGAGCAGCTAAGGTTCGTGGCGAAGTCTCACGTGCCGAGTCTGTTGCTCAGGTTGAAGAAATCTTTGCGACTTTACGATAAGCTTCTATATGATGAAAACTTAACCAGATTGGTTAGGTTTTTATTTTCCGTCTATTCTTCCTTAATAGTATTGATAGAGTTTTTCCAATTTTTTTCGTCCTCCCTTGCAAAACCTCTGTATTTTCGATATAATTAACTGGTTAAGTAAATGGAGAAAGCAATGCTAGAACTAGAAGAACAAGTCAATCAATTGATTAATCAAATCGTGCTCAAGTCTGAAAATCAGCATGAGCTCCTTATTGGGCAGTGCCGTAGTCAAGTTAAATTGACTAATACTCAGGAACATATTCTCATGCTTTTGGCTGAGGGTCGCAAGACCAATTCGGAGCTGGCAAAGACCTTAAATGTCAGTCAGGCTGCTGTTACTAAGGCTGTTAAGACCTTGGTCAAGGAAGGAATGTTGGAGGCCAAGAAGGATAAGGATGATGGACGGGTGACCTACTTTGTCCTGACACAAGAGGCTCAACCCATTGCCCAGGAGCATGAGGAACACCACCAAGAAACGTTAGGTGTCTATCGCTCTGTATTGGAGCAGTTTGATAGTAAAGAACGTCAGATTATAGGGCGTTTCTTGACGAAATTAGAAGAAAAAATCGAGGAATAAGATGCGTTATATTACAGTTGAAGGACTGAGCTTCCAGTATGATGCGGAGCCCGTTCTGGATAATATTCACTATCACTTGGACTCTGGAGAGTTTGTTACCTTGACTGGGGAAAATGGTGCTGCCAAATCAACGCTTATCAAGGCAACCCTGGGTATTCTCAAACCTAAGAAGGGGACTGTGACGATTTCTGATACTAACAAAGATGGCAAGAAGCTTCGAATGGCCTATCTACCACAACAAATTGCCAGCTTTAATGCAGGATTCCCAAGTACCGTTTATGAGTTTGTCAAGTCAGGTCGTTACCCCCATCAGGGATGGTTCCGTCGTTTGAACAAACATGACTTAGAGCATGTTCAACGTGCTCTAGAATCTGTTGGTATGTGGGAAAATCGTCACAAGCAGATTGGACATCTCTCAGGTGGGCAAAAGCAACGTGCCGTCATTGCTCGTATTTTCGCTTCAGATCCAGATATTTTTGTCTTGGATGAACCAACGACAGGGATGGATGCAGGAACAGCCAATACCTTCTATGAACTTATGCACCACTCAGCTCATAAGCATGGTAAGTCTGTCTTGATGATTACCCATGACCCAGAAGAGGTCAAGGAATACACGGACCGTAATATCCATCTGGTTCGTAATCAGAAATTGCCTTGGCGTTGTTTTAACGTCCATGAAAAAGATGGAGAGGGGCACAAACATGATTAGTGAATTATTAACCTATGATTTTATGCAGCGTGCTATTCTCGCCGTCATCGCTATCAGTATCTTCTCACCTATTTTGGGACTCTTTTTGATTCTTCGTCGTCAGAGCTTGATGAGTGATACCTTGAGTCACGTTTCTTTAGCTGGGGTGGCTGTGGGCATTTTCTTGGGTCAATCAACTACTTGGACCACCTTGCTGGTTGTGGTGATTGCTGCTCTAGTCCTAGAGTATCTAAGGGTTAGTTACAAGCACTATATGGAGATTTCAACGGCTATCCTCATGTCTATGGGCTTGGCTGTAGCCTTGATTATCAGTAGCAAGGCGGGTAGCAGTAGCATGAGCTTAGATAGCTATCTCTTTGGATCTATTATCACAATTAGCTCCGAACAGGTGCGTGCCCTCTTTGTGATTGCGGCGATTGTACTGGTCTTGACCTTACTCTTTATTCGTCCTATGTATCTTTTGACCTTTGACGAGGATACTGCTCATGTCGATGGCTTACCAGTACGTCTTATGTCTCTCCTCTTCAATATCGTAACCGGAGTAGCCATTGCTTTGATGATTCCAGCAGCAGGATCGCTCTTGGTTTCTACTATTATGATTCTTCCAGCAGCGATTGGCATGAAAATCGGTCAAACCTTCAAATCCGTGATTTTTTGGGCCATTGGTATTGGATTGGTCGGTATGCTCTCTGGTATCTTCATTTCCTATTATTGGGAAACGCCAGCAAGTGCGACCATCACACTGATCTTCATTGCTTTCTTTGGACTGGTATCAATCTTTGAACCCCTTTTAAAAGCAGAATAAGTAGAAGAAAAGAGCTTGAGAAATCAAGTTCTTTTTGTGATATACTAAAGTAGTTTTTGAGATATTGTTTGAAAAAGACTTTAAATGTAGTCAAACAAACCCATTGGCTATTTGTTAATGTCTATCATTCCCTCATAAAAATAATAAAAAGGAGAAAACATGGAAATCTTTTTAACAAGTATATCTGGAATCCTAGTCATTTTGGGTATGATTTTAGTGGGCTTCGTCATGGGTGAGAAGGGCTGGTTTGATGACAAGTCGCGTGGTTTAATCGCTAAGTTGGTTACTCAAATTGCTTTGCCCTGCTATATGCTTTATACCATCACGCAACGTTTCACAGCGGCTGACCTCCTAAAAATGTTGCCAGATTTACGTTTTCCAGCGCTATCTATGGTTATCTTACTTGGTATTGCGACAGCCGTGGCTAGGATTTTTGCCGTGAAAAAGGACCGTCGGGGACTCTTTATTTCCATGTTTTTTAATTCCAATACTATTTTCGTGGGGCTTCCCATCAATCAGGCCCTTTTTGGAGATGCTAGTATTCCCTATGTTTTGATCTATTACATGTGTAATACGACCTTTTTCTGGACCTTGGGGACCTATCTCATCCAACGTGATGGTGAAGGAGAAGCTGAGTTTGACCTAAAAACAAGCTTGAAAAAGGTGTTTTCACCTCCTTTGATGGGCTTTATGCTGGGGCTTCTTATCGTTATTCTACATATTAAGCTCCCTGCTTTTCTAGCCAGTGATTTGCAGTATCTAGGCAGTTTGACTACCCCCTTATCTATGATATTTATCGGTTTGTCGGTCTCCAATGCAGGTGTGAAGCAACTGACTCTTAAAAAGGATCAAGTCTTAATTCTGCTTGGTCGCTTTGTGGTTGCCCCACTTTTGATGGCTGCCATCGTTTATTGGTCACCCTTACCAACTTTGATGAAGCAAGTCTTTATCATCCAGTCCGCTATGCCTGTTATGACCAATGCACCTGTGGTTGCCAAACTCTACGGAGCAGATAGTGATTACGCTGCAGTCATGGTGACGGAGACAACACTTGCAACCATGGTGGTGATTCCTATTCTCATGGTTTTGATGGCTTAATACGTATCAAAAGCCCCGGTTTTACTGGGGTTTTAACTTTTTTTAAAAAAATCAAAAAAAGTTAAGGAAAGCGCTTTACAAATCAGTAAAAGATGCTATAATAATTACATAAGGTATGCAAACGTTTGCATCAAAAGTAGGAGGAAATGAAATGAATAAGCTAAAAGAAAAATTTGGCTTTGAGTTCTGGCAGAAATTCGGTAAAGCCCTCATGGTTGTTATCGCGGTTATGCCAGCAGCAGGTCTTATGATCTCTATCGGTAAAACGATTGCCATGATTAATCCAAACGTGGCACCACTCGTTATTACAGGTGGATTTCTTGAGCAGATTGGTTGGGGGGTTATCGGTAACCTTCACATCTTGTTTGCCCTTGCCATTGGTGGTAGTTGGGCTAAGGAACGTGCAGGAGGTGCTTTTGCAGCAGGTCTTGCCTTTATCTTGATTAACCGCTTGACTGGTTCAATCTTTGGTGTTACTTCAGATATTCTTGCTGATAAGAGTGCTATGGTACACACACTTCTTGGCCAATCAATCAAGGTATCTGATTACTTCATCAGTGTTTTGGAAGCTCCAGCCCTTAACATGGGTGTATTCGTAGGTATCATCTCTGGTTTCATCGGAGCTACTGCTTACAATAAATACTATAACTTCCGTAAATTGCCAGAAGCTTTGTCATTCTTCAATGGTAAACGTTTTGTACCATTCGTAGTTATTCTTCGTTCAGCTATTGCAGCTATCGTTCTTGCTATTGTATGGCCAATTATCCAATCTGGAATTAACGGTTTTGGTATGTGGATTGCCAACTCAAAAGAAACTGCTCCAATCTTGGCACCGTTCTTGTTCGGTACTTTGGAACGTCTTCTCTTGCCATTTGGTCTCCACCACATGTTGACTATCCCAATTAACTACACTCAATTGGGTGGTACTTATGAAGTCTTGACTGGTGCTGCAAAAGGTACTAAAGTTTTGGGTCAAGACCCACTCTGGCTCGCATGGGTTACTGACCTTGCTAACCTTAAAGGTGCGCATCCAGATCAATACAAACACCTTCTTGAAGCCTACACACCAGCCCGCTTTAAAGTTGGTCAAATGATTGGTTCATTTGGTATCTTGATGGGTATGGTCGTAGCTATCTACCGTAACGTTGACGAAGACAAGAAACATCAATACAAAGGTATGTTGACTGCCACTGCGCTTGCAACATTCTTGACAGGGGTAACTGAGCCAATCGAATACATGTTCATGTTCGTGGCTACTCCACTTTACATCGTATACGCTTTTGTACAAGGTGCTGCCTTTGCAATGGCTGACATTGTTCACCTCCGTGTTCACTCATTCGGTTCTATCGAATTCTTGACACGTACACCACTCGCTATTAACGCTGGTTTGGCGATGGATATCGTTAACTTCATTTGGGTAACTGTACTCTTTGGTGTTATCATGTTCTTCATCGCTAACTTCATGATTAAGAAATTTGATTACGCAACACCAGGACGTAATGGTAACTACGAACAAAATGATGATTCTTCAGAATCTGGTGAATCAGCTGGTGCTGGAACAAGCAAAGCAAGCTCACAAGTTATCAACATCATCAACCTTCTTGGTGGACGTGCTAACATCGTGGACGTTGACGCATGTATGACACGTCTCCGTGTTACTGTCAAAGACGCTGAAAAAGTCGGAACTGAAGCTCAATGGAAATCCGAAGGAGCTATGGGTCTTGTCATGAAAGGACAAGGTGTTCAAGCTATCTACGGTCCTAAGGCTGACGTTTTGAAATCTGATATCCAAGACGTACTTGATTCAGGTGAAGTGATTCCAGAAACACTTCCAAGCCAAATGACTGCTGTTCAGAAAGCAGAAGCTAAATTCAAAGGTGTTACTGAAGATGTCTACTCAGTCGCAGACGGTCAAGTCATCAACATTGAAGATGTCAAAGACCCAGTATTCTCACAAAAAATGATGGGTGACGGTTTCGCTGTTGAACCAGATAACGGTAACATTGTTTCTCCAGTAGCTGGTAAAGTGGCAAGTATCTTCCCAACTAAACACGCTATTGGTTTGGAAACAGACAATGGACTTGAAGTTTTGGTTCACATCGGACTTGACACTGTTAGTCTTGAAGGAAAACCATTCGAGGTTAAAGTTACTGAAGGTCAAACAGTTGCTGCGGGTGACCTCTTGGTAGAAGCAGACCTCGCTGCTATCCGTGAGGCAGGTCGTGAAACAACTACAGTTGTTGTCTTTACAAATCCAGATGCTATTAAATCAGTTAAAGTAGAACATACAGGTAAATTGGCAGCTAAAGCTCCAGTTGCAAAAGTAGAACTTTAATTGGCTACATCATAATCAAACAGACAGCCCCTGGGCTGTTTTGTTTGTAAGAGACCTCCTTGTCAGTATATGTAAGACAGAGAAAAGGATAAACGTATGAAATTTCTAACTCTAAATACCCACAGTTGGATGGAAGAAGATGCAGAAGGGAAATTCCAAGCCCTAAAGGAACAGATTCTTAAAGCCCAGTATGATTTAATTTGTTTTCAAGAAGTCAATCAGGAAATAGAGACTTCAGTAGTAGCAACAGATGACTACTATCATGCCCTTCCTTCAGCGACACCAATTCACCAAGATCATTTTGTCCGTCTTTTGGTAGAAAAGTTAGCCGAAGAAGGCCTTCAATACCATTGGACTTGGGCTTATAATCACATTGGTTATGATCACCTTAATGAAGGAGTTGCTGTCTTATCACGTCAACCATTGACAGCTAGTGAAATCTTGGTTTCAGATGTTGATGATCCGACGGACTACCATACACGCCGTGTAGCCGTTGCTGAGACGACTGTAGATGGCCGAGAAGTGGCTGTCGCTAGCGTTCACCTTTCATGGTGGGACAAAGGTTTCCAAGAAGAGTGGGCACGTATTGAGGAACGTTTCAAAGGTATTGGAAAGCCACTTATCCTAGCAGGTGACTTTAACAACCCAGCAGGTCAGGAAGGCTACCAAGCTATCTTGGCTAGCCCACTCCATCTTCAGGATAGTTTTGAAGTGGCTAAAGAAACAACTGGTAGCTATACAGTTGGACCAGGTATCGATGGCTGGAAGGGCAATGAAGAGCCTTTACGTATCGATTATGTCTTTGCTAGTCAAGATTGGACAGTCAACCGACTTAGTGTCATTTTTGATGGCAACAATCAACCTTTGGTTAGTGATCACTACGGACTTGAAGCAGAGTTAGAGTTTTAGTAAAATTTTAGCGGTATTCGGCTGAATAAAGGTAAAAACATTGTCAAAAGGCAAATAAAAGAGTAAACTATAAGTTGTAATTGAATATATATAAGGAGAGACAAATGGCTCATATTACATTTAATTATTCAAAACTTTTGGATAAATTTGTAGCACCACATGAAGTGGATTTCCTTCAAGCACAAGTAACTGCAGCAGATGAAATGATTCGTAAAGGAACAGGCCCAGGTGCTGACTTCCTTGGATGGCGTGACCTTCCAGAAAACTATGATCGTGAAGAATTCGATCGTATCTTGAAAGCTGCTGAAAAAATTAAAGAAGATAGCGATGTTTTGGTTGTTATTGGTATCGGTGGTTCTTACCTTGGTGCCAAAGCAGCAATTGATTTCTTGAACCATCACTTTGCTAACCTTCAAACTAAAGAAGAACGTAAGGCACCACAAATCGTTTATGCCGGTAACTCAATTTCATCAACATATCTTGCAGACTTGCTTGAATATGTTGAAGACAAGGATTTCTCAGTTAACGTTATCTCTAAATCAGGGACAACTACGGAACCAGCTATTGCCTTCCGTCTCTTTAAGGAACTCCTTATTAAGAAATATGGTCAAGAAGAAGCCAACAAACGTATTTATGCAACAACTGACCGCCAAAAAGGTGCTGTTAAAGTTGAAGCAGACGCTAACGGTTGGGACACATTCGTTGTACCAGATGACATCGGTGGACGTTTCTCAGTATTGACAGCTGTAGGTCTATTGCCTATTGCAGCTTCAGGTGCTGACATCAAAGCTCTTATGGAAGGTGCTAACGCTGCCCGTAAAGAATATTCTTCAGATAAACTTTCTGAAAATGAAGCTTACCAATATGCAGCTGTACGTAATATCCTTTACCGTAAAGGCTACACAACAGAGATCTTGGTTAACTATGAACCATCACTTCAATACTTCTCAGAATGGTGGAAACAATTGGCTGGAGAATCTGAAGGTAAAGACCAAAGAGGTATCTTCCCAACTTCAGCAAACTTCTCAACAGACTTGCACTCTCTTGGTCAATTCATTCAAGAAGGTACACGTAACCTCTTTGAAACTGTTGTTCGTGTAGACAAACCACGTAAGAATGTTGTTATTCCTGAATTGGCTGAAGACCTTGATGGACTTGGTTACCTCCAAGGTAAAGATGTTGACTTTGTTAACAAAAAAGCAACAGACGGTGTTCTTCTTGCTCACACAGATGGTAACGTGCCAAATATGTTCATCACTATCCCTGAACAAGATGCCTTTACATTGGGTTACATCATTTACTTCTTTGAAATTGCGATTGCTCTTTCAGGATACTTGAATGCTGTTAATCCGTTTAACCAACCAGGTGTAGAAGCTTACAAGAAAAACATGTTTGCTCTTCTTGGAAAACCAGGATTTGAAGAACTTGGAGCAGAACTTAACGCTCGCTTGTAATTATCAGATAAGATCAGCTTTGGCTGGTCTTTTTTTATCCATTTGTAGGCTAAAACTCTCCATTAATTATTTCTTGTAGGTTAATTTACGATTTTTGTTTTAAACTTTTTTGAACCGGCTAGTTGGGTTTTATGACTCTTTAATTTAGGGATGATTGTTGCTATAATTAATTCATCATAGGAGGATGGATTATGATTGGACCTACGGAAATGGGTGCTTTATTGAAAAAAATTCGTTTATCAAAGAATTTAACATTGAAAGAACTTGCTAGTGATTATTTATCAGTATCTTTCCTATCCAAGTTTGAACGTGGAGAATCTGATATCTCATTATCTAGATTTTTTCTTT
The DNA here is from genome assembly GCF_030284685.1 of Streptococcus raffinosi. Lineage (NCBI taxonomy): Bacteria > Bacillati > Bacillota > Bacilli > Lactobacillales > Streptococcaceae > Streptococcus > Streptococcus raffinosi. Next base: position 49,106 of record NZ_JASUZV010000011.1, read on the forward strand.
TGTTAGATAAGTTGGATGTCAGTATTGAAGAGTTCTATGGCATTTTATCTCAAGATAATCCAACTCATACTGAAAAGTTATTAGAAAGTGCTAGTAAGGCTTATTATCAAAACGATAGTTTATCGTTACAGAAGTATGCTGGAGAAGAGCTTCATAAATTTGAGCTCACACAAGACAAATCATTTCTCTATAACAGTATTATGCTAGAATCTTTTTTGGTAAGTGTTTCAAATAAAGAAGTTGATGAAAATAAGGTAAGGGAATTAACAGACTATCTTTTTAGCATTGAACAATGGGGAGAAAGAGAGTTAATCATATTAGGAAATAGTATGTCGTTTATTTCCACCCAGACACTTAATGTTTTGACCAAGGAGATCGTGTATAGAACTAGCCTTTTTGGAAAGAGCGACTCAAATCAAAGAATTCGACTTAGTCTTCTCATTAATGCAGCTTATGAATTTTTACGACGTGATGAATTAGATTCTGCGAAATACTATTTAGATTTAGTCAATGATATTGGAATTCCTGAGGTTTTATTATATGAAAGACATGAGTTGATATTTGTAATGGGGTTCTACTTGATAAAGTCGGGTGAAGTTTCTGAAGGAAGAAATCTAATTGAGGGGTGTTTAGAAACACTTAGAAATTTAGGTGCAGAAAAGTTATTGCTTATGAAGGATGCGGAGTATCAAGAGTTGCTGAATTCCACTATATGACAATTTTATAGAATGAGCAAAAAAATAGGATAAACTAAGACCATAGTACAACATCACTATGGTTTTTAATTTTCAATGGATACAAGGTATTCCAATGTCTTCGATTAATCCAACTAGCTATATACCAAGGTGATGTAGATTGTGAGGAAGTCTATGAGAACCTATATTCTTAAATACAAGTATGAAAATTTAGTTCATATCATACTGTTAGCGCTGAATGCCGCTATTTTTGTGAGTGCTTCGGTTACTTTAGCTTTAATGACTAATCAGCTGGTATCGAAGCAAATCCAATCTTTTTTAGCCTTATTAGGTCTGGAGGTAGGACTTTACGTTATTTATTTAGTTTTGAATTATATTATCACAGTTCATCAGGCGAAATTGATTCAGAAGATGTCTTTGGTGATTCGGCTGTCTTATCTTAGTAAAATTACTCATCATTCTTTTAGTGAATTCAGAAAGATTGATATTGGAGAACATCTCTCAGTATTAAATAATGATATTCAATTGATTGAATCGAACGGCTTTACAAGTATTTATATCCTTTGTTCAACGGTTTTTACTACCTTATTTTCGATTATCGCCTTATTAAGTTATGATGTAAGGATTGTTCTGTTAGTCATTTTATTAACTTTGTGTCTGACTTATCTTCCTAAACCATTTGCCACTAAAATGAAGAAAGCAATGGAGAGATTTTCCAAAGCGAATGAGGAACTTGTCTCAGGAATAAGTGACCAGTTATATGGATATGCAGATGTTTATTACGCCAGTCGTAAACATATTTTTCTTAGACAAGTGAAATCTATTGTTGAGGACTATATTTCCCAGAAAATCATTTATACAAAAAGGAGCACTAGTACAGAGACTCTGATGTCCTTGTTTTCAGTCATCGCTCAGATGTTGATACTACTCTTAACCGGTTTGTTAATTATTTTTGGGAATATTGCCGTAGGTACCATTGCTTCTGTGGGTCAAATTTCAGGTAACATATTTAACTCTCTATCAACTATTAATCAGCTACAAGTAACCATTAAGTCTGTTGAACCTATCTTAAGAAAATTCGAAGATTATCCTACGGTCTCAAAGTCTGACCTACCTATTTTTCAGGATATTAATTTTAAGAATGTGCGTTATTCTTTTGGAGAAAATGCTATTATTAAGGGATTCACTCAAACCTTTAAAGAGGGAGGTAAGTACGCTATTACTGGATGCTCAGGTAGTGGGAAGTCAACCTTGCTTAATTTGCTCCTAGGAAATCTTAAAGATTATGAAGGAAAAATCTTGTTTGGAAAATTGGAGTCAAAAGAAATTGATGAGAATTCAATCGTGTCTGCATGTGCCTATGTTGGGAGTCAAACCCATATTTATAATGACACCTTGAGGAATAATCTAACTCTTTGGAATGATGCTATTACTGATACGCACATCAAGGAAGCTCTTGAAAGAGTTAATCTTTTATCTTTCCTAAGTCGTATAGATGAGCAAGTAAATGATGGAAGCTTTTCGGAGGGACAAAAACAAAGAATAGGTCTTATAAGAGCATTCTTAAAAGGAAGTTCAGTTGTGATTTTTGATGAAGCTACCGCAAATCTTGACCATGATAATGCTACTCGTATTGAGTACCAATTGTTAAGTGATCCCGATATCACTTTTATCACGGTTACCCACCATCTTATAAAGGAAAGTGAACCATATTTTGATAAGATTGTTCGTTTGGGAGAGAGTGACGAGTAGATGTTTTGTAAGCTAAGTGGTTCGTCTTTATTTCAATTTTACTAACGGCAGTCAAAGTGCTATAATGTAAGGGATTGTGAATTTAGCGTGTTTTGCTATTTTCAAAAAAGAAAAAACAAATCAGAGATGTCAGAACATCTCTTAGAAGAGGTGAATCCCATGGGACGTAAATGGGCTAATATCGTTGCTAAGAAAACTGCTAAAGATGGTGCTAACTCAAAGGTTTACGCTAAGTTTGGTGTTGAAATCTATGTAGCTGCTAAACAAGGTGAACCAGATCCAGAATCAAACTCAGCTTTGAAATTCGTTTTGGAACGTGCTAAACAAGCACAAGTGCCAAAACACGTTATTGATAAGGCCATTGATAAAGCCAAAGGTAACACAGATGAAACTTTCGTTGAGGGGCGTTATGAAGGATTTGGGCCTAATGGTTCTATGATTATCGTAGATACTTTGACTTCAAACGTTAACCGTACAGCTGCTAATGTACGTACTGCCTTTGGTAAAAACGGTGGTAACATGGGTGCTTCAGGTTCAGTATCATACATGTTCGATAAAAAAGGTGTTATTGTATTTGCTGGCGAAGATGCAGACGCTATCTTTGAGCAGTTGCTTGAAGCAGATGTAGACGTTGAAGATGTAGAAGCAGAAGATGGAACAATTACTGTTTACACAGAACCAACAGCTCTTCACAAAGCTTTGGAAGCTCTCCGTGCTAACGGTCAAGAGGAATTTCAAGTCACTGAACTTGAAATGATTCCACAATCTGAAGTTACTCTCGAAGGTGAAGACCTTGAGGTCTTTGAAGGACTCGTTGATGCACTTGAAGCAGATGACGATGTTCAAAAAGTTTATCACAACGTAGCAGACTTGTAATGTGATTAGACACTTTCCTCACAATGGGAAGTGTTTTTATGTGATTTGTCTAAAGATTTGCCTTGCTTGTCCTGCTTTAATCTGATATAGTAGTAGCCAAGTGAATTATTGGAGGAACACGAAATATGAAAATAATACCTATTCTTGTTATTTATGTGATTGCATTTATTGCTTACATCGCTTATAGCCGTCGTCGTCAGGCAAAAGCTCAAGAAGATCGCTTTTCAGGTCTTGCTAAAGGTGCTGAAGTTGAAACAATCGGTGGTTTGATCGCTATTGTTGATGAGGTTGATAAAGAAAATAATCGTATCGTTTTGGATGCTGAAGGTGTTTTCTTGACCTTCGATTTGAGCCGTTCAATCATGAAAGTGATTACGCCTGCACCAAGTTTAGAAAAAACAGAAACTAGTGAAGAGACTGTTATTGAAGAAGATTCAGCCATTGAGTCTTCTGATGAAAAATAAGTTGTGAAGCTGTTATGATAATTTAGAGGTTGTGACTTTTGTTCCAGCCTCTTTTTACGTTTTCTAATCTCCCCAGTATTAAAAACTGTTCAGAACCCCTAAAAATATGGTAAAATAAAGGGTAAACTATATTTAGAGGATATTCCATGTTTAAATTTAGAAAAAAATCTCATCAAGAGGTTCTAGACAATATTCCTAACCATATTGGTATTATTATGGATGGGAACGGCCGTTGGGCTAAAAAACGTCTACAACCACGTGTGATGGGTCATAAGGCTGGGATGGATGCTTTGCAAAAGGTAACCATCGAAGCGTCACAACTTGGAGTCAAGGTGTTGACGGTTTATGCCTTTTCAACGGAGAACTGGTCACGCCCACAAGATGAAGTAAAATTCATCATGAATTTGCCAGTTGAATTTTTTAACAAATATGTACCAGAATTAGACAAAAACAATGTTCGTATTTTGACGATTGGGGATAATAGTCGTCTACCTAAGGAAACTTTGGAGGCTCTTGAAAAGGCGGTTGAGCAGACTAAACATAATTCTGGTCTGGTTCTTAACTTTGCGCTTAATTATGGTGGCCGTGCGGAGATTGTGTCTGCTGTTCAAGCCATTGCTAAAGAAGTTGAAGCAGGTAAACTTAGTCTTGAAGCTATTGATGAAGATCTTATTGCGAAGCATTTGATGACGGATAAGTTGCCGTACCTCTACCGTGATCCGGATTTGATTATTCGTACGAGTGGGGAGCTTCGTCTAAGTAATTTCTTACCTTGGCAGTCTGCCTACAGTGAGTTCTACTTCACAGATGTTTTCTGGCCAGATTTTGACCAGAAAGGGCTACGCCAAGCCATCTCTGACTACAATAAACGTCACCGTCGCTTCGGTGGTGTCTAGAAAGGACCTCTCATGCAAGAACGTTTAATTGGTGGGGGTGTGGCAGCAGCCATTTTCCTCCCATTGCTCTTTATCGGTGGTCTTCCTTTCCAGCTTTTGGTTGGGGCTATGGCCATGGTTGCAGTGTCTGAGATGCTTCGTATGAAGCACTTGGAGATTTTCTCTATCGAAGGTATTTTGTCTATGTTGGCAGCCTTTATTTTGGCAGTGCCGATTGACCATTACTTTATCAGTCTTCCGACAAATGCCAGTGTGACAGGCTTTGCTATTATTTCTTTTTTGATTTTAGCAGGGATTGTCCTTAATAGCGACCACTATTCTTTTGACGATGCAGCCTATCCGATCGCATCTGCCTTTTATGTTGGTTTCGGTTTCCAAAATCTTATTGCGGCACGTTTGGATAGTTGGGAAAAAGTTCTTTTTGCGCTTTTCATTGTTTGGGCGACAGATATTGGAGCCTACCTCTTTGGGCGTCAATTTGGTCAGAATAAGTTATTGCCAAAAGTATCACCAAACAAAACCATTGAAGGTAGTATTGGTGGTATCTTATCAGCAATCATTGTAGCACTAGTCTTTGGTTTGATTAACCATGGAGTTTATGCCCCACACAACTTCTTCTGGTTGCTTATCTGTACGATTCTCTTTAGTATTTTCGGTCAATTTGGTGATTTGGTGGAATCAGCTATTAAACGTCATTTCGGCGTTAAAGACTCAGGAAATTTCATTCCTGGGCACGGTGGTATTTTGGACCGTTGTGATAGCTGGATTTTCGTTTTCCCAATTATGCACTTCCTAGGACTTTTTTAGGGGTGGAGGTGTCTAAATGAAAGCTATTATTACTTTTTTACTGATTTTCTGTGTAATTGTCGTCTTCCATGAATTTGGACATTTCTTCTTTGCCAAACGCTCGGGCATTCTGGTTCGTGAATTTGCCATCGGAATGGGACCGAAAATCTTTGCCCACACTGGTAAGGATGGTACCGTTTATACTGTTCGTATCCTCCCCTTGGGTGGTTATGTCCGTATGGCTGGTTGGGGTGAAGATACAACTGAGATTAAGACGGGTAGCCCTGCCAGTCTAACGATTGGGACTGATGGTAAGGTAAGGCGCATTAATCTTTCTAATCGTCAGGTTGACCAGACGGCCTTGCCTATGAATGTCACTGCCTATGATTTAGAAGATAAGTTGACCATTACTGGTTTAGTTCTAGATGAAACCAAGACTTATGACGTTGACCATGATGCTACTATTGTTGAGGAAGATGGTACAGAACTTCGTATCGCTCCAAAGGACGTCCAATATCAAAATGCTAGCATTTGGGGACGTTTAATAACCAACTTTGCTGGTCCTATGAATAACTTCATTCTTGGAGTGCTTGTTTTTATTATCTTAGCCTTTGTTCAAGGAGGTGTCCACGACACATCAACCAACCGTATTCAAGTGGCAGATGGTGGTGCTGCTCAGGTGGCAGGCTTGAAAAATGGAGATGCCATTGAGGCTATCAATAAGGACAAGGTTACGGATTGGGATAGTTTAAAAGCAGCTTTGACAAGTAATACTCAAAAATTCTCCAAAGGTGAGAGCCTTTCTGTGACAGTTAAGAGAAGCAGTGGTCAGGAAGAAACAGTTTCTATTAAACCGAAGGGGAGCCAAGGTAGCTATCTTTTGGGTGTCTCTCCTGCCTTAAAGACAGGTCTTAAAGATAAGATTTTTGGTGGTTTCCAAATGGCTTGGGAAGGGACAACAACCATTCTTGTGGCGCTGAAGGGCCTTATTACCCACTTTAGCTTGAACAAGCTCGGTGGACCTGTTGCCATGTTCCAGATGTCTGCTCAAGCTTCTGAAAATGGGTTGGTTGATATTCTCAGTCTTATGGGAATGCTCTCTATTAACTTGGGAATTTTCAATCTTATTCCAATTCCAGCCCTTGACGGTGGTAAAATTGTCATGAACCTTATTGAGGCCATTCGTCGTAAACCCCTTGATCAAGAAATTGAAAGCTATATCACACTTGCAGGTGTTGCGGTCATGGTCGTCCTCATGATTGCTGTCACTTGGAATGATATTATGCGTGCTTTCTTTTGATTAGAAACAAAAAATGAAATGAAAGGAAGTCTAAGGGACTTGACCCAAGGGCCAGCCTCCTTAGTATGTAAATGATGAAACAAAGTAAGATGTTGATTCCAACACTTCGTGAAATGCCAAGTGATGCTCAAGTTATCAGTCATGCCCTTATGGTACGTGCGGGTTACGTGCGTCAGGTCTCTGCTGGTATTTACGCTTATATGCCATTGGCAAATCGTGCTATCGAAAAATTCAAAGCTATCATGCGTGAGGAATTTGAAAAAATCGGTGCGGTTGAAATGTTGGCGCCAGCGCTTTTGACAGCAGATTTGTGGCGTGAATCAGGCCGTTATGAAACCTATGGTGAAGACCTCTATAAATTGAAAAACCGTGATAAATCTGACTTTATCCTAGGTCCAACCCACGAAGAAACGTTCACAGCCTTGGTTCGTGATGCGGTTAAGTCTTACAAGCAATTGCCACTTAACCTCTACCAAATCCAATCTAAATATCGTGATGAAAAACGTCCACGTAACGGTCTTCTCCGTACACGTGAGTTTATCATGAAAGATGGCTATAGTTTCCACCAAAACTATGAAGATTTGGATGTGACTTATGAAGACTACCGTAAGGCCTATGAGGCTATCTTCACACGTGCTGGTCTTGAATTTAAGGGTATCATCGGTGATGGTGGTGCCATGGGTGGTAAGGATTCTCAAGAGTTCATGGCGGTTACTCCTGAGCGTACAGACCTTGATCGTTGGGTCGTTCTTGACAAGTCAATCGCTTCATTAGATGAAATCCCAGAAGATGTCATGGAAGACATCAAGCATGAATTGACATCATGGTTGGTATCAGGTGAAGATACGATTGCTTACTCTACAGAATCAAGCTATGCCGCTAACCTTGAGATGGCAACAAATGCCTACACACCAGCGACCAAGGTTGTGACGCAAGAAGAAGTAACTCGTGTTGAAACACCAAATTGCAAGTCAATTGATGAAGTTGCTGCTTTCTTGAATGTTCCAGAAGAACAAACTATCAAGACCTTACTCTTTATGGCAGATGATGAACCTGTAGTGGCTCTCCTCGTGGGTAATGATCATGTTAATGATGTGAAGTTGAAGAACTTCCTCGCAGCGGACTTCCTTGAACCAGCTACAGAAGACGAGGCTCGTCAAGTCTTTGGTGCTAACTTTGGTTCTCTTGGTCCAGTCAACCTTCCTGACAATATTCGTATCATTGCCGACCGTAAGGTTCAGGATGTGGCTAATGCTGTCGTTGGAGCTAACGAAGATGGCTACCACTTGACAGGAGTTAACCCAGAGCGTGACTTCAAGGCGGAATACGTAGATATCCGTGAAGTCAAAGAAGGTGAGATTTCTCCAGACGGTCAAGGTGTTCTTAAGTTTGCGCGTGGTATTGAAATCGGCCATATCTTCAAACTTGGTACGCGTTACTCAGAAAGCATGGGGGCTAATGTTCTTGACGAAAATGGTCGTGCAGTTCCAATTATCATGGGATGTTACGGTATCGGTGTTAGCCGTATCCTATCAGCAGTTATTGAGCAACATGCACGTCTCTTTGTTAACAAGACACCAAAAGGTCAATACCGTTATGCTTGGGGTATTAATTTCCCTAAAGAATTGGCGCCTTATGATGTTCACTTGATTACGGTTAACACTAAAGACGAGGAAGCAACTGCCTTGACAGAGCGTTTGGAAGCTGCTCTTATGGCTGAAGGTTATGATGTCTTGACAGATGATCGTAACGAACGTGTCGGTTCTAAGTTCTCTGATAGTGACCTCATCGGACTTCCAATCCGTGTGACAGTTGGTAAAAAAGCCAGCGAAGGTGTTGTTGAAGTAAAAATCAAGGCAACTGGTGATACTATTGAAGTTAACGCAGATAACTTGATTGAAACACTTGCTATCTTGACAACAGAACAAAATGCTTAATCTTTAAAAAATCTTTTCTTGCAGGAGCAGGAAGAGATTTTTTGTCTTAAGTGTGAATATGGTTAAGAAAGGAGAAGGAGACAAATTCCAATTTGACAGAATTGTCTAAATAGTGTAGACTTAAAACTATCTTAACTACGGAGGCATCACATGCTTAATAAAGCGACCCATTTGGGAAATCTTAAAGCTTTTTATTACTTTAGTTTCTTTAGATAGGACGTTTGTGTTTCAGGATACAAGCGTCAGTCAGTTTGTATCTATGAAGCTAAAGCATTTTGTGATGGATTAGCCGATTAGATGAATAGGTCTAACCGGTGACATAAGCTAGCTTGTGCTAGTCAAGATGCAGAAAACCAGTTGGGCCTGTCCTAGCTGGTTTTTCCATGCCGTGGTCTATTTTTGATATCTCTTTTTACCACACGCATTTTCTATATCTTGCTTACTTGTCGCTGAGATGTAAAGCGTGCCAGTGCTTCCTTGAAGTGAACAATGAAACGACGAAGACGCTTGTTTGTAGTCTGACCGCTTCAGAAAAAGGAATCGAAAATAGATAGAATAAAAAAATAGAGGTATACAAGATGAAGAAATTCTTGGTCAGTATGATGGCTGTTCTCACAGCTATCCTCTTGGTTGCATGTTCCAATGCTTCTAACAAAAAAATGGTTCACGTTGGTGTTCTCCAATATGTGGAGCACCCGTCCTTGTCAGCAGCACGTAAGGGGTTCATTGAAGAACTCAAAAAGGAAGGCTATGTTGATGGTAAGAACATCAAGATTGATTATCAAAATGCGCAAGGAGATCAGTCTAACTTACAGACGATTTCTCAATCGCTCATTGAAGATAACGATCTCATGTTGGCTATCGCAACCCCTGCGGCCCAGTCTTTGAGTAGTTTGACAAAGGATAAACCCATTCTCTTTACAGCTGTTACGGATCCAGTCTCAGCTAAGTTGGTTAAGTCTATGGACAATGTTGGTAGCAATGTCACCGGAACGAGTGATATGTCACCTATCAATAAACAAGTTGAATTATTGAAAAAGGTCCTTCCGAATACTAAAAAAGTTGGGATTATGTACACGACCAGTGAGCGTAATTCAGAGGTCCAGGTTGAAGAAGCCAAGAAATACTTCAAGAAAGCTGGTATTGAGACAGTTGTTAAAGGGATTTCATCAACCAATGATATCCAAGACACAGCTAAGAGCTTGATGAGTCAGACAGAAGTTATCTTCATTCCGACGGACAACACCATCGTTAGTGCTATCAATACCTTGGTCGACCTTTCGAAGGAGACTAAGATACCAGTTGTCGGTGGTGATGCTGGAAGTGTTGAAAAAGGTGTTCTCTTTACCTACGGAACTAACTATGAAGCACTTGGTCGCCAAACCGGTAAGTTGGCAGGTCGTGTCATCCGAGGTGAGAAAATCGAGGATGTAGATGCCGAATATCCTAAGACCTTGAATGTTGTGATTAACCATGACATGGCCAAGGAACTCGGTATTGATATGTCTAGTATTAGTGATGAGGAATCTAATGCTGCAATGAAAGATGACAAACCTATCGCTAAAAAAGACAAGGGTGTCATCAAGCTTCAAGTGAAGAAATCATCTAAAAATGGTTTATCGAATGTGGTGTTGACAGCTATTTCTCAAGGTCTTCTTTGGGCCATTATGGCTATTGGGGTGTTCATTACCTTCCGTATCTTGGACCTTGCTGATTTGACAGCTGAAGGAGCTTTCCCACTTGGTGCTGCGACGACAACTATCATGATTATTCGTGGGATTAACCCAATTTTTGCGACTATTGGTGGTTTTGTAGCTGGTATGTTTGCAGGAGCTGTTTCTGGCTTTATGCATACCAAAATGAAAATACCGGCTCTCTTAACGGGGATCATAACCTTGACCGGTCTCTATTCAGTTAACCTTTTGGTTCTTGGTAGCGCCAATGTCTCTCTTGCAGGGCATAACACGCTGGTGACCATGGTTATGGGGCTTGGCTTGTCTAAGCTAAATGGTGTCATTCTACTCGGACTGATTTTTGTTAGCCTAGTCGTGCTCATGTTGGTTATTCTTCTCAATACGCAGGTTGGTCTAGCTCTTCGTGCGACCGGTGATAACCTTGCTATGGGTGAAGCCAATGGTATCAAGGTAGACCGTATGAAAATTCTTGGATATATGATTTCTAATGGATTGATTGCTCTCTCAGGTGCTCTTTTAGCCCAAAATAATGGCTATGCAGATATGAACATGGGTACTGGTACAATCGTAAACGGCTTGGCTGCTATTATCCTGGCTGAAGTTATTGTTAAGTACTTACCACTTGGCAAACGTCTCTGGTCAATTGTCCTAGGTGCTGTTCTCTATCGTTTGGTTTTGGTTATCATCCTTGCTATGAACGTTGACGCACAGATGTTGAAATTGGCCTCAGCTATCTTGCTTTCTATCATCCTTTATGTACCTGAAGTGCGAGGAAGATTGAAAATCAAGCCCAATAAATCATTGACTCCAGGAGGTGACAAGTAATGGCTCTGCTTAGTTTACAAAAGATTCATAAAACATTTGAAAAAGGGACAGTCAATGAAAATCACGTCCTACGTGGTTTGGATCTTGACATCGAACAAGGAGATTTTATCTCTGTTATCGGAGGAAATGGTGCTGGTAAATCAACCTTGATGAATTCCATCGCTGGTGTCCTCAGCATTGATGAGGGAGATATCTTATTAGAAGGGCAGTCTATTAAGAAAGCATCTGTAGATGTGCGTTCTAAGGATATTAGCCGTGTCTTCCAAGACCCTCGAATGGGGACAGCGACCAACCTTTCTATCGAAGAAAATATGGCTATTGCCTACCGTCGTGGTAAGAAACGTAGCTTCTTTAAAAGGTCAATCACCGAAAGTGAACGCCAACTTTTCAAGGAAGCCTTGGTAGACCTTGGTCTTGGTCTTGAGAATCGTATGAAGACCGATGCTAATTTCTTGTCAGGTGGTCAACGTCAGGCTTTAACACTTGCTATGGCAACCCTAGTCCGTCCAAAGATTTTGCTCTTAGATGAACATACTGCGGCGCTAGATCCTAAGACAAGTGACATGGTCATGCATCTAACTCGCAAGATTGTCGAAGAACAAGAGTTAACGACCCTCATGATTACCCATAATATGGAACACGCCATTGAATATGGAAATCGTCTAGTTATGCTCTATCATGGTAAGATCGTCGTAGATGTACGTGGTGAAGAAAAGAAAAACCTCACTGTGGCAGAACTTATGGATCTCTTCCATAAAAATAGTGGACAGGTCCTCAATGACGACGCCTTGGTACTTGGTTAAGAGATTAGAAAAGAAACTATCCAAAGTTTATGTTTTGGGTAGTTTTTTCTTGACTATTTTTGACCAAGTGCTAAAATGAATATATAGATTAGCACTCATTGTGTACGAGTGCTAAAAACAACGTTTAAAACGTTACTTATACGAAATAACATTTGGAGGTAATTGGTATGGCATTGAAACCATTGGGCGATCGCATCGTCGTCCGTTTTGAAGAAACAGAAGAAAAAACAGCTAGTGGCTTTGTATTGGCAGGAGCTAGTCATGAAGCTACAAAGACTGCAGAGGTTTTGGCAGTAGGTGAAGGCGTTCGTACGCTTACTGGTGAATTGATTGCACCTAGTGTTGCAGCAGGCGATAAAGTCCTTGTTGAAAATGGTGCAGGTGTCACTGTTAAAGACGGTGATGATTCCGTTTCTATTATTCGTGAAGCAGATATTTTAGCAGTCCTAGCCTAGGTTTTAGCCAATCAGAATATAAACTAAGATAAAGAAGGAGTAACTATGGCAAAAGATATTAAATTTTCATCAGATGCACGCGCAGCAATGGTGCGTGGTGTTGATGCTTTAGCTGATACAGTTAAGGTAACGCTTGGCCCTAAGGGTCGTAATGTTGTTTTGGAAAAGGCTTTTGGATCACCTCTTATCACTAATGATGGTGTGACAATCGCTAAAGAAATTGAACTTGAAGATCACTTTGAAAATATGGGGGCCAAACTCGTTAGCGAAGTGGCTTCAAAAACGAATGATATTGCCGGTGACGGAACAACCACAGCAACCGTTTTGACACAAGCTATTGTCCGTGAAGGGCTCAAAAACGTAACGGCTGGTGCTAATCCAATTGGTATTCGTCGTGGGATTGAAGCAGCTGTAGCTACAGCCGTGGAAGAGCTTAAAGCCATTGCCCAACCAGTTGCCAATAAGGAAGCTATTGCTCAAGTTGCAGCGGTTTCATCTCGCTCTGAAAAAGTTGGTGAATACATTTCAGAAGCTATGGAACGTGTTGGTAATGACGGAGTTATCACTATTGAAGAGTCTCGTGGTATGGAGACAGAACTGGAAGTGGTCGAAGGTATGCAATTTGACCGTGGTTATCTTTCTCAATACATGGTGACTGACAATGAAAAAATGGTAGCTGACCTTGATAATCCATTTATCCTTGTGACTGACAAGAAAATTTCAAATATCCAAGATGTTCTTCCACTCTTGGAAGAAGTGCTTAAGACAAGCCGTCCACTTTTGATTATTGCTGATGACGTGGATGGTGAAGCTCTTCCAACACTTGTTCTTAACAAGATTCGTGGAACCTTCAATGTCGTAGCTGTTAAGGCCCCTGGCTTTGGTGACCGTCGTAAAGCGATGTTGGAAGACATTGCCGTTTTGACAGGAGCAACTGTCATCACAGAAGACCTTGGCCTTGAGCTTAAGGATGCGACTATGGCAGCGCTTGGTCAAGCTTCGAAAGTAACTGTTGAAAAGGATAGCACAGTTATCGTTGAAGGGGCAGGAAGCCAAGAAGCTATTGCCAACCGTGTCAACCTTATCAAGTCTCAATTGGAAACAACAACTTCTGAATTTGACCGTGAAAAACTTCAAGAACGTTTGGCTAAATTGTCAGGTGGGGTTGCTGTCGTTAAGGTTGGTGCAGCCACTGAAACAGCCCTCAAAGAAATGAAGCTTCGTATCGAAGATGCCCTTAATGCCACTCGTGCCGCTGTTGAAGAAGGTATCGTAGCTGGTGGTGGTACAGCTCTAGTCAATGTTATTGCTAAGGTAGCTGAACTTGACCTTGAAGGTGACGACGCTACAGGACGTAACATTGTCCTTCGTGCCTTGGAAGAACCAGTTCGTCAAATTGCTTTCAATGCTGGTTATGAAGGTTCAGTTATCATCGATAAATTGAAGAACAGCCCAGTTGGTACAGGCTTTAACGCTGCCAACGGTGAGTGGGTAGATATGGTTGAAGCAGGAATCATTGACCCAGTTAAGGTAACACGTTCTGCCCTTCAAAATGCCGCTTCTGTAGCTAGTCTTATCTTGACAACAGAAGCAGTTGTTGCTAATAAGCCTGAACCAGAGGCTCCAGCAGCACCAGCTATGGATCCAGGTATGATGGGTTACTAAGATTTTAAGAAGTAAACAATAAAAACCTAGAAGAGTTTTCACTTTTCTAGGTTTTTTGTGTCAACTAAGGAAATTTAGTTATTGTTATTTGGATTTGAGTTAGGACCAAACGAAGTATCTTGGAATTGTTGCGCTGTCCTTGCTTGTGTTTGGAAGGAATTGTAGGCAGCAGTGTTTCCGGGTTCTCCTGTTATCTGCATCATCATTTGTTGCTGTTTAAGACGTTCTGCTTCCTTATTCATGTTGATAGAAACAATGAGTAAGATGAGCCATCCAAGGAAAGTCCAGCTTAATAGTATTGAGAAAACAAAGATTAGCCATTTCTTATCTGTTTTGTTTAGAAGTGCTGGTAGGATGTCAATAATGATTGCTGGTAGACCCAAAATCAAAATCCAAAATGCCAAACCCAAGCCCATACTAGATTCGTCTCCAACAACTCCAAGTAAGAACAATCCAAGAGCCCAAAGGATAACTGGGATGGTAGCAATGGCTACCATGATGAGGTTTGTTGGGGATTTCTTTTCTGGCTTCTTCCAAGGCTCATTAAAGGTGCTGTTTGTTTGTTGGAAGCTTGCATTAGTTTGCTGGGCAAAGGAATTTAAAGACTTATTAGTAGTGCCCTGTATTGGATTTACTTGCGCTTGAAAGTTAGCTGTTGGAGCTTCTTGACCTAGGTTAGGAGTTTGGAAAGTTTGTCTTTCTTCAATACTAGAATCAACTAAGGGTTCTTCAGCGACATCATAGCTCTCAACGACAGGTTCAACACTTTCTGTGGCTTTTTTAGGGGGTGTCGTTTCTACTGTTTCTTCAGTTTTGGCTGGTTCGACAGGTGCCAAAGGGTCCTTGATTTCTACCGTTTCCTCAGCTTTTTTTACCTCAACAGGTTGTTCCTGTCTTTTAGAGCTTTCTCGGACAAATTCGCCTCTCTTGGCTGCATCAGCCATCTCTTGGATACTTGGATTGCGTCCGTTAACTGCCTGGAAAAAATCAATCCAATCTTTTTGATTCATGTTTTTAACCTCCGTTTGAGTTGATTATAAAATTTGATAATTACAATTATAGCAATAGTGTTAATGATGTGCAATGGGAGTTATATAGGAATGGTTACTTTATTTGCCCGGCACTTTCGTATTGACGTTCTTGTCGCTGAAAATAGGAAAAAGAAAGACATAGGCAAAGATATATATTACCAGAGGATAGATTAGGGGATTATAGTTCCAAGCTCCCTGCCAATCTAGGTGAAAAAGCCTAACACTAGCCCGTGTTAATCCGGCACTCCAACTTTTTATGCCAAAAGGTTTAAGGATAAGGCTGAGTGGTGTTGGAAGGTGTAGAAGATAAATTCCGTAGATAGCCACTAAAAGTAAGAGGTACAGTCTAAAAAAACGCTGGTGGTAAGCCCACAAGCGTGTGAAATAGGTTTTCATTAGCCGATAAGAGAATAAAGTTTTTGAGCATTTGCTTGACGAGTAGCATCCATGATAAGGAACCAGTCAACGATTGTCCAGATACCACAGCCACCGCCTGTCAATAGTTTACCAACACCTAATCCCACGTGTCCTAAGATAAAGCGGTCAATTCCAAGAGATCCACCGAAAAGTGAGATAACCAACATCATGGTTGGGTCTTGGAAACTAAGTGTATAGAGCAATTGGACTTGTGCCTCTGGAAGAGCCTCAATACGTTGGCGAATATATTGAACTTGTTCTGTTGGGAAATACTTGGCATTGATAGCTAACCATTGATCTGCTGGATTCATAATGAAATACTCCTCTAATTTATATGATATGTAAAGCTTAACATAATGTCTAGGGAGATTCAAGGTGGTCAAGGCTTTCGAAGTCAATAAAAGCAACTTATTTGCAAGCTTCCACTGTCCTATAAATAAGGATAATCCTTTCGCACCATGTCTGAGAATGAGCTTGCTTCTATGGTTTGTGATTTCTCAACCCTTGTTCAAAACTTTCTGATCTAGCCTGCACAGTGATTTTTTCGAGTGTTAAGGGATGGGTGAAACTGAGGGAGTGGGCGTGGAGCATGAGGCGGGATGCATGTCGGCGGCTATATAGTGGATCTCCCAAGATAGCATGTCCATGATGGGCTAGATGAACACGAATTTGGTGGGTACGGCCGGTCTTCAACTGACAGTTGACCAGACTAGCACTATTGAAGGTCTTGAGGCGCGTGACCGTCGTATAAGCACGCTGTCCTTTTCGAGGGTCCACCACACGTTTTCTGCGATCGTGGCGGTCACGACCAATCTTGTCTTTATAAACGGTTTCCCTAGTCTGAAACCTTCCTTCTGCCAAAGCCCAATATTGACGTTGGATGAGCTTATCTTCCAGGAGTCGGTTGAGGATTGGTAGAATAAAAGGATTTTTAGCGAAAAGCACAGCCCCACTAGTTTCCATATCTAGTCGATGAACGACATAACAGGTTTGATCACAGTAGGCTGAGACATGGTTAAGCAGGGCTATCTCTGTAGGCTCATTACCATGCGTCTTCATCCCCTCGGGTTTATTGACAACGATGAGATGCTGATCCTCATAGAGAGGCTCTACAAGACTGGCTTTCCCCATGAGAATAGTTTTATCAGGATAGTCTTCTGTGTCAAAGGTCAGGCTAATTTTATCGCCTTTTTCAACTGGGCTTTGCCAATTAATGGTTTCTCCGTTGATGAGCACGTGTTTTTTCGTACGTAGGAAATGACGAATTTTGCGGGGAATGAGGAGTTTTGATTCAAGCAGGTCTTTGACCGTTGTTGTGGGATAGGGATTGATAATATCTACATGTATAGTCATGGCTTCATTATATCATGAACGCTTCAAAGAGGACAGAATCCCTTAAAACTTGGTATAATAAAGTTATGACATTTTTTGATAATCTAAAAAACAAAATTTTTAAAGAAGAAAAAGGCAAAAGGGTTAAGAATGATCAATCTGTAGGGAAATCAAAGGATTTTCAAGACAAGATTAAGGGTCTTTTCACCAAGAAGCCTGATGAGGTTGAACAGGCTGTTGAAGACCTAGATATGTCTCGAGAAAATCAAGAATCCTCACGTTATCAACGTTCTAAGCAAAAGAAACCTATTGATACAAGCAAGCCACTGGGTAAGGTTCAGGCTTTCTTGAGCAAATTCACCCTTTCACCAAGAAATCCTATTCGTCATTTCTGGCGTCGCTATCATATTGGCAAGATTCTCTTTATTTTAGTGGCTATACTGGTTCTGACTATAGGTTCCTACCTCTTTTACATTGCTAAGACAACCAATGTCTCAGATCTTCAAGATGCCCTGAAGGCAACTACGGTTATCTATGATAAAGATGGCAATCAAGCCGGTTCTTTGTCAGGACAAAAAGGAACCTATGTGGAGCTTGATGCCATTAGTGATAGCTTGGAAAATGCTGTTATCGCAACAGAAGACCGAACTTTCTATAAAAATAGTGGTGTCAATGTTCAACGTTTCCTCTTGGCGATTGTGTCTATGGGACACTTTGGTGGTGGTTCAACCATTACGCAACAATTGGCTAAGAATGCCTTTTTGACTCAAGAGCAGACAGTGACACGTAAGGCCAAGGAATTCTTCCTTTCTTTGGAATTAACCAAGAAGTATAGCAAAAAAGAAATCCTCACCATGTACCTTAATAATGCTTATTTCGGCAATGGGGTTTGGGGTGTTGAAGATGCCAGCCAAAAATACTTTGGTACGAGTGCTGCTAATCTAACCGTTGATGAGGCGGCTACCCTTGCTGGTATGCTTAAGGGACCTGAAATTTACAATCCCATTGACAATATCAAAAATGCGACCAACCGTCGAAACACAGTCCTTGCCAACATGGTTGATGACAAGAAGTTGAGCCAGGCTGACGCTGACAGTGCTGCTGGAGTAGATATGGCGAGTCGTTTGGATGATACCTATCAAGGAACTGGTGATGACTACAAGTATCCTTCTTACTTTGATGCCGTCATCGAAGAAGCCACTAAGACCTACGGTTTGAGTGAGGATGAGATTGTTAAGAACGGCTATAAAATCTATACAGAGATGGATGCCAATTCACAGGCTAATATGCAACAGACCTATGAAAATACCTATCTCTTCCCAACATCAGAAAGTGATGGTAGTACAGCTCAGTCAGCTAGTGTGGCCCTCGATCCGTCGACTGGAGCAGTCCGTGGTTTAGTCGGTCGTGTAGGTGGTACCAGTGATACAACCTTCCGTAACTTCAACTATGCCACCCAAGGGAAGCGTAGTCCTGGTTCGACCATCAAACCTTTGGTAGTCTATGCCCCGGCTCTTGCTTCGGGGTGGAGTATTAACAAGGACCTTCCAAATAAACCGATTGACTACAACGGGTATACGCCAACCAACTACGGTGGTGTTGAGACAGAGGATGTGCCTATGTATCAAGCTTTGGCTAATTCGTACAATATACCAGCAGTTTACCTCTTTAATCAAATCGGTATTCAAAAAGGAATTAGTTATGGTCAGAAATTTGGTCTTAACTTTGACAATGTCCCAGAAGAATTGGGAGTTGCCCTTGGTGGTGGTGTGACAGCTAGTCCTCTTCAAATGGCTCAGGCTTACGCGACCTTTGCCAACGGTGGTGAGATGAACACTGCTTATTTCATTACTAAAATTGAAAATGCCAGTGGAGATATCATCGCTACTCATAGTAAGAAGTCTAAACGTGTTATCAGCCAGTCAGTTGCCAATCAAATGACCAGTATGATGCTTGGAACCTATTCAAATGGTTCTGCTGTTAATGCCAATTATACAGGTTATACTATGGCAGGTAAGACAGGTACTGTTCAGGCAGAATTTAACAAAGATTTGACCAGTGACCAGTGGGTGATTGGTTATACGCCTGATGTGGTCATGACAACTTGGATTGGTTTTGACAAGACCGATGAGAGTCACTACTTGACAGGGGCTAGCTCAGGAACGGCTTCAACTATTTTCAGCTATATTGCTGCAGATGTTTTGCCAAATACACCAGGAACTGAGTTTACTGTTGAAAATGCTTATGCGGCTGATGGTCAAACCTTAGATTATACAGCAAATCCAAACGATTCACGTAATAGCAATAATAAGTCATGGACAGACAAGGCTTCTGACGTTGTGAATGATGTCAAAGACCAGGCAAGTAGCCTATGGGATAAGATCTCAGACTCCTTCTCAGGTCTATTCAGATAGCTTGTCAATTAAGTTTAAAAGTGGTAAGATAAAAAGAACGGAGGCGTTATGGCACAAAAAAAAGCAAGCCTAGCGTGTGCAGATTGTGGGAACCGAAACTACTCGATTAGTGTTAGTAGCACTCCCAAACCAACACGACTAGAAGTGAACAAGTTTTGTAAAAATTGTAAAAAATATACCTTGCATAAAGAAACAAGATAGGAGACACCGTGAGACAAACTGGAAGTATTTTCAAAGTCTTGAAAGACACGACTTGGCCAGATCGCAAACAACGCTGGCACGATTTTATTTCAGTTCTTGAGTATACTGCGTTCTTCACAGTCATCATCTATGCGTTTGATGTATTGTTGAGTCGCGCTATGTCAGCACTGATTAACTTTTTCTAAAGAAAACACAAAAAGAGTAGGAATGCCTGCTCTTTTTTGTTATAATAAGTGCAGATAAAAGCGAAAACAAAGGCCACGAGGCTTTTTTATTAGGCTTTGAATGAAAACAGATACTCCACGTGCTTTTACCACTCAGATGGTTATCTCATCCAGATTCCTCTGAGTCTAAGTGCCATTTTAGTAAAAAAGAAAGGAATCCTAAAATGTTAGATTCATTCGATAAGGGCTGGTTCGTCCTTCAAACGTATTCAGGATACGAAAACAAAGTTAAAGAAAACCTTTTGCAACGTGCTCAGACTTACAACATGCTTGAAAATATCTTGCGCGTTGAAATCCCTACTCAAACTGTCAATGTTGAGAAAAATGGTAAGGTTAAAGAAGTGGAAGAAAACCGCTTCCCAGGATACGTTCTTGTTGAGATGGTAATGACAGACGAAGCATGGTTCGTTGTTCGTAACACTCCAAACGTTACTGGTTTCGTTGGTTCTCACGGTAACCGTTCTAAACCTACTCCACTCTTGGAAGAAGAAATTCGTCAAATCTTGATTTCAATGGGTCAAACTGTTGATGTCTTTGATACTAATATCAAGGTTGGTGATGTGGTTCAAATCATTGATGGTGCCTTTATGGGTCAAGAAGGCCGTGTTGTGGAAATTGACAATAACAAGGTTAAAATCATGATTAACATGTTTGGTTCTGAAACAGCAGCCGAACTTGAACTTTACCAAATCGCTGAACTTTAAGATAGACAAAAAAAGGTCGAGATAGAGATTTCAACCTCGGAAGACTATCTCATTAAACATGAGGGAGAGACTAGAAGCTAGATTTTTTAAATTTAGTTCTGTGTCACTCCCTTTTTCTAACTGATGATGATGAATTATAAACGATTTTACGATAGGATTAGCGGTCCATTGCGTCCTTATACTAGTATTTTAGAGAGGCTTAATAAGGTTATAACTAGGACTTTTTACCTACTTTTTCCTATATTTCTTAGTTTGGTTTGGCTGAGAAATGGCTGGTTTGTTCTTTTTACGACAGTGCTTATTATGGGAGGATGCTTCTTTCTCCTTTCTCTTGGTCGTAGGCTCTATAATCGCCCACGCCCTTATCAGACTTGGGATATTCAACCCCTTATTAAGAAGGACAGTCTTGGCAAATCTTTTCCCAGTCGGCATGTTTTCTCAGCGACTGTCATTGCTATGTTGGCACTGATGATTAACCCCTGGCTAGGTGGGACTATGCTTTTTTTGGCAGCAATTCTGGCTATCTTGCGTGTGCTAGGTGGCGTTCATTATCCTAGTGATGTTTTGGCAGGCTATGTCATTGGAATTCTTGTGGGCCTCCTTCTTTACCTTTAGAAAATTCTGGTCTTCTTCGATAGAGGAAGGCTTTTTTCCTTGAAAAAAGAAAAGGCCCCTTAGGGTACCTTTCCTTCTGTTCTAAAATCGAGTTGGCAATTAAAAGTTGTTTCCACCATTGAATAGTATTTAGTTTAGGACGTGCTCTGTAATGGCTTGAGCGACACCATGATCATCGTTTGAAGCCGTTACTAAGTTTGCAGTTTCCTTGACCCCTTCAGGTGCATTGCCCATAGCAATTCCTAGTCCAGCCAGAGCCAGCATAGGGCTATCGTTGAAGTTATCACCAATAGTCATAACCTGTTCAAGCGGGATGTCATAATATTTGGCAACCTCAAGGAGAGCATGCTCTTTAGAAACGTGTTTGGCTGTGACTTCAAGGTAGTTATCTTTGGATAAGTAGAAGGCTGTCTGTGGAAAATCCATGCTTAGGAGTTTTTGGTGGAGGTCCTGGATAACTTTAGGTTCATCAATCAACAAAAGCTTGTGGATAGGTGGTTCAGAGTCTGAGACAGTTTCTTGTAGTTCCTTAAGAATAGGAGATTCACCTGTGATACCTGCTTCCAGCTGAGACCATCTGTCTAGTTGGTTGGTAATCCAATCCTTGCCAGAGTAGATATTCACAGATACACTCGGGTAGTCTGTGGATAAGTAGCTAAGAAGTTCTTGGATTTCAGTTTTATCCACAGGATGTTCGATGATAGTACGATTACCCTCGAGTACTAAGGCGCCGTTGTAGCAGGCGATAGGATTTTCAGGAAGTCCCAGTTTATGAGCGATTGGTTGCATCCCTAGTGGAGAACGGGCCGAAGCTAAAACAAAGGGGATCTTTGCCTTTTCAAGCTCTGGCATGACCTCAATCAGCTGCTCATCTATCTGGTGGTGACTGGTGAGAATAGTGCCATCAATGTCACTGATAATCAAACGAATATTACTCATAATTGCTTTCCTTCTCGTCGTATAAAATTATTACCTTGTCTTTAAGAGCTTCGACTAAATCAGGCTCAGGTTTCTTATCTGTAATCCAGTAGTCGAAGTCTTCAATCTTGCCCAATATATATTTGGAATGTTTTTCATACTTGTCTACTTCAGCAATAAGTATCTTGGTTCTGGCAGCCTGCATGGCTAGCTGTTTGACGGCAACGTCCTCTTCATCTTCAAAGCTAACCAATCCTTGACTGAGACTAGCCGCCCCAAAGAAAGCTATGTCAAATTGTAGATGTTGCAAGAACTGGGCTTCGTGAAGTGAATAGTAGAAGCGGTTTTTGCTGTAAAATCTTCCTCCCAAGAGATGGAAGTCAACGCCTTCTTTGCCACTTAGGACCAAGGCGTTATCCAAAGAGTGGGAGTAGACGGTAACGCTTTTATCTAGCTTTTGAGAAACCTCAAGCATCAAGGTAGAGACATCAAAGAAGAGGAGAGACTGTTCTTTGACCAAGCTAAGCGCCAGGTCTGCCATTTTTTTCTTGTCTTCAGTGAGTCCTTTCTGACGTTCTTGGAAGCCAAGAACAGTGGTATTTTTAACTGGAAGAATGCCGCCATGGGTACGCTGAGCCAGATTCCTCTGGCTGAGACAGTCGAAATCTCTTCTGACGGTATCTTTGGAAACACCTAATGCGTCAACCATTTCCTTGACAGATAGGGTTCCTCGCTCTTCCAAGAGTGTTAATATTTTCTCTAATCGTTGTTCCTGATACATGAGTCACCTTCTTTCTGATATCATTATAGCATTTCCAGCTTGTTTCGTGGCATAAAATAGCATAAAAACTTAAAAAGACGCAAAATACCTTAAGGTCAATTCGCCCCCTTAAACTTCCCCTACCATCTTTAAAAATCCCTCAAAAATGCTATAATAGAAGCATTACGAATATTGGAGAGAAACCATGAGTTTTTACAATCATAAAGAAATCGAGCCTAAGTGGCAAAAATACTGGGCTGACAATCACACTTTTAAGACAGGAACAGATGCCTCAAAACCTAAGTTTTATGCGCTTGACATGTTCCCTTACCCATCTGGAGCGGGTCTTCACGTAGGACACCCAGAAGGATACACAGCGACTGATATCCTCAGCCGTTTCAAACGTGCACAAGGCTACAACGTCCTTCACCCAATGGGATGGGATGCCTTTGGTTTGCCTGCTGAGCAATACGCTATGGATACAGGGAATGACCCAGCAGAATTCACAGCAGAGAATATTGCTAACTTCAAACGCCAAATCAATGCGCTTGGCTTCTCTTACGACTGGGATCGTGAAGTCAACACAACAGATCCAAACTACTACAAATGGACGCAATGGATTTTCACCAAACTTTACGAAAAAGGCTTGGCTTATGAAGCTAAAGTGCCAGTCAACTGGGTGGAAGAATTGGGAACAGCCATCGCCAACGAAGAAGTTCTTCCTGATGGAACGTCTGAGCGTGGAGGCTATCCAGTTGTCCGTAAACCAATGCGCCAATGGATGCTCAAAATCACTGCCTACGCAGAACGTTTGCTGACTGACTTGGATGATCTTGACTGGCCAGAATCTATCAAGGACATGCAACGCAACTGGATCGGTAAATCAACTGGTGCCAATGTCACCTTCAAAGTGAAAGGGACTGACAAGGAATTCACAGTCTTTACGACACGTCCTGACACCCTTTTCGGTGCGACCTTCACTGTTTTGGCGCCTGAGCATGAACTAATAGATGCCATCACAACACCTGAACAAGCTGAGGCTGTAGCTGACTACAAGCATCAAGCCAGTCTGAAATCAGACTTGGCTCGTACAGACCTTGCCAAGGAAAAAACAGGGGTTTGGACGGGTGCTTATGCCATCAACCCTGTCAATGGTAAAGAAATTCCAATCTGGATTGCCGACTATGTTCTTGCTAGCTACGGAACAGGTGCCGTCATGGCCGTACCTGCCCACGATGAGCGTGACTGGGAATTTGCTAAACAGTTTGATCTTCCAATTGTAGAGGTGCTCGAAGGTGGCAACGTTGAAGAAGCTGCTTACACAGAAGATGGCCTTCATGTCAACTCTGACTTCTTGAACGGTCTCAACAAAGAAGAAGCGATTGCTAAAATCGTTGCTTGGTTGGAAGAAAAAGGCTTTGGTCAAGAAAAGATCACTTACCGTCTTCGTGACTGGCTCTTTAGCCGTCAACGCTACTGGGGTGAACCAATCCCAATCATTCATTGGGAAGATGGAACTTCGACAGCCGTTCCAGAAAGTGAATTGCCACTCGTCTTGCCAGTAACCAAGGATATCCGCCCTTCAGGTACTGGTGAAAGCCCATTGGCTAACTTGACCGACTGGCTTGAAGTGACTCGCGAAGATGGTGTCAAAGGTCGTCGTGAAACCAACACCATGCCACAATGGGCTGGCTCAAGTTGGTACTACCTTCGCTATATCGACCCACATAACACAGAAAAATTGGCTGATGAGGACCTCCTCAAACAATGGTTGCCAGTCGATATCTACGTGGGTGGTGCAGAACACGCCGTTCTCCACCTGCTTTACGCTCGTTTCTGGCACAAGTTCCTCTATGACCTCGGTGTCGTTCCAACTAAAGAACCATTCCAAAAACTCTTTAACCAAGGAATGATTTTAGGAACTAGCTACCGTGACTACCGTGGAGCTCTTGTGGCAACTGACAAGGTTGAAAAACGTGACGGTTCCTTCTTCCACATGGAAACAGGAGAAGAGTTGGAGCAAGCACCAGCCAAGATGTCTAAATCCCTCAAGAATGTTGTTAACCCAGACGATGTGGTGGAACAATATGGTGCGGATACCCTTCGTGTCTATGAAATGTTCATGGGACCACTCGATGCTTCTATCGCTTGGTCTGAAGAAGGCTTGGAAGGAAGTCGTAAATTCCTTGACCGTGTTTACCGTTTGATTACAAGTAAGGAAATCGTTGAGGAAAACAATGGTGCTCTTGACAAGGTTTATAACGAAACCGTTAAATCTGTTACTGAGCAAATCGAGTCTATGAAATTCAACACAGCTATTGCTCAACTCATGGTCTTTGTTAACGCTGCTAACAAGGAAGACAAACTCTATGTGGACTACGCCAAAGGCTTCGTTCAATTGATTGCCCCATTTGCCCCTCACTTGGCAGAAGAACTCTGGCAAACAGTCGTAGCAACAGGTGAGTCAATCTCTTACGTAGCTTGGCCAACATGGGACGAAAGCAAATTGATTGAAGACGAAATCGAAATCGTCGTCCAAATCAAAGGTAAAGTCCGTGCCAAACTCATGGTTGCTAAAGACCTATCACGCGAAGAGTTGCAAGAAGTAGCTCTTGCTAACGAAAAAGTCAAAGCAGAGATCGATGGCAAGGAAATTGTTAAGGTGATTGCGGTACCTAATAAACTCGTTAATATCGTTGTGAAATAAAAATGAATCCTTCAGAGTTAAGCTCTGGAGGATTTTTTGTATCGCTATATGCTATAATAGTCCCAACTAAGATAAAAACACAGTTCTGGTTGGTAGTCCAGACGTAGGCAAGCCTATCAGTAACCTTCCTCCTTGGTTGTCCATTCTTAGGGATAGATTTAAGGAGGTGCTGTCGTGGAATAATTTCAATTGGATTGACAGTTTATTTTGAAGATGGATTTTGGCATGGTTTGTTCGAACAAGTGTATCTAGAAACTTATCAAGTTTGTCGTGTGACATTTGGTCAGGAGCCAAAAGATGATGAATTTCTAGAGATCTTACAGACTCAGTTTACTCAATTATCTTTTAGTCCAGAAGCTATAGTTAAGCAACATGTAAAAATCAAGAATCCTAAACGATTACAGCGAATGGTGAAGAAACAAGTAAATCAGAAAGTTTCTTCCAAGTCGAAAGAACTATTGCAGTTGCAGTATGAGGAAAGGAAAAAGATTTCAAAACATCAATCTAGTGTCCAAAAGCAATTGCTCAAACAAGAGAAATTTGAACGCAAACAGCAAAAACGAAGGGAGAAGCATAAAGGACATTAATGTGTTTCTCTTTATAGAAACAGCTCTTTTCTAAGTAGAAAGGAGCTATTTTTATTAGTATTGAAGAATGGATTTCAACTGTTTTCTAATCTAGTTACTTGTCGTCAAAAGATTTACTGATGATAGTCTCAAATTCCGGACAATACTTACTTACCTCAAATTCAATGATATCATACTGGGCAATCTCATTTTTATAGAATGGATCCTGCATAATGATTTCTTGAACTGTTTCCTTGTTTTTAGCTCTCATGAGAATGATACCGCCGGTCCTTGGATTTTTCCTTCCAGATGCGATAAAATGACCTTTTGTATAATACTGATTTAAAAAATCTATGTGTTTTTCTAAGAATTTTTCAACTTTATCAAGGGGCTTGATATAGGTAAGATTTACAATAAACATAAGTGACTCCTTTAAAATAAATGATAAATAGATTATAATACTTTACAAACTACCTGAATAGTAGGCA
This sequence comes from Streptococcus raffinosi, assembly GCF_030284685.1. NCBI lineage: Bacteria > Bacillati > Bacillota > Bacilli > Lactobacillales > Streptococcaceae > Streptococcus > Streptococcus raffinosi. The sequence continues at coordinate 75,631 of NZ_JASUZV010000011.1, forward strand.
CATTTTTGTAAGGAGAAAAAATGTTAACAAATAAAAATTGGAACTGTAGTATGTCTCGAGTCTTAGATGTGGTTGGTGGGAAATGGAGGATGAATATATTATGGGTTATAAACAAGCATAAGAAAGTTCGTTTCAATCAATTGAGAAGAGAAGTTGAAGGGATTACAACGATCAGTTTGACACGTGGACTAGATGTTTTAATAGAGAACCAATTGATTGAGAAATATGATTTTGAAACGATACCACTCCATACAGAATATGAGCTGACAGAAAAAGGCAAGTCACTAATGCCGATTTTAAGGGACTTGAATCAATGGGGTAAAGAATGGCTGCAATAAATTTGTCCTCATTTTTATCTCTCCCATCTCACCACTTGGACTCTCATTTTGACCACTTATCCCAAAAGGCCGTTTTTTAAACGGCTTTTTTGCTAGACTGGTTCTATCAAAAGGAGAGAGAACATGATATTACAAGCTAAAAACATAAGCAAACGTTACGGAAATCATCTTGCCGTGGATAATATTCACTTACAATTTAAAAGAGGGACGTTCAATGCGATTCTAGGACCAAATGGGGCGGGGAAATCAACGACGATTTCCATGTTGATTGGTTTGAAACAACCAACGCAAGGCGACATTATTTATGAACCCGGTACTAAAATTGGTGTGGTCTTCCAAACCAGTGTTTTAGATGAGATGCTGACGGTTAGGGAAAATCTGACCATTCGTGCCAGACAGTACAAAGGCCTAAAACCAAATCGTGTGTCTGATCTTATTGATCGACTAGGCCTATCAGCTTTCCAAAAGCAGAAATATGGGACGCTTTCAGGCGGCCAAAAGCGTCGGGTTGACATTGCGCGTGCTCTACTGCACGGTCCAGACCTTTTGTTCTTAGATGAGCCAACGACAGGTTTAGACATTCAAACCCGGAAGTCTATTTGGGATTTGCTCTATCAATTGCAGAGAGAAGAGGGAATGACCGTTGTATTGACTACGCATTATCTTGACGAAGCAGATGAAGCTGATCAGATTTATATTGTGGACCATGGGAAAGTGATTGCTCAAGGATCGGCATTAGATATTAAGAGTCAGTATGCAAAAAACATCTTGAAGATTCGCTTCAAGGAGATACAGCAGATAGAAAGTCTCAAAACTTCGGGAATGTCAGTAGAGCAACAAAGTCAATTGGAGTATGTTTTTCAACCCGATAGTGAAAGGGAAGCTATTGATTATCTGGCAAAAGTTAGAGATAAAATAGCCCATTTTGAGTTTCGTCCAGGGACCATGGATGATGCCTTTATTGCACTTACAGGAAGGGAGGTCCGCTAATGCTAGCCTTACTAAAGCGAAATTTTTTATTGTATTTTAGGAATCGTTCAGGAGTTTTCTTCTCCCTGTTGGGAGCCTTGATTTCCTTTATTCTCTATATTATCTTTCTCCAAAAGAATCTAACGGATGCCTGGGCTCAGCTTCCCAATAGTGGTCCTTTGTTAAATAATTGGCTAATGAGTGGAACGCTAGCAGTGACAGGGATTACGACTAGTCTGGCTGCCTTGACTCAGCTGGTAAAGGACCGTGAACGTCAAGTAGATCAGGACCTTTATTTATCGAATCATGGGAAATGGCGATTAGCGTTTTCGTATCTAGCGAGTGCAATCATCATTTCTTTATCTATGCAGGTCCTTATGTATGTGCTGATGTGTGGCTATTTTAGAGAAGTTCCCAAACTATCCATACTACCTGAAGTACTCCTCATTATGCTGCTTAGTAGCCTGCTTTCTAGCTTGGTGAATGCCATTTTTGTTCATTTTTTCCAATCAGTAGACAGCCTTGGAAAGTTTGCGACCATAGTGGGTACAGCTTCTGGCTTTTTGGTAGGAACTTATGTACCTTTGGGCGTTCTACCCAATTTTGCTCAACTACTAATGAAATGTACCCCAGCAACTTATATTGCTGCACTTTATCGGCAAGTACTCATGAAAGAAACATTAAGTGAGACCTTTAAAGGTCAAGATAAGTTTCTTCAAGAGTTTCAAGAAAAAATGGGTGTTCAACTCAAGTGGCAAGGTTTGTTGACAAAGGAAAACACATACCTTATAGTGTTAGGAGGTATTCTTCTTGCTGGTATTCTTTGGACTGCTTTAGTGCAAATATCTAGCCAGAAAAAATAAGTGAGAGTTGGAGTAGGAATGAAACTTCGTTTTGAAGAAAAATCAGGTATTTCGACAAAGGACCCCTGTGTGGTTATCCAAGCGGAGCGATTGTCTGATCAAGCACGAGAGGTAATGGATTACCTCGAACAATTTTCAGTTGTAAATCAAGTGGTGATTCCTATTAAAACGGATGATCATTTGGTTATGGTAAAAATTGATGACATTATCCTAGCTGAAATTGATAAGAATGTGTTAACGATTTATACAATAGACAAAACCTATACGATCAAAGAGACACTGACAAACTTTCAGCATCGCATCAATCGTCGAAGTTTTTTACAGATATCACGTCATGCTGTTATGAATATAGACCATTTGGAATCCCTATCGGATAGTTTTTCTGGCAATATGATGGCCAAAATGACAGGTGGCGTTAAGTCTAGTGTCAGCCGAAAATATGTCAAATCCTTGATGGATTATTTAGGGGTCTAGGAGGAACCTATGAAACGTTTTATTGCTTATTTTGTATCCGGCGTGAGAACGGGATCGTTCTTCTATCTTGCCCTCCTTTTACTAGGTCAATTATATCCCCAGATTATCTATCCAAAAGTTAGTGTGGGAAATATTTTAGCCCTCTTTATGATGAGTGGCTTAATGGGGATGCTCTCGTGGATTTTGGAAGACCTTGACCGTATGTCCTACAGACTTAGAGTAATCTTGCATTTCTTGTTGACGGCGATTGTACTGATAGGGACTTGTCTAATAGCGGGTTGGATTGATGCTATGCTGAATCCTATCATATGGATTGTCTTCATTTCCGTTTATATTATTATCTGGCTTTACCTCATTTGGCAAATGCATATGAGAACCCAACGTATTAACCAAGCCTTATTACATCGTCGAAGCCAGAAAAAGAAAGAAAAGTGAGAAATTGTACGAACTTCAAAAAAAGACTCTTTTGCCCCTTGACCCTCACGCCACGTCATAGTCTATACTCTTAATCAGAGAGGAGTTCTAATGAAATCTGTAAAAGAAGTGAGCCAACTATCAGGTGTCAGTGTGCGCACCCTTCATTATTATGACGAAATTGATTTGCTGAAACCGTCAGTTGTGGCTGAGAATGGTTACCGTTACTATAATCGCGATGCGGTTGTCCGTTTGCAAGAAATATTGCTTTACCGTGAGTTAGACTTTCCTCTCAAAAAAATTAAGGAAATCGTAGGTCAAGCAGGCTATGATAAAGTCCAAGCGCTTAAGGATCAAATCAAGCTTTTAGAGCTGAAAAAGTCCCGTTTAGAAGCCGTCATAGCCCATGCCAAGGCCTTACAAATGGAGGAAGAAGAAATGTCATTTGAAGCATTTGATAAAAAAATGTTGGAAGAATTTCAGCAAGAAGCCCAGGCTAGATGGGGTCAGAAAGAAGCTTATCAAGCTTTTGCGGCTAAGGGGGAGGAATCCTTCCCTGAAGTTACAAAAGAGATGGCTGCAATTATGTCTACTTTCGGCCAGCTCAAGGAGTCCAATCCCGGTGATGATAGTGTTCAAAAGCAAGTAAAGGTGTTACAAGACTATATTAGTCAGCATTTTTATCCATGTGACCAAACGGTATTAGCTGGTCTAGGTCAGATGTACCAAACAGATAATCGCTTTTCTAGCTTTATTGATAAAGTTGGAGGATTGGGTACTGCAGTCTTTCTCGCAGAAGCCATTCGTATTTATTGTCAATAAACTAAAGCCAAAGCCAAAGTCTTA
>NZ_JASUZV010000012.1:0-75946 GCF_030284685.1 Streptococcus raffinosi
AGCAGTATTGCTAATTTACATATATTTCATAAAAACTTCTCCCCATTTTAAAGAGCGTCCCCTTTACTTACGCTCTATCCCTATCTTACAAATCAAAATATCGGTATGATAACCCTATACCATATCAACTAGTACCAAGTACCAACATGTAATCGTTAAATACTCTCCCCAAAAGAGTCAATAGATTACAAACAAGTTGGCTTTAAGTTACTACTACCAATATTCCCCATTCATATAGACGCTATAATTATAACATGTTATTTTTATTTCTCAACCTTTTTTTCAATTTTTTATTATTTTAATGTATGTGACAACCATTATAATGAAGTCGTTTGAATTAAACGTTCCTACTTAACAAATACTAATCAAATGATATTTATCTATATTTTAATAAATAATAATTAAACAGGCTTTTGTATTTAAATGGCTTTGCACATAAAAAAATCAGAATTCCTATTAAAATTCTGATTTTTTATTTCTAATTCTATTTCTTACTGATTGACAGCTTCTTTCAACGCTTCAACCTTGTCCAATTTTTCCCACGGAAGATCAATATCTGTACGTCCCATGTGACCATAAGCCGCTGTTTGACGGTAGATTGGACGCTTAAGGTCAAGCATTTGAATGATACCAGCAGGTCGCAAGTCAAAGAGATCACGGACAGCAGCTTCGAGTTTGCTTTCAGCAACTGTCGCCGTTCCAAAGGTATCAACACGGACAGAAACTGGGTTAGCCACACCAATAGCATAAGCCAATTGTACTTCTGCTTTCTTAGCAAGACCAGCAGCTACGATGTTTTTAGCAATATAGCGAGCGGCATATGAAGCTGAGCGGTCAACCTTAGTAGCATCCTTACCAGAAAAGGCACCACCACCGTGTCTTGAGTAACCACCATAAGTATCAACAATAATCTTACGACCAGTCAAACCAGAATCCCCTTGAGGACCACCGATTACAAAACGGCCTGTTGGGTTGATAAAGAATTTGGTCTCATCATCCAAGTATTCTGCTGGAATAACTGTCTTAATGACTTTTTCAATAACATCTTGACGAATTTGATCGTTAGTTGCTTCAGGATCATGTTGTGTTGAAATAACGACTGTATCGACACGTACTGGTTGGTCATTTTCATCATACTCAACAGTAACCTGAGACTTAGCATCTGGACGAAGGTAAGAAATTTCACCAGATTTACGCAAATCCGCCAATTTTTTAACCAATTTATGTGAAAGGCTAACTGGAAGTGGCATCAACTCTGGAGTTTCATCAATAGCGAAACCAAACATCAAACCTTGGTCTCCTGCTCCAATAAGATCAAGTGGATCTTGATCACCAGTTTCACGCACTTCAAGTGCTTCATTGACACCTTGAGCAATATCAGGAGATTGTTCAATCAATGATGGGTGAACCCCAACAGATTCTGCTGCAAAGCCGTATTCTGCATTGTTATAACCAATTTCTGCGATAGTATCACGAACCACTCGGTTAATGTCCACATAGGCATTTGTTGAAACTTCACCAAAAACATGGACTGAGCCAGTGTAGACAGCTGTTTCCGCTGCGACGTGTGCATCTGGATCTTCTGCTAAAATCGCATCAAGAATGGCATCTGAAATTTGGTCTGCAATTTTATCTGGATGCCCTTCAGATACTGATTCAGACGTGAAAAGTTTACGTTCTGACATATAAAATGTCCCCCTTTTAATATGAATAAATAATATCAGACAAAGCAAATCACATCGCCTTCTGATAGAAAAAACGCTGACTCTACTATGAGTCTTACGCCGTTAAAAAGTTACAAAGAACCAACAGCCAAGCTAGGATGACTGCTGCCTTATCGGGACTTAATAACTAAATTCCATTATAACACGTTTTTCTTGTCTAGTCATATAGTTATTAATTATCAAGACTTATCATTATCTTATAGCAAGCATTTTAGGGTATTTTAGAGTATACTTAAGATATGAAAACTTATGAACGTGTTTATGAAATATTAGCAAAGAGTCCTGATTTTGTTACTGGAGAAAACCTCGCTAAAGAACTTGGTATCTCACGAACAGCCATTTGGAAGGCTATTCAGACCCTTCAGAATCAAGGAATCGTCATTACAAGTGTCCGAAAAAAAGGCTACCGCCTAGAAAAAGGTGATATCCTTCTTCCACAAGACATTTCAGACCAGCTCAACTTTCCTGTCTACTTAAATCCAGATTCCACTTCTACCCAACTTGATGCTAAACATGGTATGGAAAGACAAGACCCTGTTCCTGCCCTTTATCTCGCTCCTAACCAAGGATCAGCCAAGGGACGCTTTGAACGTCACTTTTATACAACCCCTCACGGTGGTATCTATATGAGTATTCATCTTAAACCAAACTGTCATTATACTGAGTTACCACCTTATACCATGATGGTAGCGGCTGCCATTGTCAAAGCCATTCAGCGACTTACAGGCGTAGATACAGACATCAAATGGGTCAACGATATCTATCTGAACAACAAAAAAATGGCCGGTGTTCTTACCGAAGCCATTAGCTCTATCGAATCTGGTCGCATCACAGATGTCATCATCGGGGTTGGGCTTAACTTCTCAATCAGTGATTTTCCTGAAGAGTTAGCTACGAAAGCAACCAGTCTTTTTAATTCTGAAAAACCAAGCATCACTCGGAACCAGCTCATTTCGGAAATTTGGAAGCTCTTTTTAACTATTCCAACTGCGGACTTGGTCAAAGTCTATAAAGAAAAGTCCCTCGTTTTAGATAAACAAGTGACTTTTGAACAAGCTGGAAAATCTTATACTGGTATTGCCAAAGAAATTGGAGACAAGGGACAACTCCTGGTCCTTACTGACGACGGTCAGAGAAAATGGCTGACCGCAGGCGAAGTTAGCCTTACTTCTTGGTAGACTTATTAGCTGCACGTGCAATACGTGAAACAATATAAGTGGTCCAAAGACGACGTAAGAGTAGATAACCAAAAAAGGCTGTAAAAAAATAATTTCCATGCTGTAAACTGTAATTAAAACAAACCGTTTCAAAGATAGTTTCAAGCGTTATAAACAATATTTGTTGTATCATACGTCCATTATATCAGATAAGCAGAGCCTAGTACAAGTAAACTAGGCTCTTTTCATTTTTACAACTGCTGGAGAGTAAGATATATTGGTTGACGCTTCAAATGTATGAGCAAAATTTTAGCTTTCTCATTTCTAGGCTCGGACCTAAAAAGGGCCACTGGACCTTCATCGCTTTCTCATTTCTGGGCTCGGACCTAAAAAGGGCCACTGGACCTTCATCGCTTTCTCATTTCTGGGCTCAGACCTAAAAAGGTCCACTGGACCTTTTTAGTCCTCTATTTCTACCACATCAGAGAGAAACTCAAGTTCTTTTGGGATGTACTCTTCACGATCTTCTTTTTCTAATTCTTCCTTGGATTTTAGGCTTCGTGCGAATTCTGTGCGAAGTTTTTCAAATTCTGCTTTTGGAACAGCCATGATATTAGGTGAAAAACCAGCCGCTGAACTCATGATATTTCCAAAAATAGCGTTAAGATCACTACGTTTCATCACCTGCTCAGCATTAAAAGCCGCATTAAAAGCCAGAATCGCATTTTCTTGGTTGGCAAGAACAGGTTCTGAACCATTCAAAAGCGCTCTATATTGTGGACTGATTGAATCCAAAATTTCAGACCAAGTTGCCTTAAGGGCATCCAAACATTGTCGTGACTTTTGTGGATTTTCCATAGTCTCACGCATGATAGTCAGTATTTTCTCAGAGTCAACCTTATACTGGTAGGTTGGTTTTGCCTTTCGAGTTGGCGCTGCTAGTCCTTGTCCCTGACTTTGACCTTCCTTGAGAGCCTTACGAAGTTCCTCTACCTCATGACGAAGACTATCTAACTCTTCTTGTAAATTTTCTGGGATTTCTTGTGTGACTTGTGCATATGTCTCAGACAGTTTAATCGTCAGCATCTCCGCATAAATTTTGGGATGGGTTCCTGTCTTAATTTGGGGTAAGGCGGTTGTCACGGTATCAATCATTTGAAAAAGGTGGTCTTGTCCTAAGGATAAATTTTCTTCAAAAAGAGGACTATGGTGACTATTTTCACCACCTGCTTGGACAATAAGGAGATCACGGAAATACTCCAAGAGATCAGTCGCAAAACGACTCATGGATTTACCATTATCAAAGAGTGTTTCAAGATTTGATAGGGCTCGTGAGGTTTCCTGATTACGAACATTAGCAACAAAACTATCCAAGGCAGTCAGACCGATAGAACCTGTGATTTCTTCCGCAACAGCTTGACTGACATTATTGTCTGAAGAAAGGCTCAATGCCTGATCTAAAATCGAAAGGGCATCACGCATACCACCCTCTGCACGACGGGCAATGATGGTCAAAGCCTCGTCATCAAAGGTCATCCCCTCTTTCTTAAGAATTGAAGCCAAGTGTTCCTTTATAGCAGCTTGCTTAATAGCCTTAAATTCAAAACGTTGGACACGAGACAAGATTGTAGCTGGAATCTTGTGTAACTCAGTGGTCGCAAGAATGAAAACCACATTTTCAGTGGGTTCCTCCAAGGTCTTCAAAAGCGCATTAAAGGCACCTGTCGACAGCATGTGCACCTCGTCAATGATATAGACCTTGTAAGTGGCACGACTTGGGGCGTAGGTTGATTTGTCACGGATTTCACGAATCTCGTCCACACCGTTATTGGAAGCCGCATCAATCTCAATGACATCTTCGAGACTGCCGTTAGTAATATCACGACAAATATCACAATGGTTACATGGCTCACCATTGACCTGATTAGGGCAATTCATTGCTTTAGCAAAAATTTTTGCTGCACTGGTCTTACCAGTACCACGTGGACCAGAAAAGAGATAGGCATGGCTGATTTTTCCTGACTCTACCGCCTGTCTTAGCGTGGTTGAAATCACCTTTTGGCCAACCATCTCGCCAAAAGTTTGACTACGGTATTTACGATATAAGGCTTGATACATTAGTTAACCTCAAACATTGCAAAAGTAAGATTTGTTTTTTCAAGTAGGACTTTGACAAACTGTTCAAGATAGTCTTGATCAACGTCATCGTAGTCTCCTACTTGGTGAGAATCCAAATCAAGGACACCAACTAATTTACCATCCTTAACCATGGGAACAACAATCTCACTTCGAGCAGCAGAATCACAAGCAATGTAATTAGCATGTTTGGTGACGTCCTCTACAATTAAAGTCCTATTTTCAGCTGCTGACTGACCGCAAACACCTTTTTCCAGAGCAATGTGTACACAAGACACTTTACCTTGAAATGGTCCAAGGATTAACTCATTTTTGACATTATCCATCAGATAAAAGCCTGTAAATACTGAGTTGGGCAAAGTCGTATTCAAGAGAGCCGAAGCATTGGCGAAGTTGGCCAGAGCGTTATCTTCATTAGCAAAAAGTGCTTCTGCCTGGGCAATCATTATTTCATAAGCTGAATTTTTTTCTTCTTTAGTCATAGTTATTATTATAGCAAAGATAGGTATTTAAAACTAGGAACCACCTACTCCTATCCTTCCCTTTCATTTAAAAATAAAGCAAGATCTTGAATCACATTTTCAGGATAATCTGGACTAGAAATCTGATAAAACTTAACCGTCATACGATTTCTGAACCAGGTTAATTGGCGTTTAGCAAATCGACGGGTATTTTGCTTGAGCTTTTCTAAGGCCTCATCTAAAGTTTGTTTCCCAGAAAAATAAGGGAATAACTCCTTGTAGCCAATTCCACGCGCCGACTGGGCCTCAGGATAATTATCATAAAGCCACTTAGCCTCTTCTAAAAGCCCAAGTTCAACCATCTTGTCAACACGAGTATTAATACGTTTATAAATCAGAGAGCGCTCATCGTCTAATCCGATAATAAAAGGATCAAAAGTCGTCTCTGTATTTTCAGGATTATCAGAAAAGCGATGCAACTCAAGAGCCCTAATGGCACGACGACGATTAATCTCCTTGATTTCTATACCTAAACTATCGATCTGCTCAAAAAGTTCCAAATCAGAAAGTTGCTCTAACTCAGAGCGATAGGCTAACACCTGAACTTGATCCACTTGACCACCCAGATGATAACCTTCAAGAAGACTTTGCAAATAGAGGCCTGTACCACCAACAATAATAGGAAGTTTGCCACGTTTGACAATATCAGTAATGGCAATTTGCGCCTCAGTCACAAAATCATAGGCTGAATAAGATTCATCAACATCACGGACATCAATCAGATGGTGAACTGCCGCTGCCTGTTCTTGAGGAGTAGCCTTTGCAGTCCCTATATTTAATTGGCGGTAAACCTGTTGGCTATCCCCTGAAATAATTTCGCCATTAAAACGCTGGGCCAACTCTATTCCAAGTGCCGTTTTCCCCACAGCGGTAGGGCCAGCCACTACAATAAGTTTGGTTTTCATAATGTTTTCACTTGCTATTCTAGATATTTTTTTAGATAATATAAGCATATTATAACATATACGGAGGATAGTCTCATGGCTAAAAAACATTCATTTGCTAAAGGTCTTGCTACTGGCGTTCTCGGAACTGCTGCTACTGTTGCAGGTGCCGTTTTCGCAGTTAAAAAAACAATTATCGAACCAGAAGAAAAGAAATTGGCTTTCATCGAAGAAAACCGTAAAAAAGCAGCTCGCCGTCGCGTAAGCCGCTAATAGTTAGGACCAGGGAAACCTGGTTTTTTTATTGAAGAGAGAGATTTCTTTTTCGCAAGTTAGCTGGTGTGATAACCACAGTCAAGAAAAAACTAAAGAAAATCTCAATAGTTTTTTAAGTTGCAGAATGAAATAAAAACACAATCCGCAATTAGTTTTGACCCTTTTCTATTTCAATTTCTAAACTAGATAAAACAATATCTTCTCCAAACTTCCAATCGCCTGTTATTAAAAATATCAGGCCTTTTTATCACAATAAAATGTCCTCAGAAAAGTTTATTTCATACATCAAAAATGATTATTTCTTATTCTTTTCCTATCATCTTTTCTTTAAAACGCAATAAAAAAGCCTCTTTTAAAGAGACTCATTAAACCAGTTTACTTATTGTTATTTAAAGCTTCAATAACTCGGTCAGTATTTGCTGTCACATTTGTATTATTGTAACGATGTTGAATTAGACTTTCAATTGTTTCTTTGCAAGACAAAAGTTTTGACTTTTCAAAAACAACAACACTCAATACATGTGCACCTCCAGAAGTTAGATTCAAAATCAAAAGAGTCTGGAATGCACTTAATACTGTCAAAATGCCATAAGCAGCTAGGATTAATCCTCCTAAAATAGATGAACCCATCATATTAAAGCCAACTAGAGCAAAGATAATTCCCCATGCAAAAGATTTAAAATCTAATCTGAATGAGTCATCAACACTTGAGATATGATCCACTGGAATCGTTTTATTCTGTGCTCCAAGAGGAATAACTTTCAAAATAGTGTTAGGGTTTGATGTCTTGATAAAATCTCCTTCAAGTGCTACAGATGCTTTGAGATAAAATGTTAGATACGAAGTGATGAAGGTTTGTTTCACAATAATCTCCTTTTTCTATAAAAAATTACAAGATTATTATATATATATATATATTGTCAAGACCTTACTAAAAAGTTACTTCATAAATTCAAAATAATCCCTTACCTAACGTTAGTAATGAAAATGAACTTATATTGAAACTTTCCACTGTGATGAAAACGCCTGAAACTCAATTAAGTTTCAGGTGTTCGGAAGTTTGGAGACCTAAGGCTCAAAACTTAGTCATGGAACTTCTTTGAAGTTCGCTGACGTCCGTCATCACCTAAGGAAAGTTTCAAATGAAGACTTTGTCTTCAAATCTAAACACCTATCTCGCAACAGGTGTTAATCAACTTTAAATAAAATTTGGGGCAGAATGTGGACAAAACGCTTTAAAACCGCATGGTTAAAGGCTAAAAAATGTCCCCTGCCGGAATCGAACCAGCAACGACTCCTTAGGAGGGAGTTGTTATATCCATTTAACTAAGAGGACTTATGAAAAAATCTGCCACGAGGACAGATTTTTTTGTTGAAATCTGTAAATTATTTACGGATTTCTTTGATACGTGCAGCTTTACCTTGCAAAGCACGCAAGTAGTAAAGTTTAGCACGGCGGACTTTACCGTAGCGTACAACTTCAATCTTTTCAACACGTGGAGTGTGGATTGGGAAAGTACGTTCTACACCGATACCGCTTGAGATTTTACGAACTGTGTACATTTCTGAGATCCCTTGACCTTTGCGTGAAATAACTACACCTTCAAAGATCTGGATACGTTCGCGAGTTCCTTCGACAACTTTCGCGTGAACGCGAACTGTGTCACCAGGACGGAATGATGGGATGTCAGTACGAAGTTGACCTTCTGTCAAACTTTGGATCAATGGATTCATTTTATATACTCCTATCTTACTAATCTTAAGAGCTACCTTTGTGTCCCAGCGGATTAGCCGTTATTTTTGTGCGTCCATTACACACTCTTAGTATCTTATCAAAAAATTACTCGCTTGTCTAGTATCTTATTGCATTTCAAGCATTTTTTGTTGACCATAAATACTAGTCTTATGATTGATGAGATAGGCAAATGCCATAACAATCACATAAGGAAGGACGTTAGCTGGTCCAAAGACTTCAACACCAATAAAAATGGGTGCTAAGAGGGTATTGGTACTACTACCAAAGACAGACAGATAGCCAAGACCTGCTACAAGTGGAATTGGAAGGCCTAGAACTGGTGCTAAAACTGCACCAAGACTTGCTCCAATGGCAAATAAGGGAGTCACTTCTCCTCCTTGGAAACCAAGAGATAGGGTGAAAACGGTCAAGAGTAATTTCAAAAGCCAGTCCCATGAGTAGATGGTCCCACCATTAACACTAAGAGCAATCACATTTGTTCCAAGTCCTGTATAACGGCCTTTCCACAAAATTAAGAGTAGAGCTGTTAACACGATACTTCCCAAAAGAACACGATAGTAAGGATTTGGGAGAATCGTTGCAACCTTCTTTTTAGCCAATGACAACAAATAGGCAAAAAGGTTTCCAGCCAAACCAAAGGCCAGACCTAAAAGAGCTAATTTAATGAAAGTTTCAAGGTCTATCGCCAGACCGTTAGCTACAAAATGGCTAAATTTTTCGAGACCTAAGAGGTGACTGGTAGTACTAGCAACAAACGAAGCTATTAGAGTCGGTATCAAGACTGGAAGGCTTAACTGACCTAAGGTTAAAACTTCGAGGGCGAAAAAAGTCGCAGCAATTGGTGTTTGAAAGAGCCCTCCAAAACCAGCAGCCATCCCCATTGTCAAGCATAGTCGTGAAGCGTTAGGTATCTTAAAGTAACGACTAAAAGCATGGGAAACTGTGGCACCAAGTTGTACTGCTACCCCTTCACGACCTGCCGAACCTCCAAAAAGATGGGTCAGCCACGTTGTCACTGTCACAAGTGGGATTAATCTTAAAGGAACCTGCTTCTCCTCATTGTGACCAACCTTAAAAATTAAGCCCATTCCTTGTGCTGCTTTGCCTGCAAACCTTTGGTATAGGTAAACAATCAAAAGCCCCGCAATAGGAAGCGCTGGAACTAGATAAAAGAGATGGTAGTCCCGATATTCTGAAAGTCCTATAAGAACACGACCAAAAATAGCATCAATCAGTCCAACTATCACTCCTAGAAAGACAGCATAGAGACTCAAGATCACTAGATTGGAGTATGAGAGACCTTGACTCTCACTTAATTGTCTAATTTTCATCCTAGTAGCCTACTTTCCTTCAAGCTTACCTGCTTGATAAGTGCGCGAATGTTTCATAATATCTGCAAAGCTAGCTACGATAGACTTTTGGTACTCAGGATTTACGACACTATCTGCTACCTTACTTAACAAGGCTTTCTCACGCTCTGGGTCATAAATTGCCTTTCCGGTGCTTTGTTTATAAGCACTTACTTGAGTTACTAATTTCATACGTTCTTCCAACAGAGCTACAATGTCTTTATCGATAGCATCTATCTGTTGGCGAATCTCATTTAAGTCCATGATGACCTCCTTTTGTTCTATCCATTATAACAAAAATGACTTGAGGACAAAAGAGTCTCAAGTCATTGAATTTGCTAGTTAAACAGTTTTCTAATCTGACTGATATGACTTTCATCTGCAACCAGATATAAAGTAGCTCCAGCCTTTAATTGCGTATCCCCATGAACGATTTCAGATTGGTCCTTATATATCTGAGTTGTAATCAAAACCCCTTCAGGCAAAGTTAAATCCTTAACCAGACGCCCCGCAAGATTGTCCTTAACAGGTAAATCAATCATAGTTGGTGTTTTGTCTACTTTCTTTGGTGTGTGAGCAATCAAATCATGAAGCATAGCTTCATAAACAGGCTCTCCTCCCATAAAATCCATAATCAGATAGGCTATCAAGGTAACTACTCCAATAGTCATCAACTGGTTAAGATTACCGACCATCTCAGTCACCAATATCATAGCCGTAAGTGGAGCCTTAGATACTGCACCAAAATAACCAGCCATACCCAGGACAATAAAAACAGGAAACTGATCAGGATGTATGAGTCCTAGATTTTCAAAACCTACCGCAAATACAGCTCCCGAAAGAGCACCTAAGGTCAAAATCGGAAGGAAAATGCCACCAGGAAATCCTGAACCAAAGGACAACATACTCCAAATGAATCTAATTGCCAAGTAAAGAATTGCTACGGTTAAAACAGGTCGCAGACCATCTAAGGCTAAAATCAAGGCGTTCCCACCACCGAGAAGATTTGGGAAATAAAGACCCACTGGAATGATAAGAAGCACTGTCAAAAGACCATGAAAATGTGGGGGTAGATGGAACATTTTTCCCAAAACTTGGTAAACTTTGCCAATACGTAAAACGACCCACTCGTAGCCATATCCAAGAACTCCCAGAAATATTCCTAAAAGCAATAGAATCCAATAATCCTTAAGTGGAAAGAAAGGTAATTTCTCTGTCATGGCTAGGACTGGTTCCTGTCCAAAGACACGTAAGGAAACAGCATTAGCCACTAAAGATGCTGTTAAGGCGCTAACCCAAACATGTCGGTAGAAATGGTGGTAAACTTCTTCAACAACAAACAAGAGTCCGGCAATAGGGGCATTGAAGGCTGCTGACAAACCCGCGGCAGCCCCAGCAGCAATCAAGACACGCTGATCACGGGCTGAAAGTTTAAGGCCTTTGGACAAACCTTTCGCTGTCATAGCTCCTAACTGAATACTCGGTCCTTCACGTCCCAACATCAGACCCATTGAAATGCCAAGAACACCACCTAGGAATTTACGCCATAAAACAGACCACCAAGACGGATGTAAGAGCCCCATCAGTTCCCCTTCAACATGGGGAATACCTGAACCTTTAATATCTTTTTCTTGTTTTATGAGATAACCAATCAAAATGGCAAAGACCAAATTGACAAAGACAATTCCTAAAATAAGAACTGGTTTGCGTAGGGCGTCTTGGTAAATAGATACCGAGATTTGGGCCCCTTTAGCAATTAACCAACGAAAGAGGCTAACGACTGCACCTGCAGCTACACCGACCAAGAGCCCTCGCCAAACAGACCAAAGAAGATGTTGAGATTGCGTCCTAAAATCTCTTTCTATTTCATTCATAAAAACTCCAAATTTGACTACAATAAAAGCAGAAATAACTCTGCTTGTTCCCTATGCTAATGCCTCTGAAATTTTTTCAGCGAAAGCTTCTAAGTTCTCGATATCTTCATCTTCAGCAGAGAGATCAACTTTTACACTGTCCGCACCTTTAGTCGCACCTGTAAAAGTAAATTGATTTTCAAACTCATCTACTGAATGACAGAAATAATCGTAGAAGGTATCTCCTGAACCTACAACACCGAAAATCTTACCTGACAAGTCAAGGTCAGCCAAATCTTCGTAAAAGTCAACGATTTCATCCGGCAACTCTCCATCACCATAAGTGTAAGTTGCAACAATACAGATATCCGCATCTTCAAAATCAGCGGCATCAACCGTTGTACACTCGTCTACATCAACAGTGTGACCCAATTCTTCCAATTTTTTGGCAACAATATCTGCGATTTCTTCCGTGTTACCGGTCATACTGGCATAAACGATTTTTGCTAAAGCCATAATGTCCTCCAAATTAATAAATTAGCTATATTATACCATATTTTTAAAGAAAATGAACGGGCTAATGAATCAAAAAACTGCCCTGATGGGCAGTTTTAAATTGACATTAACTCTTCTTTTTAGACTTTTCTTAGGTGAGTGCGGACGCTAGCGACTTCCTTCGGAATTCCATAGCTAAGTTTTGAGCCTAGTGTCTCAAAACTTCCGAGTGCCTAAAGCTTTTAAACTTTAGGCACTTTTCTCACAACGAAAAGTCTTGGCTACAGCTCGTTCTGAAATTATTAAAGGAACTATCTCATTTCATCTACAGAAAATAGTCTATATTTTGATAGCCAAATCACTTGTTAGAGGAAACTAAAACTGCCCTACTAGGACAGTTTCAAATTTTGTAATAATTCAAAGTGTCGGTAGACTAACCATAGGCCGACACCAATTAACAGAATAAAAATCACTGCTCTCATCAAACCTCTAAGAAAGGTCACAAGCCAAGTTAGAAGCATGGAAATAATCAACCAAGTCCAACCCGAGGTACCGTATAGGGTTTGAATACTCTCCATAGAATGACGAGTCACTATTTTAAGCCAGTCGGGAATATAGAGCCAAATACCATCTCCTGACAAGCCTAAGCGGTGTGCAATCATAGTTCCCGTTGTTTGCAACCAGGTAAAGACCCCGGTATTAAATAGAAAGAGAAAGGTCTGCATGGGATAACGTCTAGCAAGGCGTTTTAAAAAATGCAATACAAACCTCCTTAATTAGCATAAAGAGCATGAACCCGATCAATATCGGTCTGTTGAATACCGTAATAAGACCCTGCTGACTGCATGACTGAAGCCCTAGAATCATCGTGGTCTAAGCCAATGGCATGGCCCAATTCATGTTCAGCTGTATTGACAATACGTTTATGGGTATAGCCGAAATCAGGGTTCAAAAGGAAATAACGATTGAGTTTGACTTCCACATGGGTAATCCGATTGGTCACAACATTGGTCTGACTATCTGCTAGACCCGCTGCCTGTGAGTTAGCATCCGAATAGTCTGTCGCTACGATGTCAGCTTTTGAGGCATCATCTGTAAAGGTAAAGATAAAAGCACCTGTATTATTCCAATTTGTGATAGCCTCCTTATATGCAGCGACCATGGTTTCATCAGTAGACTGAATATAGATGCTGGCTGTATTTTGTGCCCATCTTGCCCCATTTGACTCAGGGATAGTATCTGTCGTTGAGAGATTGGAGACTGATTTTTCAACATCACTGGTACTGTTACCACTAAAACCTAACTCAACTTGTCGAAAGGCTTGATTAATATTGGTAGCTAGTGTGCTTTGAGAGTTGTTTGCATAATAGATAAGTCCGTAACCAACTAAGGCTAGGATAAGGGCAAGTTTAAATAGGCCCCAAATGAGATTCCAAATAAATTGTAAAATGAGTTTGGGAATACGGTAGATTACTCTAACGAATTTTTTCATTATTGAGCCTCCTTTTCGAAGCTTCCCCTAGTATATCAAGCTCTAATAGTTCTGACAAGTAAAAAATATAAGTTTAAGCTTTTATCATCTCTTTGACAAGATGTTACAAGATTGACCCATTAAGACAAACGTTCTTCTTTAACGTAATCAATTGGCAACCATTCTAGGTAAGCTTCCAATTGTTTTTCCCAATAATACCATTCATGTCTTCCATGGTCTGTATGGTAGTTGATATCTAAGCCAAGAGCCTTCAAATCAGCAACTGCTTGATCTTGAGAATCAAAAAGGAAATCCTCCAGTCCACACCAAGCAAAGAATTTGGTTTTCTTGTCATGTTGTTTAGCTAGATTCACCAGTTTGTGTTGCGCAATGTCTTTTCCTTTCAAGTCGCCAAAAACACCTTGCCAGTATGCCTTAGACTCACTGGTCTCATCTGTCATTATCTCTGCTGATAAACCAAGAGCACCCGAGAATGAACCTGCACAAGCAAAATGATTGGTCGTTAAGGCTAGTTTGAAAGAACCATAGCCACCCATAGAAAGCCCAGCGATAAAAGTCTTTTCACGCTTTTTCGTCATACTTGGGAAGAAACGCTGCATGACTTGTGGAAGCTCCTTGGCAATGGCATCGTAATAGCGAACTCCATAATTCGTATTGGTATACCATCCATTTTCAGAATTAGGCATAATGACGATGATGTTGGTTTTTCGAAGAAGGCGCTGTATATTGGTACGGAAAGCCCAAGAATTATGGTTTCCCCCCATGCCATGAAGGAGATAAAGCACTGGAATATCCGTATCGCTTTCGGTTTCTGCAATTTGATCACGGTCTGGATAAATGACATCTACTTGGCGGTACTGTCCTAGAACGTCAGATGAATATTCAATTTGAAAAAAAGCCATTTGTCTTTTCCTTTCTTAATGATAGAAAAGCTGGGTCAACCCAGCTTTTGCTTTTTCAAAACAGTCTTATAAGACTTCCTAATATCAATGAATGTAAGTAACACACTCAGACGATAATCATTGATTAACGTACTTCCATAACGACTGGAAGAATTGCTGGGCGACGTTTGGTTTGGTCAAAGAGGAACTTAGCGACATCATCACGAACAGCACTTTTAAGTTCTCCCCAATCAAAACTATCTCCTGCCAAGTAATTTTCAACAGTCGCATTGACAATATCAGCAGACTCACGCAGAATGTCACGACTCTTCTTAACATAGACGAATCCACGTGTATTCACACGCGCCTTAGAAACAATCTTGCGCTCCTTCTTGTTAACCGTGATGGCTACGATAAAGATACCATCTTCAGACAAGACCTTACGGTCACGAAGGACGATATTCCCAACATCACCGATAGCATTACCATCAATCATAACATCACCAGCTGGGACAGCTCCTTCATGAAGGAAACCTTGTTCCTCAGACAAGTGCATGATATCACCACGTTTGACAATGTAGATATTCTCAGGAAGAAGACCAACTTCCAAAGCCAATTCGGCATGAGCTTGAAGGTCACGATACTCACCTTGGATAGGGAATAGATACTGTGGGCGAAGAAGGTTAATCATGAGTTGAAGTTCACGGGCGTTGGCATGGCCAGACACTCGCAGACTTTGCGTAATCATCTTAACAGAACCACCAGCCTTATAAATAGCATTGTTGACACGTGCTACTATTGCTTCTTTGGCGATACTTGGTGTGGTTACGATATAAACCAAATCGCCTTCTTTTATTTGAACGTAGCGGTGACGACCAACAGCCATCTTTTGAAGGCCATCAATAGGTTCACCCATACGACCATTTTCAAGGATAATCAACTCGTGATCTTCAAACTTGTCCATATCTTTAGGTTTGACAATCAGTTTTTCATGATTAACGGTCAATTTTTTAAGACGTATGGCTGTACGGACAATATTTTCAACGTCAAAACCAGTAAGGACAACACGACGTCCATGGTCAGCTGCTGAGTCAAAGACTTGTTGGATACGAACCAAGTTTGAGGCAACAGCAGCAATAATCACACGGCCTTCAGCATCGGCAATCACATGGTCCATTTCTTGACCAACTTCAGCTTCAGACGCTGTTTGTTCAGTGCTTGTCGCATTCGCTGAGTCAGACAATAGAGCCAAAACGCCATCACGACCGATTTCAGCCAAACGTCCCAAATCAGTTTTGTAGTAAGGACGGGCTGCTTGGTCAAATTTGAAGTCCCCAGTATAGACGATATTGCCTTGGTCTGTACCAATAACAACACCCATTGATTCTGGGATAGAGTGGGTTGTCTTGAAGAATGAGACTACTGCATCTTCAAATTCAATTTCAGTTTCTGCATCAATAACATGGAAGTTATTGAATTTCTTAACGCCAGCATTTTTCACAAATAGCTTAGCCAACTCAATAGTGAGTGATGATCCAAAGACTGGTGCCTTAACTTCTTGCAAGATATAAGGTAGGGCTCCAATAGCGTCGGCATGTCCATGCGTCAAGAAAATCCCTTGAATACGGTCTCTATTTTCAATCAAGTAGTCTAAGTTAGGGATGACAAAGTCAACACCCAGTTGTTCATTTTCAGGATACTTTAGACCAGCATCCAAAATAAAGATAGAGTCGTTAACCTCAACAATATAGAGGTTTTTAGCATTTTCACGGACTCCACCTAGGGCAATAATTTTAATATCGCTCATGCTTGTTTTTCTCCTTTTTAGTTTGACTCTCTTCTAGAGCCTATTTTTACAGACGGTCCAAGAAGCTGAACGTTCGAGCGAACAGTCTTCTTGTCGATTTACAGGCCACAACAAAAAGTTGCATACCCTTTAAGTATACAACTTTTTGGCTTATTTTACAATTTAGAGTCAGGCTAGACCTACTCGAACATAGCGTAGTAGTCTGTGATATCCAATTGACCTTTTTCTTCCTTAGTGAGGTCTTTAATGATTTGACCATCCTTCATTACAATTAGACGATTTCCGTATTTTAGGGCATCTTCCATATGGTGAGTAATCATCAAGGCGGTCAAGTGGTCACCCGTTACAAACTCATCAGTCAACTCCATAAGAGCCACGCTGGTCTTGGGATCCAGGGCTGCGGTATGTTCGTCTAAGAGCAAGAGCTCAGGACGTTTAAGGGTCGCCATTAATAGGCTGAGGGCTTGGCGTTGACCACCTGATAGAAGACCTGCTGGTGTTTCTAAGTGTTTTTCCAGACCATTACTGATCCGTTCAATCAGACCTTGAAATTCCTCTGTGTAGAGATGAATTTGGCGTGATTTAAGGCCTCGTTTTTCGCCACGGTATTTGGCAATCAAAAGGTTTTCCGCAACGGTCATACGAGGAGCTGTTCCCATTTTAGGATCTTGGAAAACACGTGAGAGGTACTTGGCACGCTTCTCAGCAGGAAGAGCCGTAACATCCTCACCCATGATAAAAATCTGACCACTGGTCAACATGAGGGTTCCTGCAATGACATTAAAGAGGGTTGATTTTCCGGCACCATTTCCACCGAGAATAGTAATAAAATCACCTTCCCTAATAGTGAGATTAACATGGTCCAGAATTGTTTTTTCGGTGTCAAAACCGTTATTAACCTTAACAGTCGCATCTTTGAGTTCTACAATTGCTGTCATCGTGATAAGGTCACCCCCTTAAAGAATTTTCGGCGTAGGACAGGCGAAATCAAGCAGAGGGCAAGAACAATCGCACTGAAGAGTTTGAGGTAGTTGGTGTTAAAGCCAAGAGCAATAACGCCAGTCAAGAGGAATTGGTAGAGGATTGAACCAATACAGATGGCAATCAAGCGTTCCAACAAGGTCAAGTTGGTCGCATACAAGACCTCACCAATAATAATGCTGGCAAGTCCGATAACGATAACTCCAATCCCTTTAGAAACGTCGGCATACCCGTCCTGTTGACTGATCAAGGCGCCTGAGAGAGCAATAATACCATTTGAGATGACAAGTCCCATCACTTCCATATTGTCTGTGTTAATACCAAAAGATTTAGCCATGTCTCGATTATCACCAGTAGCAATATAGGCTTGCCCTAGGCGTGTGTTAAGAAAGACGATCAAGGCAGCAATGACTATGGTTACGGCTAAGAGACCAACAATCAAGAGGTTGTAATCCTTACTGAAAGGAAGTAAATCTTGGATTGTTTTAATATCAAGAAGACCAAGATTGGCTCTTCCCATAATCATAAGCATGACTGAATTAAGTGAGGTCATAACCAAAATCCCTGCCAAGATAGTAGGGATTTCACCCTTAGTATAGAGGAGACCAGTCACAAGTCCAGCACCACATCCAGCCAGGACAGCAACCAAGGTCGCAAGAATGGGGTTCCAACCAAAATTCATAAGGGTTACTGCTACTGCCCCACCTAGTGGGAAAGAACCTTCTGTTGTCAAATCAGGAAAATCCAAGATACGAAAGGTCATGTAAATCCCAAGACCAAGGATTCCGTATAGAAGCCCCTGATAAATAGATGAAATAATCATAAGTCCTCCTTATTTATCAGCCTTGACAGCAATGTCTGACTGCTTAAGCACATTTTCAGGGATAGTGATGTTGAGGTCTTGAGCTACTTTGAGGTTGAGGGTCGGTGTTCCATCATCAATCACATCAACTGGGACATCCTTCACTTTTTTACCTTTAAGAACCTTAACAGCACTACGGGCTGTGGCTTTTCCAAGCTCATATTGGCTTTGAGCAACTGAAGCCAGACCGCCTTCTTTAACCATAGTATCAACAGTCGTATAAACTGGAATCTTAGCTTGGTTTGCTTGGGAAACAACTGTAGAAAAGGCTGAGGCAATGGTATTATCCTGAGGTGTCCAAATAGCATCTACCTTACCAGTCATGACTGACATGGTTGTGTTGATTTCATTGGTTGATGGGACGGCATATTCAACCACATTTAAACCATCTTTTTCAGCGTATTTCTTAAAGCTTTCAACCTGTGATTTGGAGTTATCCTCACTAGAAGCATAGAGAATACCAATGGTTTTGGCATTTGGCGTCAAGGACTTAACCAACTCCACTGTTTGTTTAATAGGCACTTGATTGGATGTACCCGTAACATTGCCTTCTGGATGTTTAAGGTTTTTAACCAATTTGGCCCCAACAGGGTCTGAGATAGCTCCCATAATGACTGGAATATCCTTGGTAGCTGCCGCTAGACCTTGTGCTGCTGGTGTAGCAATACCGATAACGACGTCATTCTTGTCATTAACCAATTGTTTAGACATGGTTTGAATTTTAGATTGGTCCCCTTCAGCATTTAATAAGGTGATTTGAACCTTGTCTCCCTTATAACCAGCTTCTTTAAGACCATCTTCGACACCTTTTTCAATTTGATCCAAGGCCTCGTGCGTCACGAACTGGAGGATTCCAACTTTGACAACTCTATTAGCATTTTGATGTTCTTTTTTGAAAAGATCTGTGCCAATAGAACCGAGCGTCAAGATAGCTAAGAAAACCAAAGTCCAAATTAAACGCTTGTTTTTCATATTTATCTCCTTCTATAAATTCTTCTTTTCTATTGTAAGTCATTTTCAGTCAATTAGCAATATTCTTAATTTATAAAAATTGTCTTGTAGAAAAAAAGAACCGGAACACAATGTCCGATTCTGTTTATTGGTATTGACTTAAGTCTAGCTTCATTATGTAGAAATAGAGTTCACCGTAAGGTCCCTTAAAGTCAATATCATGACCATTAATAGTTACCTTGGTTACTGGTGTTGAATCAGGAAGTTCAATCCAACAGGCCTGCTGCGCTCGTACAAACTCATTGTAATTTTCATAAGAAACATGTTTTTCTTGCTTAGCTGTATTTAGATAAGTGACTTCAATCATAGATAGACCTCCTTTATTTAACTTCTAGCTTACGCTTCTAGGGAGGCAAAGTCAACTTTGACGACTTGAAATAAAAACTTACAAGAGCATACAAATAGCCCTCCTGTCATTTTGACAGGAGAGCTATTTTTGCTTTGACTTCGAAAAACCTTGATATCTTTACGAACAAAGCTTATTTTAGCGTTTACGACGTTTCGTGCCGTAAAGTCCAAATCCTGCAAGAAGACTTGCTAAACCAAAGATTGCAAGGTTTGAATCTTCACTACCAGTTTTTGGAAGTTGAGCATTTTCATCAGTTGGATTGATGAAGCTTGCTTCTTCTTTTGTTTCTGGAAGAACAGATTCTTCTTGTTTTGCTTGTGGAGTTGGCTGTGGCTCTGGTGTCGGTGTTGAATCCGGTACTGGTGTTGGAGTCACGGTCTTCTTGTAGATGTGTTGGGTATTACCATTTTCATCTACAACTGTCTTCACAAATTCATAACCTGGAATATCTTTCTTAGGTTGTTGGCCTTCTTCTGTTGGGTAACCTGGAATTGGAGTGCCATTTTCGTCCACATAAGAAGTTGTCACTTTTTCGTAGACGTGTTCGAAATCACCATTTGGCAATTTCTTGGTTTCGACGAAGCGGTAACCAGAAATCTCAGCTTTTGGTTGTTCACCATCAAGAGCCGGATATCCTTGGATTTCCTTGCCTTCTTTGTCCACAAACTTAGTGATTGGACGTACAGTTGGTGTGTAGGTTGCAGAAGCTTTGGTTCCATTCACATCTTCACGAACCACTGTTACTGCTGGTGCCGTTCCTGTGAATTCAGCTTCTGGTGTGAAGGTTACAGTACCATCTGCTGCTACTGTGTATGTACCAACACCTGGGATAGTCTTGGTTGTTGAGCCATCGTCAAAGGTTGCTGGAACCTTGTCATTTATTGGAACACGGCTATCGCCTTCGGTAAAGACTGGTTTACCTGTTTGGGTTTGGCCCTTGTTTCCAATTGAAGTTGTAGATTCTGCTGTTGGAGTTACTGGTGTCACAGTTGGGGTGTAAGTTGCGGTAACTGGTGTACCGTTCTTATCCACACGTTTGACGGTCACGCCAGTTCCAGTTCCTGTGAATGATTTTTCTGGAACGAAGGTAACGGTTCCGTCTGGAGCTACTGTATAAGTTCCTTCACCTGGAATGGTCTTCGTAGTTGAACCATCTTCAAAGGTTGCTGGCACGTCATCATCCATTGGGATTGCAGGGTTACCAGGTGTGAAGATTGGTTTACCACTTTGTGTTTGACCTTGGATGTCTGTAGATGTTACAGGATCAGCAGTTGGTACAACAGGCGTAATCTTAGGTGTATAAGTTGTCTCAGTTGGTGTGCCATTTGTATCTTTAGCTTGTACCTTAACTGGAACCACTTCTCCTGAGTAAGATTTATCAGTCGGTGTGAAGGTTACAACGCCTGTAGTCTTATCAACTGTGTAAGTACCGATTTCTTTACCTTCTGGTGACTTAGCAATGACTGAAGTAGCTGGTTGGCCGTTTTCATCAAGGAGAGTAATGGTATCCTTGTCGATTGGGGCAACAGGATCACCTTCGGTGAAGGTTACAGTTCCCGTTTGAACAACACCTTGAGGACCAGTTGATTCTGTTGGTGTCGCTGTTGGTGTCACTGGAGTTACTGTTGGGGTGTAAGTTGCAGTAACTGGTGTACCGTTCTTATCCACACGTTTCACTGTTACACCTGTACCTGTTCCTGTGAATGATTTTTCTGGAACAAAGGTTACGGTTCCATCTGGAGCAACTGTGTATATTCCTTCACCTGGAATGGTCTTCGTAGTTGAACCATCTTCAAAGGTTGCTGGAACATCATCGTTCATTGGTACACGGCTATCGCCTTCAGTAAATTCAGGCTTACCTGTTTGGGTTGCACCTTGAGGACCAGTTGATTCTGCTGGTGTCGCTGTTGGTGTCACTGGAGTTACTGTTGGGGTGTAAGCTGCAGAAGCTTTTGTTCCGTTCTTATCTTCACGAACCACTGTTACAGCTGGTGCGGTTCCGACGAATGATTTTTCTGGAACAAAGGTTACTGTACCGTCTGCTGCTACTGTGTAAGTTCCAACACCTTCAACAGTCTTAGTTGTTGAACCATCATCAAAGGTTGCTGGTACATCATCATCCATTGGTACACTTGGGTTACCAGGCGTGAAGCTTGGTTTACCTGTTTGTGTTTGGCCTTGAATGTCTGTAGATGTTGCAGGATCAGCAGTTGGTACAACTGGAGTGATCTTCGGTGTGTAAGTTGTCTCAGCGACAGTTCCGTTTGCATCAGCTGCTTGAACCTTAACTGGAACGACATCACCTGAGTATGATTTATCCGTTGGTGTGAAGGTTACAACACCTGTTTCTTTATCAACGGTGAAGGTACCAATCACGTCACCGACTGGTGATTTCGCATCTACTGATGCTGCTGGCTGACCATTTTCATCAAGAAGAGTAATGGTATCCTTATCAATTGGTGCAACTGGGTCACCTTCAGTGAAGGTTACTGTTCCAGTTTGAACAACACCTTGAGGTCCAGTAGATTCAGCTGGTGTCGCTGTTGGTGTCACAGGAGTCACAGTTGGTGTGTACTTAGCAGTAACTGAAGTACCGTTCTTATCGACACGTTTAACCGTTACTCCTGTACCTTCTCCAGTGAATGATTTTTCTGGAACAAAGGTTACTGTGCCGTCTGGAGCAACAGTGTATGTTCCTTCACCAGGAATGGTCTTCGTAGTTGAGCCATCTTCAAAGGTTGCAGGTGTATCATCATCCATAGGAACATTTGGATTTCCTGGTGTGAAGGTTGGTGTACCTGATTGCGTTTGACCTTGTTTGTCAGTAGATATTGTATCTTCTGCTGTTGGGGTAACTGGTGTTACGGTTGGTGTATATGTCGCAGAAGCTTTTGTTCCGTTCTTATCTTCACGAACCACTGTTACAGCTGGTGCCGTTCCGACGAATGATTTTTCAGGTACAAAGGTTACTGTACCGTCTGCTGCTACTGTGTAAGTACCAACACCGTCGACAGTTTTCGTAGTTGAACCATCATCGAAGGTTGCAGGTACATCATCGTTCATTGGTACACGGCTATCGCCTTCAGTAAATTTAGGCTTACCTGTTTGAGTTGCACCTTGGATATCTGTAGATGTTGCTGGCTCAGCTGTTGGGGTTACTGGTGTCACAGTTGGTGTGTACTTAGCTGTGATTTTAGTACCGTTCTTATCCACACGTTTCACTGTTACGCCTGTAGCAGTTCCAGTGAATGATTTTTCAGGAACGAAAGTTACAGTTCCATCTGGAGAAACAGTATAAGTTCCTTCACCAGGAATGGTCTTCGTAGTTGATCCATCTTCGAAGGTCGCTGGAGTATCTTCATCGATTGGAACATTTGGATTTCCTTCTGTGAAGGTTGGTTTACCAGATTGTGTTTGACCTTGGATATCTGTCGATGTAGCATCTTCAGAAGTTGGAACAACCGAAGTAATCTTCGGTGTATAAGTTGTTTCAGCTGTAGTTCCATTGGCATCTGCTGCTTGAACCTTAACTGGGACAACATCACCTGAGTATGATTTATCTGTTGGTGTGAAGGTTACAACACCTGTTTCTTTATCAACGGTGAAGGTACCAATCACGTCACCGGCTGGTGATTTCGCATCTACCGAAGCTGCTGGCTGACCATTTTCGTCTAGAAGAGTAATGGTATCCTTATCAATTGGTGCAACTGGGTCACCTTCAGTGAAGGTTACTGTTCCAGTTTGAACAAGACCTTGAGGTCCAGTAGATTCAGCTGGTGTTGCAGTTGGAGTCACTGGAGTTACGGTTGGTGTGTAAGTTGCAGAGGTTTTAGTTCCGTTCTTATCTTCACGAACAACCGTTACGGCTGGTGCTTTACCTGTGAATGATTTCTCCGGAACAAAAGTTACAGTTCCGTCTGCTGATACTGTGTAAGTACCAACGCCATCTACTGTCTTGGTAGTTAAGCCATCGTCAAATGTTGCTGGAACATCATCGTTCATTGGCACACGGCTGTCGCCTTCAGTAAATTCAGGCTTACCTGTTTGAGTTTGACCTTGCTTACCTGTTGTTTCAACTGGTGTCGCTGTCGGTGTTACTGGAGTTACAGTTGGTGTGTAGGTTGCAGAAGCTTTGGTTCCGTTCTTATCTTCACGAACAACCGTTACGGCTGGTGCTTTACCTGTGAATGATTTCTCCGGAACAAAAGTTACAGTTCCGTTTGCTGATACTGTGTAGGTACCAACGCCGTCTACTGTCTTGGTAGTTGAGCCATCATCAAAGGTTGCTGGAACATCATTGTTCATTGGCACACGGCTGTCACCTTCAGTAAATACAGGTTTACCAGTTTGTGTAGCACCTTGGATATCTGTAGTTTCAACTGGTGTCGCTGTCGGTGTTACAGGAGTCACAGTTGGTGTATAAGTTGCAGAAGCTTTGGTTCCGTTCTTGTCCTCACGCACAACAGTCACTGCTGGTGCAGTTCCAGTAAATGTTTTCTCAGGTACGAAGGTTACGGTTCCGTCTGCTGCTACTGTGTAGGTACCAACGCCGTCTACTGTCTTGGTAGTTGAGCCATCATCAAATGTTGCTGGAACATCTTCATTGATGTCTACTGTTTTCTCAACGCCGTCTACTGTTACAGTGCCACCCTTGAATACAGGTTTACCTGTTTGTGTAGCACCTTGAATATCAGTGGTTTCAGCTGGTTGAGCTGTTGGGGTTACTGGAACGATTTCAGGTGTATAAGTTGTATCTACCTTGATACCGTTTGAGCTTTCAGCTTGAACCTTAACAGGCGTTACTTGACCTGTATAAGATTTGTCAGTTGGTGTGAAGGTTACTTGACCAGTTGCTGGATCAATTGAGTAAGTACCGATTTCAGTTGTACCGTCTGCCGCATAAGCTGGTGTAGTAGAAACTTCGTTACCATCGTTGTCTAACAATGTGTAACTGTTGTCTTTGATGGTGATAGTTTTGTCTCGACCATTAACTTGAACTGTTGTACCTGCAAAGGTTGGAGTTCCTGTTTGAGTTGCACCTTGGATGTCTTTAGATGTAGCTGGTTGAGCTGTTGGAACAGCTGCTACAACTGTTGGGGTGTAACTTGCATCTGAAGTAATAGTTGAAGTCTTACCAGCTTCATTTGTAATTGTCGCAGTTGCCTGAACAGTTACACCTTTAGCAGTTCCGACAAAGTCTTTTTCAGGTGTGAAGGTTACAGCTCCTGTAGTAGGATTAATTGTATAAGTTCCTTCACCTGCTACTGTCACACTTGTTTCATCTGTTGGTTGACCTGTTGCAGGGTCAATCAATTTCTTGCTTGTAATTTGAGCAGTCTCATCATCACTCAAAGCAAATGTAGGAGTCTCTGTTTGAGGGACATTTTGAATGTCTTCAGAAACTTTATTTGTTGGAGTAAGAGTGACTGGATTTACAGTTGGTGTATAAGTTGCAGAGGCTTTGGTTCCGTTCTTATCTTCACGAACAACAGTTACAGCTGGTGCTGTACCAGTGAAGCTTGGGTCTGGAACAAAAGTTACTGTTCCGTCTGCTGCTACTGTGTATGTACCAATGCCATCGACTGTCTTAGAAGTAGATCCGTCATCAAAGGTTGCTGGAACGGCATCGTTCATTGGCACGCGGCTGTCGCCTTCAGTGAAGACTGGTTTGCCAGATTGAGTTGCCCCTTGAACACCTGACGTTTCAGCTGGTGTCGCTGTTGGAGTTACTGGTGTCACAGTTGGCGTGTAAGTTGCAGTTGCTGGCGTACCATTCTTATCAACACGTTTCACGGTTACGCCTTCAGGTGTTCCAACATAAGTAGGAAGTGGCTTGAAGGTAACTGTTCCGTCTGATGCTACAGTGTAAGTACCAACACCATCGACTGTCTTCTTATTTGAACCATCGTCAAAAGTTGCAGGAACGGTATCGTCCATCGGCACACGGTTATTGCCTTCAGTAAAGACTGGCTTACCAGTTTGAGTGGCTCCTTGGATATCTGTAGATGCTGCAGGTTCAGCAGTAGGTACCACCGGCGTAATCTTAGGTGTGTAAGTTGTCTCTACTGTTGTTCCATTTGTATCAGCTGCTTGCACTTTCGCAGGAACTACGTCACCTGAATAAGATTTATCCGTTGGTGTGAAGGTCACCACACCTGTTTCTTTATCAACGGTGTAGGTACCAATAACATCACCTGCTGGTGATTTGGCATCTACTGAAGCAGCTGGTTGACCATTTTCATCAAGAAGGGTAATAGAATCCTTGTTGATTGGCGCAACTGGATCACCTTCTGTGAAGGTTACCGTGCCCGTTTGAACCAAACCTTGAGGACCAGTAGATTCAGCTGGAGTCGCTGTTGGAGTTACTGGTGTTACGGTTGGTGTGTAGGTTGCAGAAGCCTTGGTTCCGTTCATATCTTCACGCACAACAGTCACTGCTGGGGCTTCGCCGGTGAATGATTTTTCTGGAACGAAGGTTACAGTTCCGTCTGAAGCGACTGTGTAGGTACCAATGTTTGGAACTGTTTTAGTTGTTGTACCATCATCAAAGGTTGCTGGAACATCGTCGTTCATTGGCACACGACTATTACCTTCAGTAAATTCAGGCTTACCTGTTTGGGTTTGACCTTGCTTACCAGTAGAAGTTGCTGGCTCTGCAGTTGGCTTAACTGGTGTAACTGTTGGTGTGTACGTCGCTTGCGCCTTGGTTCCATTCATGTCTTCACGGACAACAGTCACTGCTGGTGCTGTACCAGTAAATGATTTTTCTGGAACAAAGGTTACTGTACCATCTGATGCTACAGTGTAGGTACCAACGCCGTCAACTGTCTTAGTTTTTGTACCATCGTCAAATGTCGCTGGGACAGTTTCATTGATGGCTACTGTCTTATCAACGCCATCAACTGTTACTGTTCCACCTTGGAATTCAGGTTTGCCTTTTTGAGTCGCACCTTGAATGTCAGTGGTTTCAGCTGGCGTTGCTGTAGGTGTCACTGGAACGATTTCTGGTGTGTAAGTTGTATCAACTTTAATACCATTTGAACTTTCAGCTTGGACCTTAGCTGGTGTCACAGCACCTGTGTATGATTTATCAGTCGGTGTGAAGGTTACTGTCCCAGTTGCCGAATCAATTGAGAAGTTACCAATCACAGTTGTACCATCTGCCGCATAAGCTGGCGTCGCTGAAACTTCGTTGCCATCTTTATCCAAGAGTTTGTAGCTATTGTCCTTAATAGTAATAGCCTTGTCTTGACCGTTGACTTGGACAGTTGTGCCTGCAAAGGTTGGAGTGCCTGTTTGTGTGGCACCTTGAATATCCTTAGATTTAGCAGGTTGAGCTGTTGGAACAGCTGCTACAACTGTTGGTGTGTATGTCGCGTCAGATGTGATCGTTGCGGTCTTACCATTTTCATTTGTAATAGTTGCAGTTGCTTGGACCGTTACACCTTTAGCGGTTCCGACAAAGTCTTTTTCAGGTGTGAAGGTTACAACCCCTGTAGTTGGATCAATGGTGTAAGAGCCTTCTCCCGCTACAGTTACAGTTGCATCATCAGTCGGTTGACCAGTTGCTGGATTCACCAATTTCTTGCTTGTAATTTGAGCTGTTTTGTCACTGCTCAAGGCAAAAGTTGGTGTTTCTGTCTGTGGAACGTTTTGAACGTCCTCAGATACTTTATTAGTTGGTGTTACAGTTACTGGATTAACTGTCGGCGTATAAGTTGCTGAAGCTTTAGTACCGTTCATATCTTCACGCACAACAGTCACTGCTGGTGCTGTACCAGTGAAGCTTGGTTCTGGAACAAAGGTTACCGTACCATCCGTCGCTACCGTGTAAGTACCGACGCCATCAACTGTCTTAGTTTTTGATCCATCGTCAAAGGTTGCAGGAACAGCATCATTCATAGGTACACGGCTATTTCCAGCAGTAAATTCAGGTTTACCGGTTTGTGTAGCTCCCTGAACGTCTTCTGAAACTGCTGGTGTAGCACTTGGTACTACTGGTGTAACTGTCGGTGTGTACTTAGCTGTTACAGCCGTACCATTCTTATCGACACGTTTCACAGTCACGCCTTCAGGTGTACCAACATATGTTGGTAGCGGCTTGAAAGTCACCGTTCCGTCAGCAGCTACTGTATAAGTACCAACACCATCGACTGTCTTAGTTTTTGAACCATCTTCGAAAGTCGCTGGTGTGTCATCATCCATCGGCACACGGCTATCACCTTCGGTAAAGGTTGGTTTACCGGTTTGTGTCGCACCTTGAATATCTGTAGATGTTGCATCTTCTGCAGTTGGAACAACTGGTGTAATCTTAGGTGTATAAGTTGTTTCTACAGTTGTACCATTAGTATCTGCAGCTCGAACTTTAACAGGAACCACTTCACCTGAGTAAGATTTATCACTTGGTGTGAATGTCACCACTGAAGTAATCTTATCTACCGTAAATGTACCAATAATTACACCTGCCGGTGATTTTGCAAATACTGCCGCAGCTGGCTGACCGTTTTCATCAAGAAGGGTAATGGTATTTTTGTCGATTGGTGCGACAGGATCACCTTCTGTGAAGGTTACTGTTCCCGTTTGAACTACACCTTGAGGACCTGTTGATTCAGCTGGAGTCGCTGTTGGGGTTACTGGAGTTACTGTTGGTGTGTATGTTGCTTTCGCTTTGGTTCCGTTCATGTCTTCACGCACAACAGTCACTGCTGGGGCAGTTCCGACAAATGATTTTTCTGGAACGAAAGTTACTGTTCCGTCTGCTGCTACTGTGTAAGTACCTACGTTTGGAACTGTCTTCGTCGTTGAACCATCATCAAAGGTTGCAGCAACCCTATCGTTCATTGGTACACGGCTATTACCTTCAGTGAAGACTGGTTTGCCTGTTTGTTCTTGACCTTGCTTACCAGTTGAAGTTGCTGGATCCGCAGTAGGCTTAACTGGTGTAACTGTAGGTGTGTATGTCGCTTGCGCTTTGGTTCCGTTCATGTCTTCACGGACAACAGTCACCGCTGGTGCAGTTCCGACAAATGATTTTTCTGGAACGAAAGTTACTGTTCCGTCTGCTGCTACTGTGTAAGTACCTACGTTTGGAATTGTCTTAGTTTTTGTACCATCGTCAAATGTCGCTGGTACAGCTTCATTAATCGCTACTGTCTTATCAACGCCATCAACGTTTACTGTTCCACCTTGGAATTCAGGTTTGCCTGTTTGTGTGGCACCTTGGATATCAGTAGACTCAGCTGGTGTAGCGGTTGGACTTACTGGAACGATTTCTGGTGTGTAAGTTGTATCAACTTTAATACCGTTTGAACTTTCAGCTTGTACCTTAGCTGGTGTCACAGCACCTGTGTAGGATTTATCAGTCGGTGTGAAGGTTACTGTCCCAGTTGCCGAATCAATTGAGAAGTTACCAATCACAGTTGTACCGTCTGCCGCATATGCTGGGGTTGTACCGGTTACTTCGTTCCCATCTTTATCCAAGAGTTTGTAGCTATTGTCTTTGATGGTAATAGCCTTATCTTGACCGTTGACTTGAACAGTTGTGCCTGCAAAGGTTGGAGTCCCTGTTTGTGTGGCACCTTGAATATCCTTAGATTTAGCCGGTTGAGCTGTTGGAACAGCTGCTACAACTGTTGGTGTGTATGTCGCGTCAGATGTGATCGTTGCGGTCTTACCGTTTTCATTTGTAATAGTTGCAGTTGCTTTGACCGTTACACCTTTAGCGGTTCCGACAAAGTCTTTTTCAGGTGTGAAGGTTACAGCCCCTGTAGTTGGATCAATGGTGTAAGAGCCTTCTCCCGCTACAGTTACAGTTGCATCATCAGTCGGTTGACCAGTTGTTGGATCCACCAATTTCTTGCTTGTGATTTGAGCTGTTTTGTCATTACTTAAATCAAAGGTTGGTGTTTGTGTTTGAGGAACGTTCTGAACATCTGCAGAAACTTTATTTGTAGGAGTAACCGTAATTGGTGTTACCGTTGGAGTGTACTTAGCAGTCGCTGTCTTAACGTACTCATCACGAATCGTACCATCTTTATCTCGTCCAACAGGAGCAGACAAGGTCACCGTTACGCCATTCGCAGTACCTGTAAAACCAGGTTCTGGAACGAAGGTCACTTTACCAGTCGTATCATCGATAGTGTAAGTTCCTTCTCCAGCTACCGTAACAGAAAGCGCATTTGTCGGTTGACCAGTTGCTGGATCTACCAATTTAGCAGGATATAAGGCACTTGGAGTAACAGTAATCTTATTACCATCTAGGTTAGTTCCAACTACATTAAAGGTTGGTGTACCTGTTTGGGTTGCTCCTTGCACATCGGTAGACGTCTTGCTTTCGCCTTCGATATCTTTTGGAGTAACCGTTGGGATGTAAAGACCGTCCATGGTATTGATGGCCGTATCGACATTGGCTTCCATGTCAGGGAATTTAGTAGACCAACCTGTGTCATAGCCATTGGTATCTGTACGACGGATAGAAATACCATCTGCTGTTCCTAGGAAGTGATCTTCAGGAATGAACTCAACATCCACTGAAGTCCCGTTTGGAGTGATCTTATATTTCCCTTGACCAGCCACAGCATAATAGCCATCTGCTCCAGGTGTTACGACTTGACCAGTACGGTTGTCCACCATCTGAGGAGCAACTGTCTCGTCAATCTGAGCCTTATCTGTAAGACTATACTTATAGAGACCACGAGCCGTAAAGGCTACAGTAGAGCTTTGTTTTTCGCCTTGAAGACCAGTTGTTTCTTTGACTTCTCCTTTTGGTGGGTGAGTAACCTGAGTTCTGAAATCTTCAACTTCCCCTGAGAAAGCCATTCCTGTAGGGCTTTCGATTTGAACAGCATCCTTAGCAATTCGCACGCGGACACCTAGTTCATTGACACTTGGATCGATATAGGTTTTGCTCTTGGTGAATCTTAGAGTAACAGAACCATCCTTGGTAATAGTAGCCAACTCAGAACGTTCATCTTCATCAAAGGTGCCGTTTTGGTTAAAGTCAATCCAACCATAAATATTGGCTTGAGGCGCCCCATCTGTATGGGCTTCAAGAGTGATGGTGTAGTTCCCTGGATGCGTACGATCCATCTTGATCATCTCATTGGTTGTCCCTTTGAGCTCAGCTGGGAGCAATTGATCAACTCCTTCATCAGCTGTCGTTGCATTATCATCACCAAACCAATCAAGTGCATTGTTTTCATCCATATCTGGGCTCAAGTGACCAAGATAAGGTTGGTTGACTTTTTTACCTGTTATCCCATCAACGGTTGCGATAGAGTGGATAGCCTTACCATAAGACTCTGGTGCATCCCCTTCATCAAGCGGGAAAAATCCAAACATAGCGGACTGTTTCCCACCTGAGACGATATAAAGACCAATCTCAGAAGCTCCCTTGGTCATAACAAGGGGAACAGCAACATCACTTGAAGAAATATTTGGTCCGAACACTCCTGTTCCGAGACCCCCAGTTGTTAAATCGGCACTTCCAAAGTACTTCCAAGCAACCGCTTTTTTATCCGGTCCAACTTGAGTTGAACGTCGAAGTTGATCAAGGTTCGTCCTATAGAGATTCATGCCATTTATATTAGTGGAAGGGCTTGAACCAAATAAATTGTCTGTATTTTGTGGAATATAAGTTTTCGTATTTTTATTATTGTTCTTTAACCATTCCCCAATGTGTTGCCAACCTTCTCCGTTTGTGGTGAACATAACCAATTCACCAGGGTTAGCGGACTCACCATCCGCCATGACAATGGCAGGTTTGACCACTTTTCCACGGAAGGTCGCAGAAATTTCAAACTGGACCCCAATATTGCCACCGTCAAACTCGGAACTGATGGTTGTTTTTTTAGTACCAGTATTGATGCCTTCTTTTCGTATTTCTGTCCATTGGTTTTGAGCTTCAGCAATAACTTTGGCTTCTTCACCAGCACTGAAAGCTGCTTTGGTATAATTTGAAGTAGCCCCATTCACATAACCATTTCTAGCATTGGGGTCATAGGTAGCCTTTTCAGCTTCTGTCGCTCCCCGGTTTTCCAAGCGCTTTTTGTAGATTTCTGTCGCTTGGAAAGGTTTTAAAGATTTAACTTTGATGGTTACCACATAGCCCGGCATGATTTCTTTGGTGTAGGTAGACCCTACTTGAAGGGCAAGATTCCCACTCGATGTTGTGGTTGTTCCAGTCCAGTTGGCTGTATCACCAAAGTCCAACCAAGAGATTTGGCTGGCCAAGTCTGTAGCTTTGATATTAGTAGTGAAACCTGGTTTTGTTTCTTTCGGAGTTGAAGTGGCATCTTGGACATCATCTGCGATGAGGTTTGGATCGTTTGGATCAGCAATAGAACGACGGCTACGACGTTTGCCAGAAGTTTCAGCTGTCACTACAGGTTGTTCCACTACTGGAGATTCAACCCCTCCAGAAAGGGAGTTACTACTAGAAGCCTCTACTTCAACATTCACATTTTGCGCTTCAGATGCTGGTGCTGAGGCTTGTGATTCAGAAGTGGCTGCTAAACTAGATGCTGTCGTTGAAGCGCCAGTCGTGCTACTAGCTACATTCACAGTACCAGCAATACTATTTGAAGATTGTACAGAACTAGCTGATGTCTCCGAAGTAGAAACAGCTGCCTGAGATGTTGCTTCACTAGAAGCTGGTGTCGTTGATGCTTCAGAGACTATTTGGCTAGCTGTTGAAACAGCTTGAGACTGACTATTTGCCTCAGAACTAGATAAAATATTTGCGACTTCCATCGAAGCTTGAGTTGCAGCAGTATTTTGAGACTGTGTTCCTTCACTTGCTACTGCAGTCGTATTGGTCACATCTTCTACTTGGGTTTGGTTGCTAGTTTCATCAGCTGAAACTTGATTTGCAACACCAACCATAACAAGAGTTCCCAACAGAACCGAGCAAACTCCTACATTCAATTTACGAATCGAAAATCGACTAATTCGATCATTAAATAAATCTTTACCCACTTTGGTAATCCTCCTCATTTATGCATTTAAGTATCTCACCCCTCAATGAGGTTAAAAGTATTCAAAAATACTAATCGTTATACATTCTAACATATTTCCTAATATTTGTGGGAATATTTGCTCATATTTTCAAATATTTTAAATTAATCTTAAATCAAAACCAACAAATATTGCTAATACAGTATAAATATAATGTTTTTCCGGGTTATATTACCATACCTATGTATAACTATCATTTTTTAGAATTATCTGTAAAAAGGAAATCGAGATTTCATTATTTTCGATATTACGTTTTCAAAATGAGAATTTTATAGATATTGTTAAAATTCAAAAAAATCCTTATTTTTCATAAGGCATCCATTCCGAATAAAGCTAAATCGTTAACAACACTAAATAAGATTAAACTACCACACTTCTGAAATAAAGACCTCACTTACTTAACGAATAGCTAATCACTATTTGTCTAAAATATCCCTAAATCTTTAAAGAAGTTTAATGACTCTAGAGATATAGAGCTACAAAAAACAAAAACAGAGCTACAAGAAAGTTAATTCTTGCAGCTCATCATAGCAAAATGGAACCACTCCATGAGAGTGATGCTACTAAGATATTCTGGATAAATAGAATTTAACTTTCTCGCAATGGGCGCAACAATACCATACATACTGGTAATGCTGCTTTTTTAAGATTATTTGCAAAAAAAGTTAATCATCCTTTCACCCCACTTAAAATATATTTAACTAAATAATATTAAGAAAGCTCTATATCGTCAAGTTGTGAACGTGATGCTGGATAGCGTTACTAGATGTAGATGTCGGGATTTTGCCCCCAAAATAGAAAAAATATTAAAAATTGTTTTATTCCGGCCTGTTCGCGATAGGTTTTGATTTTAGTAATCAGCGCCATCTCATACCCCCTTACTGCCCATGATGTAAAATAATACCGACCTTAGTATGGTTACCGCGTATATATGTTGCCCCTTAGTAGCGTATCCCTTATATGAGGTTCAATAATTTTTGCTGATCACAAGCTGAGAAATGATCTCAATCCCGTCAACGGAATAATGATATTCTACAATTCCGGTACGAACAGACTCGTCTAAGAGTCGCTCCGCTTTTTTTAATATCAATTTTTGAACATGATTTACATTAACCGCGAGGAGAAAGACGATAATCCCGAACACCAGAAAAATATACCATAGCAATGTTAATTAAAGCTTCCTTCTTTTCATCTCTGAAATCCATATGATATATAAACACAAAGCTATCTCATTATTTGCTTGTTATAGTTCTATAAATCTAGTATTTATACCTAATCTAAATATCCAAAAACTCATAAGGCTTTTCCGAAAGAGAAGATTCGCAGCACTCAGCAAGATACGCATTCTTCTCCTTTAGGCTCTCTATGTCCGGATATACGCTTAACACTCTGTCCCCCAGATTCCAAAAATCATGTGACCAAGACTGCGGGTTTTCCCATACGTGTGGATTTCCTTTCGCCCAATTCGGAAGCTCTTTGCGAACCTTGGTTGCCACTGCAAGCTGCCCTTTTGCAGTTTTATAAATCGTGTCAATCCTTATTCCACCGTCTACCGGACGTTCTACACGAGTAATCTCCATACCATAGAACATTACCTTTCTTCTTACCCCTTTTTCATAGAGATTTAACTCAATCTTGTCATACCCTTCGCTTTTGTTGCGTTGAACACTTAGAAAGTCCTGAAGTGCCTGTATCACAGCGGCAGAAACACTTCCGGCGTACTTGGCAGCATCATCAAATAAGTGTAGATCTGCTTCTGCAACATAAATATTTTTTGTGGCCATAACCATACCTCCTTATTTTTGTGACTTGTATCTGAAGTTTAGTAACTATATGATTATAAACATAATTATAATTATATAGAGATATTTTGTCAAGATAGACTTTCTTTCCATCATTATGATGTTGAAGACTGTGATTCTTCACTGATACTGGGAGACTAATATCAAAATGCAATATACAAAGTTCTTCGTTTTTGCACAAAAAAAGAAGATCCCTAGGACCTTCTTTCTATTTAAGTAGAAACTCAAATTATTTGACTGTGCGAATACGCATAGTGTTTGTTCCACCTGTACCTACTGGAACACCAGCAACGATAACAATGTTATCACCAGATTCTACAAGACCTGAATGCAATGCTACTTTTTCAGCAACATCAAACATATCATCAGTTGAAGCAGGTTTTTCAGTAACTACCGGAATAACACCCCAGTTAAGCATCAATGATTTTTGAGTAATTTCATCGAATGTTACTGCCAAGATGTCAGCTTCTGGACGGTATTTAGAAATCAAACGAGCTGTGTTACCAGATTCAGTAAGTGCAACGACAAGTTTGATATCAATTGAGTTTGTAGCATCTTTAACTGCAGATGCTACAACTTCAGTCTTGCTTGAACGACCAAATGTTGATGAATCAAGACGACCATACTCTTTAAGAAGAGTTTGTGCATTTTTATCAATTGTAGCCATTGTACGAACTGATTCTACAGGATATTTACCATTAGCAGATTCACCTGAAAGCATTGTAGCATCAGTACCATCAATAACTGCGTTAAATACGTCAGATACTTCTGAACGAGTTGCACGAGGTTTGTCAGTCATTGTTTCAAGCATGTTAGTTGCTGTAACAGCAATCTTACCTGCAGCATTGACTTTTGTGATAATCATTTTTTGGTAAACTGGAACCATTTCAAATGGAACTTCGATACCCATGTCACCACGTGCAATCATGATACCATCAGCAGCTTCGATGATTGAATCAATGTTTTCAATACCTTGTTGGTTTTCGATTTTAGCCAACAATTTAACATGTCCATTACCAGTTTCTTCACAGATAGCACGAACTTCTTGTACGTCTTTTGCAGTACGTACGAATGAGATAGCGATGAAGTTAAGACCTTGTTCAAGACCGAAACGGATATCGTCATTATCTCTTTCAGCAAGTGCTGGGAATGGGATTTTAGTGTTAGGAATGTTAACACCTTTTTGTTTAGCGATGATTCCATCGTTTTCAACATCAACGACGAATTCACGTTTTTCAGCATCTTTTTCTACAACACGAAGACCAAGTTTACCATCGTCAACAAGAACTTGTTTACCAATTTCAACATCATCGAAGATGTCAAGTCCACCGGCAACGTTCAAAGCGATAACTTCACGAGTTGATTTGATGCCTTGTTTAGTAGCAACACGAATTTGTTCACCAGTTTTGTATGAAAATTCTTTTGCATCACCTTCAAACAATTCAGTACGGATTTCAGGACCTTTAGTATCAAGAAGGAAACCTACTTTTTGACCAGCAAGTTCTTCTGCTTGACGAACAACTTCCATACGTTCACCTTGTTCAGCATGGTTACCGTGTGAGAAGTTGAAACGGAAAACATTCGCACCTTCCTTAATCAACTGAGCAATATTTTTAGCAGATGCATCGCGGTCAAGTTTTTCACCCCAATAGCCTTCTTCACCAAATTTTTTGCCACCACGGATTTCAACCGCAGGACCAAGTGTAGCAACGATTTTTACGCGTTTATTCATGATAAATAAAACTCCCTTATATTTATTGTCGCTTTTGCGACGGATTAACAATAATTAATAGAACCGCTATTATTTCAAGTTAGCTAAAGAACGGTTAAGCTCTGCAAAATCAAGACGAGCTTTGTGTGGATTGTTGACAATAATCTTGCCATCTTCAGTTAAACTGAACAAAGCACCTTCTTCTGCTGTACCGAGAATTGGACTTTCAACAAGTTCTTCATTGTGAATACCAATGGCAACACCACCAATACCTTCTTTAAGAAGATCAACAGCATGTGCACCCATCCATGACGCAAGAACACGGTCACGAGCTGTTGGTGAACCACCACGAACCACGTGTCCAATATTTGTGGCACGAAGGTCTGAAGTATCTCCAGCTTCTTTCATTTTAGCTGCAAACTCTTCAGCACCCATAACGCCTTCAGCAAGTACAATTACGTGGTGAGTTTTTGCACCAGATTCGTAACCTTCTTTAACTTTACGAACCACTTCGTTGATGTCGTATTCTTCTTCTGGCACGATAATTTGGTCAGCACCTGAAGCAATACCAGCCCAAAGAGCGATATCACCAGCGTTACGTCCCATTACTTCAACGACAAAAGTACGTCCATGACTGAAAGCAGTATCTTGGATTTTATCCAAAGCTTCTGTTGCAGTTGCAACAGCTGTATCAAATCCAATTGTATAGTCTGTACCAACGATATCGTTATCGATAGTTCCTGGAAGACCAACTGCTGGGAAACCATGTTCAGTCAAACGCATAGCACCATGGTAAGAGCCATCTCCACCGATAACAACTACACCTTCGATTCCATGCTTTTTAAGTTGCTCAATACCCTTAAGCTGGCCTTCAAGTTGGGCAAACTCAGGATAGCGTGCAGACTGAAGGAAAGTACCACCACGGCTCAAGATGTTAGATACACCTTTAGCGTCAAGTTGGAAAATATCTCCCTCAACCATACCAGCGTATCCACGATTAATGCCGAATACTTCAATTCCTTCAGAAATTGCTTTAAGAACAACTGCACGAGCTGCAGCGTTCATGCCAGGGGCATCTCCACCACTAGTCAAAACAGCAATACGTTTCATTATTCCTGATACTCCTTTTATATATTTAACATTATCATTATAACACAAACAATTCTAAATAGCTTGAAATTTGAAAAGTTTTACCAGTTTTTTATCTTATAACTGTTTTTAGAGTATATTGGGCCAATTCTTTTTGTAATTCTACCTCATCAGACACCCTAAAACGTTGACTGACTATTGTTTCCTTACTTTCCTGATAACGGATGATAACAGGAATGTTACCCGGATACTTGGCTAGAATTTTGGAAATCTCTAAGTCCTTTTCATGATTTTCAAGTAAAATCCAGAAACGTTCCGTACTAGCTTCTTCCATATTCGCCAAAACTAATTGGATTCTCCCATCACGCTCCTGAGTTCGTCCCTCAAGATAAAAGAGACCTCCTTCTTTTAACTTATCCTTATGATAAAAATAGGTTTCCGGAAAAAGCGTCACATCTAGCTTGTTTATACCATCAGAGACACTCAGAAAAGCCATCTGATCACCTTTTTTTGTTCTGATGATTCTAATTGATTCTAGTTGAACCAATACTGTGGCTTTACTATTTACTGTTAAATCTGAAATGGGCTGGTAAGGGTGCGTAGCCATTTTCTGAGCCAAATGTAAGGGATGAGGACTAAGACCAACACCCAGTAACTCCTGTTCCATATTATAACGGTCTATCTGACTATAATCGTCATAATCCACCCAGGAATAGGACGACTCTGCAAACAAGCTGCCTAACTCATTGACAAAAGTAAAGAGGTTACTTAAATTTCCAATGATTTTCTGACGATTCGTTTCAAAGATATCAAACAAGCCTATGTGGACTAAAGGTGTCAATACCTCTACTTTCTGATATTTCTTGGGAATACGTGTCAAAAAGTCTTCGATAGAGACGTATTTGCCATTTTCCTTTCGATCTTCAATAATCCAAAGAGCAAAATCTCTAGGAAAACCTTTAATGGTCTTTAGACCTAAAACAATTTTGCCATCTGAAATTTTGTCATGAAATGGAATTCTATTGATATCCAGTCTAGCCAAAGAAAAGCCATTTCCAATAGCATCCTTAATGTAATCACTAGACGAGTAATTCAGCATAACGTCATAGAAAACTTGAGGATAGTGGCTTTTGAAATAAGCCAATTGAAAAGCTAAAGCTGAATAAGCATAGGCATGACTCCTATTAAAACCATATCCGGCAAACTTAGCCATCATACTAAAAAGGCGCTCAGCAATCTGTGGGTTACGTCCTAATTGTTGACTGCCAGACATAAATGCCTCAGACATCTTAGACATTTCATTGGCATCTTTCTTAGACATGGCACGGCGAAGCAGATCCGCTTTTCCTAGTGTAAAGCCAGCGAACACCTGAGCAATCTGCATAACCTGCTCCTGATAGAGCATAATACCATAAGTTGGCTCAAGGATAGGAGCAACAACAGGATCAATCAGATCTACTTTCTCCTTTCCATATTTACGAGCGATGAAATTGTCTATATAATCACTGGCTCCTGGACGGTTAAGAGAGGTTGTGGCAACCACTTCTTCAAATTGAGAGGGTTTTATACGTTTTAAGAGGTTTATGGCACCCGCTTGCTCAAACTGAAAAATCCCCTTGGTCTTACCACTGGCAAAAAGGGCGAGCGTCTGCGAATCTTCTAAATCAATCGACTTGATATCAATGACGACTCCCTGCTCTTCTTCCAACTTTTCCTTCATTTTTTGAACAAAGGTCAAATTGCGAAGCCCCAGGAAGTCCATCTTAAGAAGACCATTGGCTTCTACGGCAGAGGCATCGTATTGGGTAACCATCATGTCTTCACCGGCTTTTAGAGGGATGTGTTCTGTCAAGTCATCATCACTCATTACAATACCAGCAGCATGGATGGAAGTCTGT
Organism: Streptococcus raffinosi; assembly: GCF_030284685.1. Taxonomy (NCBI): domain Bacteria; kingdom Bacillati; phylum Bacillota; class Bacilli; order Lactobacillales; family Streptococcaceae; genus Streptococcus; species Streptococcus raffinosi. Next base: position 39,049 of record NZ_JASUZV010000012.1, read on the forward strand.
CTAGGCTGTCCTTCAATTGCCTTAGCAATTTCAAAAGCCCTCTGGAATTCCGGTCTCTGATTAATCAATTGCCTAAATGACATATTTTTCTCATAGACAGAGGTTAGATTATCACGAAAAGAAATCTTTTTGCTGAGTTGGGACAGTTCAAATTCCTTAGCTCCAAAACGTTTAAAAACATCTCGAATTGCCTGCTTGGCTCCAAAGGTAGAAAAAGTGACAATCTGAGCAGAGTGCATACTGCCATAACGGTCTCTCACATAATGTAGGAACTCACTTCGATAGATATCAGGCAAGTCAATATCAATATCTGGCATGGTATACCGTTCTTCATTTAGGAAACGCTCAAATAGCAAGTCATTTTTAACAGGGTCAATACCTGTTATATCCAAAGCATAGGCAACTAGGCTACCAGCTGCGGACCCACGCCCCATTCCCATATAGTAACCACGACTACGTCCAAAACGAAGGAGATCCCAAACGATTAAGAAATAGTCATCAAAGCCCATCTGATGGATGACTGCTAATTCTTTGTCTAAACGTTCCTGATAAACTGAGGCCGTTAACTCTTTAGTTTCCAAGCCATCTTGGGCTAATTGACGTAATTGATCAACTGCCAGCATGTCACGATTAAAACGGGGAAGCTTCAGTTCTGTGTCAAATTGATAAGTGATGTCTGAAACCAGTTGGTCCAAATTGCTTAAAGCATCTGGAATATCACTAAATGCACTTTCCATTTCTTGAGGCGAGAAAAGAAGCTGATTCATAGGACAAATAGAGACCTCTGACAAGGAAACATTTTGTGAGATGGCATGCAACATCTGAATCGTCGAGCGATCTACATTATCAAAGTAACGTACTGTATGTAAAGGTAGGACAGGATAATCAAACTCTTTACCCGCATCTTCTGGTCTTACTCCAATAAAGACATCTGATTCAAACGCCATTCCTGGTTCCCACTCTTCACTGGGGAGGATAAGCGCAATCTCATTCAAATAGTTGGATAAAGCCGTAAACTCACGTTGTCCCGAGGAGAGCTCTGTTGCCAACTTCATCAAATTTTTATAGCCCTGATTATTTTTAGCTAAGAGACGAAATGCAATCATTCTTCCCTCGTAGACTAAATTTGCTTCCATACCAATCAAGGGACGTAATCCATTTTTAGTAGCCAGTTGCGCAAAATGATAGGCAGCATAGAGATTATCACGGTCCATCAAACCAAGGGCCTGGTATCCAAGCTCTTTGGCACGTTTGACATAGCTTGGTAAATCTACAACACTATCCATGAAACTATACACTGATTTTGTATCTAATTGGGCAAACATGAGAGCCTCCTTTCTATCCTTCTATTATAGCACACCGTACTTGTAAAAATGCAATCGCTTTGTCTTCTTTCCGAAAACAAAAAGATGGGACAGAACAAGTTTTAATACCCTTTGTTCTTATCCCATCCTTACATGACCATATAATCACTGATTTCAAGGTCATGCGTTATTAAAGCTAAAAAATCCTTATTGCCAGTAGGCTGGACGTTGCTTTTCGTAAGCAGAAATCAAATCTTCATATTGAAGAGTGATACCGATGTCATCAAGTCCTTCGACCAATTTACGTTTCCACTCATGGTCAATCTCGAATGGAAATTCTCCAGCTGAAGATTTAATCACTTGGTTTGGAAGGTCAATCGTGATTTCTTCACCTGCAGGAAGAGCTGCCAATTTTTGGCGAACTTCCAAAGGTTGAACGATTGGCAGCATACCATTTTTCAATTCGTTGTTGTAGTGAATATCTGAAAATGATCCTGCGATAACACAGCGGAAACCATAGTCTTCCAATGCCCATGCAGCGTGTTCACGAGATGATCCTGAACCAAAGTTATCACCCGTAACCAAGATAGTTGCATCACGGTACTCATCTTTATTGAAAACAAAATCAGGATTCTCATCATAGTTATCATTGAGGTAACGCCATTCAAACATCAAATTCTTACCGAAGCCTTTTTTATCAACGGCTTTCAAGAATTGTTTGGGAATGAGTTGGTCCGTATCGATGTTATCATTCATCAAAGGTACTGATTTCCCTGTATAGACGGTAAATTTTTCCATTATCTTCTCCCTTATGCTTGAACTTCTGGCATATCACGTACATCTACAAATTTACCAGCGATAGCCGCTGCGGCTGCCATTGCTGGACTACAAAGGTGAGTACGAGCTCCGTATCCTTGGCGTCCCTCGAAGTTACGGTTACTTGTAGAGGCGCAATGGACACCCTCAGGAACATGGTCTGGGTTCATACCAAGACACATTGAGCAACCTGGATCACGCCATTCAAATCCTGCATCCAAGAAAATTTTATCCAAGCCAAGACGCTCAGCTTCTTTCTTAACGGGACGTGAACCAGGAACAACAATAGCTGTCAATGTTGGGGCAATATGTTTTCCTTTAACAAACTTAGCCGCTAACTCAAGGTCGCTAAGACGTGCATTGGTACAAGAACCGATAAAGACATAACCCAAATCAATGTCTTTAGCATAGTCACCAGGTTTTACATCCATATACTCGTAAGCACGTTCATCATTGAAGTCATTGATTTCTGGGAATGGTTGGTCGAACTCAACACCCATTTCAGGGTTAGTTCCCCATGTCACCATAGGAGCCAACTCAGAAACATCAATTGTGATGACTTTGTCATATTCAGCATCAGGATCAGAAACCAAAGTTTTCCAATCAGCTACTGCTTCTTCGAATTTTTCACCCTGAGGTGCACATGGACGACCTTCAACATAATCATAAGTCTTTTGGTCAGGATTCATGAGACCCATTTTAGCACCAAATTCAATAGACATGTTACAAATAGTCATGCGTTCATCCATTGAAAGGGCATCAATAGCTTCTCCACAATATTCAACTGCGTATCCTACACCTGCATCTACACCATAGCGAGCAATAAGGGCAAGGATAAAGTCTTTTGAATAGACACCTGGCTGAGGTTTACCAACAAACTCAACCTTCATTTTCTTAGGTTTCACTTGCCACAAACATTGTGTCGCGAAAACGTGTTCCACCTCAGATGTCCCAATACCAAAGGCAATGGCACCAAAGGCACCGTGAGTAGCCGTATGACTATCCCCACAGACTACAAATTTACCAGGTTGACTGCGACCTGTTTCAGGACCAACCATGTGGACAATACCCTGACGAGCAGTACCGTGGGTAGCCGCATCAATACCAAATTCTTCAACGTTTTTCGCCAAAGTATCAATCTGGTTTTTAGAAATAAGGTCACGAATGTTGAAAATATCCACTGTAGGAACGTTGTGGTCAGTCGTACCGAAAGTTAAATCTGGACGACGCACTTTACGTCCAGCATCACGAAGTCCTTGAAAGGCTTGTGGACTTGTAACTTCGTGAATATAGTGTTGATCCACATACATCAATTGTGGTTCACCTTCGTTACCGGTAACAACGTGGCGTTCCCAAAGTTTATCGAAAATTGATTTTCCGCTCATAAAATACTCCAATTATTATCTAAGGATAAACTAATCCGAAAGTTTTGTTAGGATGAGATATAACATAACAAAATCATTTAGCAGGCCCAAAAGCCAACAAAGCTTAAAGTACCATTTCTTAATTTTATGTCTAAACACAGCCCCACCGAGAGAAGCACCAATACCACCCAAAATAAGGGTTTGAAATAATAATGTCTTCTCAGAAATTCGCCGCCTATGTCGAATAGCCTTGTGTTTGTCAAGCCCATAAGCACATAAAACAACGATATTCCATACCAACAAAACATAAAGTAACACTTGTTTTAGTGTCATGTTTTTAGAGATTGCTAATGATAGCTGCTGTCATTTCAGCAGTAGATGCCTGACCACCCAAATCACGTGTCAAGATACCTTGATTCAAGGTCTTATCAACAGCATTTTCAATCAATTCTGCCCCTTCAGTTTCATTGAAACTTTCACGAAGCATCATTGCTACTGACAAAATCATTGAAATCGGATTGGCAATACCTTGACCAGCAATGTCAGGTGCTGAACCATGAATTGGTTCATAAAGACTTGGACCATTTTCTGAATGACTGGCTGATGGCATAACACCAAGAGTACCTGGAAGGACACTTGATTCATCAGACAAGATATCACCAAAAAGGTTTTCTGTCACAACCACGTCGAAACGAGCTGGGTTGGTAATCATAATCATGGCAGCACTATCAACGAGTTGGTGTTCAAGGGTTACATCTGGAAATTCCAAAGAAACTTCATCGGCAACCTTACGCCACAATTTAGAAGTTGCCAAGACATTTTGTTTATCAATGCTAGTGACTTTCTTACCACGACCTTGGGCAATCTTGAAGGCACGACGCATGATGCGACGAATCTCATCGGCTGAGTAATCATTGATATCACGAGCCTTATCTTCTTCTAAAATATGTTCACCAAAGTAAATACCACCTGTAAGCTCACGTACAACGACAAAGTCAACACCTTCAATACGTTCAGGTTTAAGAGGTGACAAGTGTTTCAAAGCATCAAAGATACGAACAGGTCGGATATTAGCAAAGAGATTCAATTCCTTACGAATGGCCAAAAGCCCTTGTTCGGGACGAACTGGCGCATTGTCATATTTAGGTCCACCAATTGCAGCCAAGAGGATAGCATCTGCTGATTTAGCAGCATCCAAGGTTGATTTAGGAAGTGGATGACCTTCAGCATCAATACCAGCACCACCAAAAGGTTTAGCATCAATATCGTAATCAAATCCGATTTTTGAAGCTACTTTATCCAGAACTTCAAGGCCTGCTGCCATGATTTCAGGTCCAATACCATCACCAGAAAGCGTTACAATTTTTTTTGTCATGTTTAACTCCTCTTAGGCTTGTGGAAGGTCACGGTAAGAAACTTTGCGTGCCATTTCACCAGAATTTTCTTTTTGAACAAGCGTATTTGCATTGATGTAGGCAATTGCTGAAGCTTTCAAAACATCAAAGTCCAAACCAGAAGCATTAAAGATAGTATCTGTATCCACATTTTCAACTGTTACTAGCACACGAGCTTGAGCGTCAATACCATCAGTTACAGCATCGATATTATAAGAAGTCAAACGAACTGTTTGATTGAAGAATTTATCAATAGCATTGAATATAGCTTCAACTGATCCTTGACCGTTTGCCAAGAATTCCACAGACTCACCATCTTCATTAACTAGACTAACTGCTGATGTGATTGTTTCATCAGCATTAGTTGTCAAACGGAGATCTTGGAAGTGGAAGCCTTCTGGATTCTCAACGTTAGTTCCAGCCACAAGTGCACGAATATCAGCATCAGTAATGTCATGTTTTTTATCGGCCAAGACTTTGAATTTCTTAAAGAGTGGTTTGATGTCTTCTTCAACAAAATCAAGCTCAAGTTCTTTCAATTTTTCAATAAAGGCATGACGACCCGACAACTTACCAAGTGGAAGAGAGCTCTTCTTAACTCCCACAAGCTCTGGTGTAATGATTTCGTATGTAAGAGGATTTTTAAGGAAACCATCTTGGTGAATACCTGATTCATGAGAGAAGGCATTACCACCAACAACGGCTTTATTTTTAGGAATCGCAATTCCAGAATAACGAGACACAAGTTCAGCTGTGTTAACTGTTTCATTAAGTACAATATCACTTGTTGCTTGATAGTAGTCTTCACGGATATTAAGTGCTACAGCTACTTCTTCAAGCGCCGCATTCCCTGCACGTTCACCGATACCATTCACAGTTCCTTCAACACGACCAGCACCATTTTTAATAGCTGCAAGTGTGTTAGCTACAGCCATACCAAGGTCATTGTGGCAGTGAGGACTAAAGATGATTTCACGGTCTGATTTAACATTTTCAATGAGGTATTTGAAAATATGACCGAACTCTTCAGGAGTTGTAAAACCAACTGTATCAGGAATGTTAATGTAAGTTGCGCCTGCATCAACTGCTGTTTGAACAACTTCCAAGAGATAATCGAGTTCTGTACGAGTAGCATCCTCAGGTGAAAACTCAACCACATCAAAACGTTCACGCGCATAAGTCACATGTTCTTTGATGATCTCAAGAATTTCTTCTTTTGATTTCTTCAATTTGTATTCACGGTGAATAGGACTCGTTGCGATAAAGACATGACATTGAGGGAATTTAGCATCCTTGATAGCTTCGTAACAAGCATCAATGTCAGATTTTACAGAACGTGCCAAGCCAGAAACCGCAGTTGTCGTCATGGCAGCTGAAATTTGTTTCACTGCCTCAAATGAATCTGGACTAGCTGCTGGGAAACCAGCTTCAATTGAAGAAATCCCCCACTTCTCAAGTTGTTTAGCAATGGCAACCTTTTCTTTGATTGAAAAGTTAACACCCGGTGTTTGTTCACCATCACGAAGGCTCGTATCAAGAAATTCTACTTTACGCATAGACAATCCTCTTTCTAAAAATAAAAACGATAGTAGTAAAAAAACATCTCACTCGGAAACCCAAGCGAGATGTTTTTAACTCCCGCTTGGTAAGCCAAACAGGACTAATGCTTTTGCACTAGCCCTCATCACGCAATAGCAAAGTAGTTGTAGTTGCGAATGTCATTTGACTCATTTCCTTTCGATGTATCTTACCTAATATGATACATCTTCCGAACTTGAAAGTCAAGGAAAAATTACTGAATTGACTGACTTTTCTGACCGTTTCTTTCAATTTTTTTCAGGAAAAGAAAAAAGCTGACCGAAGCCAACTTTTCTATTTGTTAGTAATAACTACTTAACTCAGCTTATTTTCCGAGGTAGTATTCTTTAACAACGTTCAATTTTTCGTCAAATTCGAATACCAATGGTGGGAAGTTTGGAATTTCAACATCCATGATTTCGTCATCTGACAATTGTTTGATGTGTTTTACAAGGGCACGAATTGAGTTACCGTGAGCACCTACGAATACGTTTTTACCATCTTTAAGAGCTGGAGCAATCTTATCTTCCCAGAATGGAAGAGCACGTTCCAAAGTAACTTTCAAGTTTTCAGCATCTGGAATTACTGAATCGTCAAGTGAAGCGTAACGACGGTCTTTGTGTGCTGAGTGTTCATCATCACGGTCCATGTTTGGAGGCAATACATCGTATGAACGACGCCAGATGTGAACTTGTTCGTCACCGAATTGTGCAGCAGCGTCTGCTTTATTTTTACCAGTCAATCCACCGTAGTGACGTTCGTTCAAGCGCCATGATTTTTCAACTGGAACCCAAAGTTGGTCAGATGCTTCAAGCGCAAGGTTTGTTGTTTTGATCGCACGTTTCAATACTGAAGTATAAGCTTGGTCAAATTCAATACCAGCTTCTTTGATCAGTTTACCAGCGTCGATAGCTTGTTGAGTACCTTTTTCAGAAAGATCTACGTCAGCCCAACCTGTGAAAAGGTTAGCTTTGTTCCATTCAGACTCACCGTGGCGAGCGAAAACCAATTTTACCATTAGTAATGTCTCCTTTATATTTTGGGTTATACCCATTTACTCCTTCTATTCTACCCAAAAAACCTTAAAAAAGCCAGTAAAATCCAAAAAATTCTGTAAAAGTCTACAGCTTCTTGCCTGGGGTATTAAAAATGCCTAGGTGAATTCACTTTTAAGATTATTGCCCATCTATTCTTTCCTTGTTTTAGGCCCCTTTTCATGCTAAAATGAGATAAAATAGTAACATTTTGCTTTGTGATCTTTAAGGAGGATCTTATGGTTTCTACTGCTACAAAAATTGGCCAGTTTTCGTTTGATAACTGCCTCATGAATGCTGCTGGTGTTCATTGCATGACTAAGGAAGAATTGGCAGAGGTTGAAGCTTCGGCCGCAGGTTCATTTGTTACAAAAACAGGAACGCTTGAAGCTCGCCCTGGTAATCCTGAACCTCGATATGTTAATGTTCCTCTTGGCTCTATCAACTCTATGGGTTTGCCTAATAACGGTTTTGAATACTACCTTGACTATGTCATTGAATTACAAAAGCAACCCAATACAAAAAATCATTTTCTTTCATTAGTTGGCTTGTCACCTGAGGAAACACACACTATTCTAAAAAAAGTTCAAGAAAGTGACTATGAAGGGCTAGTTGAACTCAACCTTTCATGTCCTAACGTTCCAGGTAAACCTCAAATCGCCTACGATTTTGAAACAACAACCGAGATCCTAACTGAAGTCTTTTCTTACTTTACGAAACCACTTGGTGTCAAATTACCACCTTACTTTGATATTGTGCACTTTGATCAAGCAGCTGCTGTCTTCAACCAATTCCCACTTGTTTTTGTCAACTGTGTCAACTCAATTGGTAATGGACTTTATATTGAAGACGAATCTGTTGTCATCAAACCGAAAAATGGTTTTGGCGGTATCGGTGGAGACTATATCAAGCCGACTGCCTTGGCAAACGTTCATGCTTTCTACCAACGTCTAAAACCTGAAATCCAAATCATCGGTACTGGTGGTGTCAAATCTGGGCGTGATGCTTTTGAACATATCCTTTGTGGAGCAAGTATGGTCCAAATTGGTACTGCACTTCAAAAAGAAGGTGTGGCTGTCTTTGACCGAATTACTAAAGAACTGAAAGAAATCATGGAAGAAAAGGGCTATGAAAGCCTTGAAGACTTCCGTGGAAAACTTCACTATATTGATTAATTCACTAAAAAAGAGCTTGGAAAAATCTCCAAGCTCTTTTTGTATACTTTGATGAGGATTCTCTTGTTAGACAAGACCATCATCGTCATGTTCATCCCAGTCTTCAAAAGGGTCTTTGCCCTCTTTTTCAGCTTGAAGACGTTTTTGACGTGCTTCTTCAATCTGTTCTTCACTAGGCTTAATCAGCTTACTTATAGCAACAATACCTGATAGTTTTATAACTGTGAAAACCAGAAGAAAAATCATTACCACGGTTAAGGTTGTCATAGTTTCCCTCTATCATTTCATGTAAAGCAAAACCCCTAAAAGCTTAGGGGTTTTAACATTATTTAACTGCATCTTTAAGAGCTTTACCAGCTTTAAATGCAGGAACTTTAGAAGCTGCGATTGAGATAGCTTCACCAGTTTGTGGGTTACGACCTTGACGAGCAGCACGTTCGCGTACTTCAAAGTTACCGAAACCAATCAATTGTACTTTTTCACCTGTAGCAAGGAATTCTTCGATAGAAGCAAAAACTGCGTCTACTGCTGCTGCTGAATCTTTTTTAGTAAGTTCTGTTGCTTCCGCAACTTTAGCGATCAAATCTTGTTTGTTAGCCATTGTAACAATCCTCCAATATATTTCTAAGCGTAAAGTTTTTCTAGCGCTTGGACAAGTATTATCTTATCCTAAAAGACCTATCAGGTCAAGCAATAAACGCTAATTTCATTGCTTTTTTGCAAAAAGTAAAGGCTTTTTAATTTATTGTCTTGTAGATGTCAAATTCGATACGGTCATTGACCAAATCAAGACTCTTTGCACGTGCCGTTATTCCTTTTTCGTTTTTCATTGATTGAATATTTAGAGTAACCTTTTCCTTCTTGTTATCAATGGAAATATAATCAGGTAACTTTGTCGAACGCTTAATCATCTTAAGAGCATCTGAAACAGGGAGGCTTAAAGAGCCAGCTGAAAGATCAGAAACTTTTAAAACGATTGCACCTGATTCACTGACAACCGGGGTGAAATAAACATAGAGGGGGACAGCATACCCTAAAACCTTATAACTACTCTCAAAAACAATTTTAGAATTAGTGACATTAACCTTGAAATGCATTTTATCAGTGGAATAATCTTGAGCAAAACCGGTTAGAGCTGCATCAAGTTCTTCTTTTGTCATGCTGTAACGTCCAATTTTGGTAGCACCCTTAGGTAAAGACACTGAACTTGTTTCTACTGGGGTCATGACTCTATATGTCACAACACTTACTAGCGCTAAGTTCAAGGCTAGTAGCCCTAAAAATAGCCATTTCCATACCCTACTCACCTGACCACTCCTTCTTTGTTTGCGTAATACGTTTCAAAATAGCATCTGACATAATTTGATAACCTGTGTTGTTGGGATGAAAATGATCATCCTCAAAAAGGGCATCATTAAGGTTCTTTGATGTTGATTTGGAAGACTGGGATGTTTCATCCGAACTAGTCACTCCACCCTTACCATCAATTCCCTTATAAAGTAAATCATTGACTGGAACAAAATAAACATTTTGATATTCCTTGGAAACTTCTTCTGTAGCTTTGTTCCAATTATCAACAATCGTTTGCATCTCTGTCATATCTGGAAAGTTCAGATAGTAGGGATTGTAAATACCAACGATATAAATTGGCAATGTTTTATTGTCCTTACGAGCCAGCTCAACAATTTGTCGCAGCCTCTTTTGATAAGCCACAGCAGGTTTGTTGAAGGTATCAACACTAAGATTAGTGATATTATCCTTAACAACATGCATGACATCGTTACCGCCAACAGTTAAAGTCATTAGTTTGGCTTTTTTAAGGTCCCTCTGAATGTCTGCTTTTTCCTTCATCCGTTTGAGAATTTGGTTACTGGTATTTCCCGCAATGCCATAATTATTTGAGGTCACCTGCCAGTTAAAATCTGCCCCCATTGCCTGAGACAAAATAGGAACAAAGCCGCCTTGATTCGTGGTATCCCCTACACCTTGAGTAAGGGAGTCCCCGATAGCAACATAGGTGACCGTATCCTTTTTTTCAAACTTCAGTTTTCCGACAGTTTTTAATGACTGATGATTACTTGGCACGATGAAGACAAAGAGCACGACGAAGACGAAAAAAAGCAAGAAGAAGCCCAGAAGGCTTCTAAGTAATACAGATTCTTTCAACTTATTCATAGCGAACCATTACGGCAAAGGCGCCTTCACCAGTGTGTGTTTGAATGATTGACCCTGTTTCAAGAATTGAAATTGGAGCACCCAATACCTCAAGTTTCGAAGCAAGTTCATGCGCCAAATCCGGTTTTCCTGCATAAGAAATACCAATCTCTGCTACTTTGCGATCTTTGATATTGTCAATGTAAGCATCCAACCATTTTGTAAAGGTCTTAGCCCCACGACCTTTAACAATAGTATTCAACTGATAATCTTTCAACTCCATAATGACACGGATGTTGAGTAATGATGATAAGAGTCCTGTAACACGTCCAATACGACCACCTTTGACTAGATTTTCAAGGGTAGAGACGCCGATATGAAGCTCAGATTTGCTTTTTACTTCTTCAACACGTGCTACAATTTCTTCCAAACTAGCACCTGTTTGAGCTAATTTAGCCGCTTCGACCACTTGAAACTTAAGGCATTGATCTGTAAAACCTGAGTCCATAACAGTCACATCGGCACCTGAAAGACTAGCACCTTGACGTGAGGCTTCACAAGTCCCAGAAAGGGTATGCATGATGTGAATGGCCACGATATGTTCAGCACCTTCATTGACAAGTTTTTCATAAGTTTCAGCAAACAGACCTACTGGCGGCTGACTTGTCTTTGGCAACTCTTTACTATGTTTCATCATTTCCAAGAAGCGACCTTCTTCCCGAAGATCACTATCTGAATAGATGACACCGTCCACCATAACTGACAATGGCACAACAGTGATTTGATACTTTTTAACCAATTCTGGTTCAATCGTGATTGATGAATCAGTTACAATTCTAATTTTACTCATAATTTTCTCGCTTAACAAAAATTTATATTCTATTATAGCACGACTAGAGAGATTTGCCCAACTGTTTATCTAAACTGGCTCATCTACTTTTAGCAAAGCTCTTGCTTGACTCAAGGCAGCATCGGTCACATTGTCACCTGCAAGCATCTTAGCGATTTCCTCAACCCTTTCGTCAGGAGTCAAGAGACGGACACGCGATACCGTCGTCTCATTATCACTTTCCTTAGAAATAAAGAACTGATAATCAGCAATAGCGATAACTTGCGGAAGGTGACTGATGGCTAAGACCTGACCGTGGCTTCCAATTTTATGAATCTTCTGAGCAATGGCTTGAGCAACACGGCCTGAAACACCAGTATCCACTTCATCAAAGACGATACTTGTTTTGTCTTCTTTTCGGGCAAAAGCTGATTTAATAGCTAACATAAGTCGAGACAATTCTCCTCCTGACGCAACCTTAACAAGCGGTTTAAAGCCTTCGCCAGGATTAGTCGAAATGTAAAACTCAACTTGTTCATTGCCATCACGGTTAAATTTTCCCTTCGTAAAGGTTACTTTAAAATCTGCCTTATCCATATAGAGGTCACATAGCTCAGCCTTAATCTCTGCTTCAAGAGCCGTTGCAATCTGATGACGTGCCGCCTGTAAGGTCTCTGCAGATGCAAGCAAGTCTTTTTCCAGTTGCTTAAGCTCTTGTTCCATGGCATCTGATGAGCTGGAATTTCCAGTCAGAAGGTTGTATTCTTTAGTCGAATTGTCCAGGTAATCCAAGACATCATCGACAGTTCCACCATATTTACGGGTAATAGCATTAATGGTATCTAAACGGTGTTCAATCTCCTGCAAACGACCTGCATCAAAGTCTAGATTATCTAAAAGATCACCCAACTGTTTGGTTGCATCCTCAAGAACGTAATAGGCCTCTGATAGATTACCAAAGAGTTCTTTGTAATCAGAGTCATACTCTTCAAGGGATTGAAGGTCGTTCATGGCAGAGCGGACATTGGATAGACTAGAAAAATCTTCATTATCCAACATGACATAGGCATTTGTTAGTGTATCAGCTATCTGCTTATGATTCAGTAGTTTATCTCGCTCCTTCATCAAAGCAAAATCTTCTCCTGATTTTAAGGAAGCTGCCTCAATTTCTGCTATCTGAAAAGCCAGCATTTCAATACGAGCTTTATGTTCTTGCTCATTTTTCTGTTTTTCAAGAACATCTTTTCTTAACTCACGGTAGCGGTCAAAATATTCTTGATACTTTTTCTTCGTTTGGAAAAATGCCTTATCTCCAAAAGCATCCAACATGCTAATGTGAAGAGCAGGTCTCATAAGTTCTTCCTGATCATGCTGACCGTGAATATCGACCAAAAAATGTCCCACCGCCTTAAGAATGGTTAGATTCACCATCTGGCCATTAATACGACTAACACTTCGACCATTTTGGAAGACTTCACGGCGGATAATCAATTCATCCTCAACAGGAATCCCATTATCTTCCAAAAGACTGACTAAAGCAGGATTTTGTTCAATTGAAAAGAATCCTTGAATTTCTGCCTTGGGAGCTGAATGACGTACCACTTCACTAGAGGCCCGTGCCCCTAGCATTAGATTCATAGCATCGATAATAATAGATTTCCCAGCTCCCGTTTCACCAGTAAGGACAGTCATTCCATTTTCAAAGTTAAGAGAAATTTCTTCAATAATTGCGAAATTCTTTATCGTAATTTCGAGAAGCATAAATCCTCCTATTCTTCAACCCACTTGACAATCTGTCCCTGTAATTCAATAGCTGCTAATTCTGACTGAGCCACTAAAAAGAGTGTGTCATCGTCAGCAATTAAACTAAAAATCAAGTGCTTGTATTCGTCCAAAAGAATCTTTTTGATGAGACGACTAGTTCCAGGTTGAACCTGAATATTCATGAAAGCTTGTTGACGGTCAATACGGATTAAGCGCTTAGATCCAACTGGAGATACACCTAAACGTCTAGGGGCATTTGAAAGCCCATAGATATAGGAACCATCTTCAGAAGGGACTTTTGTGATTCCAATTTCATTAATATCACGTGATACGGTGGCTTGAGTAGCTTTTAAGCCCTCGTTTTGGAGTAATTTAACCAATTCTCCCTGAGTCGTAATTTTATTTTCTTGGACAATCTTTCGGATTAGCTCCAAACGATCATTCTTCTTCATTTTTCTTAAACTCCTTATGTGCTTGTGCTACAACTTCCTTGATAGCGGATATAACCTCATTCTTAGGCGAAGTTGTTTTCTCTAAGTGGGCCAGAAACTCAATATTACCATGGCCACCTTGAATAGGGGAAAAATCCAACCCTTTAACCGAAAAGCCATAATCAACTGCAAAAGCAATGACTGTTTCTAGCACCTTCTCATGAACACTGCTCTCACGGACAATGCCATTTTTCCCAATTTGTTCACGACCTGCCTCAAATTGCGGTTTGACCAGGGCAACAACTTGTCCACCATCAACCAATACCTTAGCCAAAGCAGGTAGAATCAGATTAAGAGAGATAAAGCTGACATCAATAGATGCAAATGATGGCAAGCCTTCAGTAAAATCGGTAGGTTCAGCATAACGAAAATTGTACTGTTCCATGGAACGAACACGTTCGTCCTGACGCAGTTTCCAAACCAGCTGGTTAGTACCGACATCAACAGCATAAACCAGTTTAGCCCCATTTTGAAGCATAACATCAGTAAAACCACCTGTCGAAGCACCAATATCAATCGTAGTCATGCCTTCAACCGAGAGATTGAAAACCTTCAAGCCTTTTTCAAGTTTAAGACCTCCACGACTGACATACTTAAGTTTTTCCCCTTTAAGCTTCAACTCTGTCGCATCATCAATTTTTTCACCAGGTTTGTCATAACGCTCACCATTGATAACATTCACAACCAAACCAGCCATCACGCCACGTTTAGCTTGTTCTCGTGTGTCAAAAAGGCCTTGTTTATAGGCCAAGACATCTACTCTTTCCTTAGGCATGGAGTCGTAACCTTTCTATGATTTCTATAACGCTGTCCTTTTTAAAACCTTGACTCTCAGCCAAATTTTGGAAGATAGCCTCAGCTTTGTTAAGAGATTCCTCGAGAATGTCATATGATTTATCCAAACCAAGTAGAGCAGGGTAGGTTGATTTTCCAGCCACCACATCTTTTCCAGGTGTTTTTCCAAGTTCTTCGAAATCAGCAGTCACATCCAAGATGTCATCACGCACTTGAAAGGCTAGACCAATCAGCTGACCGGCTTCCTGAAGATTGTCCAAAACCTCTAGTCCTTGTTGAGCAACAATACCTGCTGCCACAAAAGGAAAGGTTAAGAGCTTACCTGTCTTATGTTCATGAATCTGAGCCAGTTGTGATAAATCAAGTTCTTGACCTTCACCCTTCATATCCAGCATCTGACCACCTACCATACCAAAGGTTCCCGAAGCATGAGAGAGAGCTTGAATCAATTCAACACGAATTTCTGCTGATAGCTCCGTTTGTGCCAGAAGGTCAAAGGGATCTAGGAAAAGCGAATCACCAGCCAAGATTGCTGTTGCTTCGTCAAATTTTTTATGGTTTGTCAAACGTCCTCGACGGTAATCATCATTATCCATCGCTGGCAAATCATCATGAATTAGACTTCCTGTATGAATCATCTCAAGACTCGCTGCTACATCAAAATGACTATCCGTTAATTCTAAACCAAATCCTTCAAGCAAATCCAAGAAAATGAGAGGACGAATACGCTTACCGCCACCATCAACTGAATAAAGAATAGCTGTAATCAGTTCATGTGATACTGGAAGATTTTTCTGTTGATAGTAATCACGGATAGCAGCATCAATTTTTTCACGCTTGGTCATTTGGCATCCATTTCCGTTTCTGTACCGTCTGCTTGCATAACCTTAACCAATGTCTTTTCGGCATCTTCTAAGGTCTTTTGCAAATCTTTAGATAGGGCCATACCCTTTTGGAACTCCAAAATAGCATCTTCAAGAGCAACATCGCCTGTCTCAAGCTTAGTAACGATGGCTTCTAGGTCCTGTAAATTTTCCTCAAATGTTTTTTTCGTTGACATTTTTTACCTCTACTTCTAGTTCCCCATCCCTCATTTGGATAGTTAATTGATCACCTTCAGTAATATCCTTAATAGTGGTTAGGGGCCTATCGTCTTTATTGACAATAGCATAGCCCCTGGCAACAATACGGCTAGTATCCAGTGATAACAAGGCATCTTGCGCCTTCTCTAGTCTCACACGATAGCCGTTAAGAGTGTTCTTGGTTGTAGTAACTAACAAACGCTGTAAGGACTCCCGACGGTCCTGATAATTCTCTACACTAGTCAAGAGATTCAAACCTTGCAATCTCTGACTTAAAAGAGCTACTTCCTTTTGTTTGCGTTCAAAGTCCTGCTTTATCAAGGTTTCAAGTCGGGTTGTCAATTGGTCAAGCTTTTGCAAATAGCCGTCATAAAGGCGCTCAGGCTGCCTAAAGACAATAGACTGTGACAATTTGGCTAAACGCTCTTGGTTATACTGTATACGTCTCAAACAAGCTTGATAAGCCCTGTTTTGTCTTTCCCGAATCCAAACCAAGGTATCCGCCTTAGATACTGGCGTTGCAAGCTCTGCCGCTGCTGTAGGGGTAGCTGCCCTACGATCTGCTACAAAGTCAGCCAAAGTCGTATCGGTTTCATGACCAACACTAGAAATCACAGGCAAACGACTCTCAAAAATCGATTGCACCACAATTTCTTCGTTAAAGGCCCAAAGATCTTCGATAGAGCCTCCACCACGACCGACGATTAAAAGATCCAAATCATCCCTTTGATTGGCTCTTTGGATATTTTCAGCAATTTCTTGTGCAGCTCCTTCTCCTTGAACCTTGGTAGGAAAGAGTAAAATCTCTACTCCGGGAAAACGACGACTAACTGTTGTAATGATGTCTCGAATAACCGCACCACTAGGACTCGTGACAACCCCAATCTTTTTGACAAAATTAGGAAGAGCCTGTTTATGACGCTCGTCAAAATAACCTTGAGCAGTTAGTTTCTTACGAAGCTGCTCAAATTGGAGAGCCAAGGCACCCACACCATCTGGCTCAGCTTTCTCGATAATAATCGAATAGGAACCACTAGGCTCATAGATTTGCACCCGACCAACAACATTGATTTTCATCCCTTCTTCGAGGTCAAAACCAAGTTTTTTGAAGACTCCTGCCCAAATTGTTGCTTGGATCACAGCTCCCTCATCCTTAAGAGAAAAATACTGATGACTAGGCCGACGACGAAAATTGGAAACCTGACCTGTCAAATATACCCTCTCTAAATAAGGATCACGGTCAAATTTCATTTTCAAATATTTGGTTAAAGAGGTGACCGATAAATAGTCTGACACGACAACTCTCCTTTTTAAAACTGATTAGTAAAAAATCCGAGGAGACTAAAAAAGTTCCGTCCAACTGATAATCTCAAATCTCCATAATCAACTTTTTAATTGTATACACGATTACCTTAAATTATACCAAAAAAGACTGTCAAAAGACAGTCTCAGACACCCTAGTCAGGCGTTTTATAACGGTTTAATTAGCTTGTTGAATATTTTTTGGAAACGACGTCCCAAGATCCACTTGAACCATCAAGACCACCATAGGCTTCTAACTGACCTTTTTTGTCAACTCGGAAAAGAAGGACATTATTACCATAACTATCAGAGAGTTGGGCATAGACTAGATTATCGTCATCGTCAGTCCATGAATAAACATTCCAACCCAGATTTTTATAACTTTCGCCTGTTGAGCCTTGTTCCTTGGCATAGGTAGAAACTACCCAGTCTTCTAACTGCTGATCAGACAATGATGACGTATCAACATTAGAGGACTGATTATCTGAAGATGCTGCAGCTGCTTCCTTACTTTTGGCTAACTGGCCATTTTTCCAAGGATTGGTTACGTTTTCGTTTTGGTTATTACTATACCACATTAGAGTGACAACAGGAATCACAACAGCAGCTACTGCCACAACGCCAATCACCCATCTAATCACTTTAGGGTCTCTTAGCCTATCAAAACTCGAAACCTTCCTACTTCTAGCAGGTTCATTCTTACGACGTCTAAATTCGCTCACAGCTTTTTCCTCTTTTTCTTGAAAGTAGTCCCTTTTTTTCTTTTCCTCTTGTTCCAAGAGTTTTTGCACTTCCTTACGGCCCTGCGGATCACTCGTTTGAGCCAAAGAAATTTGCAACTGAAAGATACGATTATCCAAAGCCTGCTCATATTCTTTGGCTGCTTCTCTATCACCATTATCTGCTAAGGCTCTGAGATACTCTTCATTACTGAATTCAGCCATACTATACCGCTCCTGCTTCTAAATCGTTTCTTCTATTTTCTTAAAGCCTGAGACTTTTGTCAAGTTACTAGTTTGTAACAAAATCTTACAGCTATAAAAAAGTTGAAGAAACTCACATTCTCCAACTTATTTCTTAATCATTTCCTTATAATACTTACAATAGCTTTGAAGGGGGCAGGACTGACATTTAGGATTCTTAGCTAAACAATGATAACGTCCAAAGAAAATCATGCGATGATGACTAATAATCCAGTCTCTTTTGGGAATTTTCTTCATCAACTCTGCTTCTATTTCCTCTACAGTTGCATCTTCTGCAACAATATTTAGGCGTTTCGAAACACGTGAGACATGTGTGTCAACAGCAATGGACGGAATCCCATAAACTTCGGCTAAAACAACATTAGCTGTTTTCCTTCCCACACCAGGTAAACTCTCTAATTCTTTGTGTGTTTTGGGAACTTGCCCATCAAAATTCATTAGAATAGCTCTTGCCGTTTTAATGATATTCTTAGCTTTATTCTTGTAGAGGCCGATGGTCCGTAAGCACATTTCAACGTCATCAAGATTGGCTGATGCTAAATCTTCAATTTCTGGATAACGCGCCCACAGACCGGGAGTAATCTTGTTAACAGCTTTATCTGTTGTTTGGGCTGATAAAATAACCGCAACAAGGAGTTGAAAAGGAGTTTCCCACTCCAACTCTCCATGAGCATTGGGAAACATCTCTCCCATCAAGGCTAGAGCTTCATTAACACGCTTTCTTCCCAACATTATTGACCACCCCATAATTGACGGGCTGCATCCATTCCTGTTTTGAAGTCTTCCGAAACCTGATGAGCCTGTTTCTTTCCTTGATGCTCCAGACGACGCTGTTCAACTTGAAGTTTAGTAGTGATGCCACTCAATTTCCAGTTGCGAAGAACGCCTTTAACGTAATTCCAATTTGTTTTTTGGTTAAAGACAGCTTCTCTCAAAGCCTCACGAATAAGTTCAGGATCAGTATGTTCTTCTTGAATTTCCTTGTTTAAATCTTCAATAACCATAGGATTCAAGATTCCCAAAGCCTGTTCCAACTCATCCGTCAGTTGTTTGATGAGTTGTGTATTGGTTGGTTGACCAACGACAGGGCCTGACACTGTCTTTTCCTTACTCACTAGCTTATCTAAAATAGCTAAAGCAGGTGAAGCATCAACAACCATCTCAATTTCATTATTAACCTTAATTGTTGTGGCATCAAGGAGTCCAGCCTCGGTCAATGTCGTAATGCTCTTATTGACCTCAGTTGGTGTCTTACCAGTTGCCTGCGCAATCTGACTAGAAGCCACTTCTCCAATCTGAGTTGTCGTTTGCAGATAGAGAAATTGCCAGACTAAAAAGTCATCCGCCGACGGAAAAATATCCTTAAAATGGAAAAACAAGGCGTTTGGAAGGACCAGATTTCCTGATCGATACTGTTCAAAAAAACTCATAATAACCTTTCAGAGTTGCTAGACTGACGCCAAAAGTCTAAGTAATCACATATAAGACTCTTGAATCTGTCTGCTACAAATAACCGTAGAATGAAAAATCATCTTCCAACTCTTCTAAACGATATGGTGTTTCTTGATAGACCGCGTAGTTAATCCAATTACTAAAGAAAGCTGATGCCGCAAGGTTCCAACGCAGTTGAGGTTCCTGATTAGGATCATCCTCTGGAAAATAATTCGCTGGTACATCTGGGTTAATACCCACATCCAAGTCCCTTCGATATTCTCTAGCCAATGTATCTCTGTCATATTCAAAGTGGCCGAAACTATAAACCTCACGAAGATTCTTACTGGCTAAAATAGACAGTCCTACTTCAGGTCCTGAAACAACAACATCTAAATCTGTCTTGTTTTTGATATCTTCAAGAGTGACTTCTGTATAGCGTGAGTGAGGTGATACAAAGCTGTCATCAAAGCCATTCATGAGGAAATTTTCTGGCATATCAACGGTTTGTTTATAGATTCCAGATAATTTCTCTGGCAAGGCAACCTTGTCAACTCCATGTTTGTAATAGAGGCCTGCTTGAGCTCCCCAACACAAATGAAGGGTTGAATAAACATGCTTTTTAGACCAGTCAAAAACTCGTGTTAATTCCTGCCAATAATCAACTTCCTCAAAAGGCATTTGTTCAACAGGAGCCCCCGTCACGATAAGACCATCGTAATACTTGTCCTTGATTTCATCAAATGTCTTATAAAAAGTCTTCATATGTTCGGCATGGGTGTTTTTCGATTTATGGCTAGCCATATAAAGAAACTCAACGTTAATCTGTAGTGGCGTATTTGCCAAAAGACGTAGCAACTGGGTTTCTGTCACTTCTTTAGTTGGCATTAGGTTAAGGATTAGGACCTCCATTGGTCGTATATCCTGACTACTAGCCCTATTCTCATCCATGATGAAGACATTTTCCGAACGCAATACATCAAGAGCTGGTAACTTATTATCAAGTTTTATAGGCATAACAACATCTCCATCCTTGTCTATTCTATCTTCATATTATAAACCGGGGAGGTATTGTTATCAAATATATATTTTCTCTAGTTAGCTATAGCTTAAAACTATATAAGAAAGCATATTCTGTTTAAAAGAGTTAAAAAGGCCCTAAGGCCTTTTGTAAAATCAGGAATAAATTATCCTGGGAAGTTCATCAATACTTTAGTGTCATAGCCTTCTATAGCTTTACGTCCATTAAGACCGTCAAGTTCAATCAAGAAGGCACAACCAGCAACAACACCGCCAAGGCGTTCTACCATTTCAATTGTGGCTTTCACAGTTCCGCCAGTCGCCAAGAGATCATCAACGATAAGGACACGTTGACCAGGTTTAATGGCATCAGCGTGCATACAAAGCGTATCAACACCGTACTCTTTTTCGTAATCTGCTGAAATGACTTCACGTGGCAATTTACCAGGTTTACGAACTGGCGCAAAGCCAATTCCAAGTTGATAAGCAACTGGACATCCAACAATGAAACCACGTGCTTCGGGACCAACAATCATATCAATCTTCATGTCCGTAGCATACTGAACGATTTCACGAATAGCATAGCCATAAGCTTTTCCATCAGCCATCAATGGGCTAATATCACGGAAAGTAACCCCTTCTTTAGGGTAGTTTTCAATAGATGCAATATAGTCTTCTAATTTCATTTGTTCTTCCTATAGGCATTTTGCCAAAAAATATTTACATATTATTATAGCATGAATCCGTGGATTTAGAAAATGCTAACCCCTAGATTCTAAGCCAATTATCTTAGTTGATCACTACTGCTCTGGCTTGTAGAGCCAATCATAAATTTCCTGTGGTGTTCCCAAAGCCATAAGTTCTTGAAACTTAACTAAATGTTTAAGGTCTTGGAAAATCTGACTGTCTTCAATGTCACGTTTCTTAGCTTCTTTATTAACCGTCATGACACCATTATCAATGGTCACAAAATCCAATTCATCAAAAATCTGAATCATCTTGATAAGGAGAATTTTATCAATTTTAAGGTAATGACTGAGGTCATCTAGTTTATAGCGGACATCAAACTCTGGAAATTGGTAGATGGTCTTATAGAGCCTTGCGAACTGCTCTCTGGTTCCATAGCCGGTCAGATAATAAGCCCGTTTGATGCTATTCTTAAAGTATATCGCTTGGAAATCCTTACCTTCAAACCACTCTTTCAATTCTGTCGCAGATTCAGGCAACTTATTAAGGACTACCGCAGGTGCTGTGTCTGATGCTTCTTCTACCATCGGTACGCCTTCTGGTAGAGTCATATTTTTAGCACGAATATCAAATAATTGGATGCCTTCTACACGCGCATCCTCAAGCATAAGCTGGAGTGTTGTCTGACCATTCCAAACATTTACAGATAAGGTCACGGCTAATTCCAAACCTTGAGCTTGTTGGAATTCTTGAAGCAAATCACCCTTATTAAAGGCGACAACATCAAAACTAGCCTTACCTTGTTTAACCTTAAACTTAAGATGGGCTCCATTTTGCCCCATAGTCCTGGCTTGAGTCACTGTAATATCATGTAGCCAAAAGACTGGCTTTTTATTATCCATGCCAAAAGGAGCTAATTTTCTCAGGCTCTTTATGGTATCCAAGCTAAGCTCACTGAGCTTGAGTTCCTCGTCTAAATTGAGTGTATTTTTAGCGCTTGTATCAATGTCATTGTCATAGACATAATGGCACAAAATATCGGAGAGTTGACCAAGATTTTCCTCTGGAAGGGTCATCCCAGCTGCTCCAGCATGCCCTCCAAAAGCAGTAAAAATGTCTCGATGATTATCTAGGGCATGGAAGATATTGATAGATTCCAGACTACGGGCTGAACCCTTAGCCAGACCATCTTCGATATTTAAAACTACCACTGTCTGACTGATTTGTTCCATGATGCGACCAGCAACAATGCCGAGAACACCCGGATGCCAGCCTTCCTTAGCCAAAACCTGAACAGGTTTATCCAAGTCTACCATAGTCATGGCTTCATCAAAGATTTTTTGAACAACTTCCTTGCGTTCTTCATTTTTGGCATTTATATTCAGAGCAATGGCTTGAGCTTCTTCATCGTCAAATCCGGTCAGCAGTTCAATAGCTGGATTTGGATCGTCTAAGCGCCCCAAGGCATTGAGTTGAGGGGCCAGTTTAAAACCTACTGTTTCTTCAGAAATCGTTGTTGGGTCTACATCTGAAATACGGAGTAACTCTTGCAGTCCAATACGCTCAGTAGTCTTTAGAATTTCCAGACCCACCTTGACCATAATACGATTTTCATCCGTTAGACTAACCATATCGGCAATGGTCCCAATGGCTACCAAGTCCAGCATCTCTGTAGGAATGGTCTCAAGGAGGGCCGTTGCCAATTTGAAAGCTACTCCACAACCTGCCAAATACTTAAAAGGATATTCGGCATCTGGATGTTCCGGATGGACAATAGCGTAGGCATCTGGAAGCTGAGCTGGCATGCTATGGTGGTCAGTAACGATAACATCCACACCTTGCTCTTGCGCATAAGCGATAGCCTCATTCCCCGCTACCCCATTATCAACTGTGACAATAAGCGAGACACCTTCCTGCTCAATGAAATATTTGTAGACACTTTCGTTTGGACCATAACCATCTGTAAAACGGTTAGGCAAATAGACTCGAGCTTCAGCGCCCATCATTTCAAGAGCTTCCTTGACAATCGATGCTGATGTCATACCATCCGCATCATAGTCTCCATAGACTAAGATTTGTTCATAATTTTCAATGGCCTGACGAATTCTAGCCACTGCCTTATCCATATCATGCAGAAGATAAGGATCATGAAGGTGTGATAAATCAGCCTTGAGAAAGGATTCAAGGGCATCTTCTGTCGTAATGCCACGTTCAAAGGCAATCTTGGCTGCTGTCTCTGCCAGCCCATGTTCTTTGGCAAGTTTAAAAAAGCCAGCATCTGGCTCTTTTGTATTTATTTTCCAATCATACGTTGATGTAATCATGTTTTTATATTTTCTCCCTGTCATCTAGTCTACTTATTATAACATGAATAAATTTATCAGACTGGATAGAAGTCTGAGTTTTCCAAAAAGAGAACGGAAAAAATCGGAAGATGCATAGACTCGTAGTACATTTATAATCAAGACCTGCTTTTCTAAGCAAAATAATATTCTGGATATTTCTCCCTTATTTGTCTTGTCTTTTCTCCTCTTCCTTTTATCTAGCTCTATTCTACTATCGTTTTCAAGCAATGTAGGGTAAAACAAGAAGAAAAGGATTCCCTGTCCGGAAATCCTCTACATCAATTTTTATAAATCATCCCTGTACAGGCTTGCTCTGAAAGTTCGACAAAGCCCAGAGATTGGTAAAAGGCTAGATTTTTCTCGCTACGATCAGTGGCAAGGAGCCGTTGATAGACATTGGGGAAGGTCGCTAAAGCCTCTTCTAAGAGTTTCGTGCCAATGCCTTGGCGCTGGTGATCTGGTCGCACCAGGAGGTCCTGCACAAAAATGACAGAGTGGCCATCTCCTACCAAGCGAATGTAGGCGACGAGCTCTTTGTCATCATAGACGGCCAACTGCCAGAGACTGGCTTTGACAGCTTCTTCCATCATAGCTGGGTTGTTGGTATAATTGGTCCAGCCAACCGAGCTGTACAATGCGACTAGGTCTTCCATCGCTGGAATTTCTTTTTTGTATTCTAACATCTTAACTCCTTTTTTAACCTATAGTGCTGGAGGTTTTCTAAATAAGATTGGATATTTGATGCCGTCTAGAACCCCCCTATTTGTAGTTAAATATATTGGTAGCTAGCTTGTCCGAGATGCGTGGAAATAGCGTATAGCCTTTGTGAGCAACTGCTAAGAGTCGTGGCAGATTGACTTCTCGTTTGTTTTTGCCCAGAATACGGACAATCTTTTTAGCAACGTACTTAGGACTGAGGACAAACTTTTTAACACTCTCAAGATAAGCTCCAGAGGGGTCAGCTTGATCAAAGAAGCTTGTCTCAATTGGACCTGGATTGACGGTTGTCACATAAACGCCCTTATCAGCTAGTTCCAGACGTAGGGCATCTGAGAAGCCAATTACCGCAAACTTTGTCGCTGCATAGACACTTGAGTTGGCTGTCGCAATTTTCCCCGCCATACTGGCGATATTGATGATATGGCCATGGCCTTGCTCCACCATTTTCTCAGCCATCAGACGTGAAAAGGTCATGGTCGCAAAGGTATTGATATCAAACATATCACGGACTTCTTGGCTAGTGTAACAATCATAAGATTTAAATTCGCCGAAGCCAGCATTATTGATAAAAACATCAATACGGCCAAAACGTTGATAGAGATAATCTACCATTTCTTTAATGGCATTGTCGTCTCTAAGGTCAATGGCAAGGCAGGTTTTATTTTCCACATGACGATAGCATTTCTCCAGCTTGTCCTTATCTCGGCCTAAGAGGATAATGCCATCACTGGGGGAGAGCTGCTTGACAATTTCTTGAGCAAGACCTCCTGAGGCACCCGTAATAGCGATAATACGTTGTTTAGCCATTAGATTTCTACCTCTTCCAAGTCTCGTACAATGTAGGTATTTTTGAAAATCGTTTGGGCATCTGCCGCCATCCTACCGATGTCTCGGCCCAAGAAACGAGCTGATACATGATTGAGTAACAAACGCTTGGCTGAAGCATCTTTAGCGACCTGGGCTGCTTGTATATTGGTTGAATGTCCATGACTTTTGGCAATGTTTTCATCACCCTTACCATAAGTTGACTCATGAACCAAGACATCAGCACCCAATCCCAGACGAACACTAGCATTCGTCTTCCGGGTATCACCCAAGATAGTAATCACTTTGCCTTTCTTAGGCGCAGAAATATAGTCCTTGGCAATGATTTTTGTACCATTTTCAAGAACCACATCTTGACCATTCTTGATTTGACCAAAGAGTGGTCCAAATGGGACACCAGCTGCTTTGAGAGCCTCAGCATCCAGAGTACCCTCTAGGTCTTTTTGAACCACACGGTAGCCAACACAAAAAATAGTATGATCCAACTTGTCAGCATAAACAGCAAATTTGTCATTTTCCATAACCAAGCCTAACTTATGCACATCAATCTCAGTAAAATGCACTCGGTAAGGAAGACGTGTCCCCGAGGTACGAAGACTGGTCATAACATATTGCTTGATACCTACTGGACCATAAACTTCCAAATCTGTTTGTTCTTCACTGGATTGGAAGGAACGACTCGCCAAGAAGCCAGGCAAGCCGAAGATATGGTCTCCATGCATATGCGTGATGAAGATTTTCTTAACTTTACGAGGCTTTATCGTTGTTTCTAAAATCTGACGCTGGGTTCCTTCCCCACAATCGAACATCCAGACTTCATTGATTTCATCGAGTAGCTTCAAAACCAAGCTCGATACATTCCGAGCCTTGGATGGTTGTCCAGCTCCTGTCCCTAAAAATTGTATTTCCATAACGTTCTATACTTTCTATCTATTGTTCTTCTTATTTCTGGACAATATAAGCCAGGCATTCACGTTGTGCAAAGCCATAATAAATCACTTGCCCTTTATACTGAGCCAAAAGTTCGACTAATTCATCCTGATTGAAACTAGCCAACTTGATGACATTTCCCTTAAGCTTAGACACACGACTAAGAAGCTGACCTTCTGGAGTTAGTTCTTCTAGCACCTCTTCATCAAAGTCAACCTTAGCCATCTTAATTTTGCTTCCTTCAAGATAAACTTTATAC
Source organism: Streptococcus raffinosi (assembly GCF_030284685.1). Classification (NCBI taxonomy): domain Bacteria; kingdom Bacillati; phylum Bacillota; class Bacilli; order Lactobacillales; family Streptococcaceae; genus Streptococcus; species Streptococcus raffinosi. Next base: position 65,331 of record NZ_JASUZV010000012.1, read on the forward strand.
TGTGGAAAAACTTGAGCAAGTTCAAACAAAATAGTCGTTGTTGGAACCTCTAATTGCTCTGAGAAGACATGGGCAACCTCATCATCTGTTTCATAGCAAAAACCGTATGATTTTCCTGAAAGATTGAGACGAATAAAGGGCTTACGCTCATCAAAAGATGGTGCCAAATTAAACAAATCCAATGCTTTTGACAACTCCAAGTAGTAATCCGTTGCTGCTTCTGGAGATTGTTTCTGGTAGATCTCTGCAAAATAAGCATTAATGACACTTGGTGGAGGGGTAATAAAGGCCAATTTTTGACTGTCCGAAAGATCAGACAGGGTATTTTTCAAATAAACCTTATCCAAACTTGTAAAACCACCATATTTCAAAGCTAAATCCATATAATCAGTCATAAAATTCTTCCAATTTCCATTTATTTTTTGGGGAAATAAATCCTGTAATTTCTTCCACTTCTGTCTCAAAGTTGTAACTATCTAGCAAGGCCAATTGACTCAACTGATAGAGTTTATAAGCTTGGTCTTGATGAACCTTAATACTAAAAGGCTCAAACAGTTGCTGAATCTCATCAATCAAGAGTCTTCTAAGTGTTTCTCTGCTCCCCTTGTCACGCGCTGAGAGGCGAACATTAGGAAAGACGGTTGCCACCAAGTTATCAGCTACATCCATCTTATTGTAGATAGCAAGGCGTGGAATATCACTCATATCCAAGTCTTTGAGAATGTCCAAGACCACCTTTTCATGTTCTTCATGATTGGGATCACTGGCATCAATGACATGCAAAAGTAGGTCAACATTACGGCTTTCTTCCAACGTTGATTTAAAAGCCGCAACCAATTCTGTTGGCAAGTCCTGGATAAAACCAACCGTATCTGTCAAGGTCACTTGAAACTGATCCTTTAAGTAAATTTTCTTAGTCGTTGCATCCAAGGTCGCGAAAAGTTCATTAGCCTCATACTGCTTATCATCCGTCATTAGGTTCATGATCGTTGATTTCCCAGCATTGGTATAACCAATCAAACCAATTTTAAAGGTAGTTGAATCAACACGCTTTTCGCGAATGGTTTCTCGGTTCTTCTCAACAATCTTTAACTGGCGTTCAATATCAGCAATCTGGTTACGAATCGAACGACGATTGAGCTCCAACTGACTTTCACCAGGTCCACGGCTACCAATGCCCCCCGCTTGACGACTGAGCATAATCCCTTGACCAGCTAGACGTGGTAACATGTATTTGAGCTGGGCTAGATGTACCTGAAGTTTCCCTTCATGGCTTCTGGCTCTCATGGCGAAAATATCCAAAATCAATTGCATACGATCAATGACTTTTACGCCAAAGGCTGCTTCAAGATTGGTATTTTGACGAGGCGTTAAACGGTTATTAACAATGACAGTGCTAATCTCATCCGCATCTACCATGGCCTTGATTTCCTCTAATTTTCCTGAACCTACGAAGGACTTACTATCATAACGTTCACGTTTTTGGGTATAGCTAGCTACAACCTCTGCTCCTGCTGTTTTGGCAAGACTGGCAAGCTCCTCCATGGACATGTCAAAATGCTCTGTTTCTTGCAATTCAACACCTACTAAAATAGCACGTTCTTGCTGCTTGGCTGTCTCTATCATAGCAAACCCCTTTTCGAAATAGTCGCCTTCTATTATACCACAGGCAGGGGCAAAGAGGAGGACACGGGCCTTAATTTTTTACAAAGAAAAACAAGTTGAACTTGTCAACTTGCTTCTGCTTAGTGTTTGCGTGTCGGTTTATTTTTCGAACCCTTACGACGCTTACCTTGATGAAGGCTTGGCGTATTTTGAGAAATGGTTTGACGCATTTTCTCTGTTGCCTTATCCACCTTATCTTTAGCCTTGACTAACTCTTGAGTGGCCTTGTTAGCACTCTTAGAGGGTTTATTTTTTTTAGGATGAGTCTTGGTAACAGGCTTCACATGACTAGTCCCCGAGACACGCATGCGACGAGACATAGCTAGGAGAATTTTATTTTCCTCATTAAGATTGGTTTGATAAGCCATCGAAAGCACCAAACCAACTCCAATTAGGTTTGAGATGAGTGAAGATCCCCCTTGAGAAATAAATGGCAAAGGAATACCTGTCAAAGGAAGGATGCCTACTGCTGCCCCAATATTTTCAAAAATATGGAAGACAATCATCATAATAAAACCAGTAGAGATAAAGGTATAAAAGCGATTGTTAGACCTAAAAGTCACTCGTAACATACGGTAAATGAGGAAGAGATAGGTCAGAAGGACCAATCCACTACCAACCAAACCAAAATCCTCTGCAATTACTGTGAAAATCATATCACTCTCACGAACTGGGACATTTAACTCTAGATGGTTGAATCCTTTACCATAGATACCACCAGTACCAATCGAAATCATCCCCTGTGTCTGTTGAAAGGCGATACCATCTGCATAAGTGAAGGGATCCAACCAAGCTGAGATACGGTTAATCTGGTAGGTTTGTACCCCCATCTTGAGCATAGCTTCCTTACCCCAATCTGTGGTAAATACCATTACAAACAAGCCTAATCCCACTGCAAAAGCTAGAACTACCGGCAAGATAATACGCCAGGATATCCCCGAAACAACTATTATACCTGCTAAAATAGCGAGGAAGACTAAGGCTGTCCCCATATCACCTTGAAGAACCAGTAAACCTAGGACAGGAAGCGTGACCGCTACATATTGGAAAAGTAGCAACCAGTCATCTTGAAGTTCAGTTACTTCCTTTCCTTGTTTAGCCCAAACACCTATTCTCGATAGAAAAAGGATGTAGGATATCTTCATAAACTCAGATGGTTGGAAAAGGGTTACTGATCCAATACTGACCCAGTTTTTTGCCCCTGTCGAGGCAACCAAAGCAGGGGAATAGAAAACGAGAGGTAGAACCATAAGCCCCAGGCCAAACATATAGAGCCAGGGGGTTGCCTTCCAAAGAAACTCTGTATTAAATAACATGACAACAAAAGCAAGTACTGAACCTAGAAAAATCCATAGTACTTGCTGAGACATGACTTGCACAAGATTCTTTGGGTAATCAAAATTTGTCGCGATAAATACCGAGACCAGACCAACCAGTAGTAGGATAAGGACTGGCAAGAGAATCGAGTAATCTATCCGACTTTCAATAGTATTTTTTGACTTAGCCATGTGTACTCCAAAATAAAGATTTAGCAAGAGTTATTATACCACTTTTTGGCCAGACAAATGACCTGAATGTATAAAAGTTTGACAATTTTTTACGAAAAAAGCAACCACAAAAGTGATTGACTTCTTTCATTCATTAATCTTAATTTGACACGTAACCTTTACCTTGAGCATTGAAGTATACCCATTGCCCTGAAGGAATTCGAATCCAGCGATTAATAGCCTTGTCACCTGTATGGACATCATAGTAAGAGATTGAACCATCAGGATTCATAGCTGTTGCACCCTTCACTTGTTTACCAGTTTGGTCAAAGTAAAGGTTTTGGCCGTTGATAGTCTGTTCGCCAACAACAACTTCACCCTTAGCATCAGCATAATACCAGTTATTGTCTCCAGTAGTGAAGAAAGTTGATACTAACTTATCTCCGGTAGCCCCATGGTAATATGAGCGAGTGCCATTAGCGTTTGTTGCAAAGCCACCTTTAACCTGTTTACCATCAGTACCAAAGAAGAGTTTTTGACCGTTGATTACTTGAGCTCCAGTAACGACATTACCCTTATCATCAGCATAATACCATTTATCATGACCAGTAGTGAAGAAGGTAGAAACCATCTTATCACCAGTATTCCAGTGGTAGAATGAACGACTACCGTCAGTGTTCGTTACGAAGCCACCCTTAACTTGACGACCATTAGCATCAAAATAGAGATGTTGACCATTGATAACTTGTGCACCTGTCACATTACGACCACGTGAGTCAGCGTAGAACCAGTTGTTGTCCCCAGTAGTATAGAAGCCTGGTGTATGAGCCTTAGTCACAACACCCTTAGCATCGATATTAAAGGTTTGACCATCAACTACTAATGATGTATCAACAAGTTTCACACCTGTGATTGTATCGTAGTATGAAGTCGTACCATCAGGATTGTTCACGAACTCACCTTTAACTTGCTTACCTGACTCATCAAAGTAGAGCTCGTCACCATTGATGGTTTGGGCACCACGAAGAACATCACCTTCATTGTTTGCATAGTATGTGGCATCACCAACTTGGAAGAAGCGGTTCTTAACTTGAACACCTTTTTCATTGAAGTAAAGGTTTTGTTTGCCTACCTTAGTAAATCCAGTGGCAACATAGCCCTTATCATTAGCGTAGTACCAGTTACCATCTTGTTCAAAGAAGCCTGAGTACTTACGTTCACCTGAATCACCACAGAAGAACATCAAATGGCCGTCTTTTGTAGGAATGAAGATACCTTTAGCTTGGTAACCATTGTCATAGAAGTATTTTTCCTTACCTTCTACTTCAGTCAAACCAGTAGCCATGATGCCACCTTTGAAGAAGTATTGATAGAATTTTTCTTCCTTACCACTATCATCTTTAACGGTAACTTCTTTCCAACCAGTTTGAGTCGTCAATTTACCTGACTTATCATAAACCAATGATTGACCTTTGGCATTTTTAATAACACCATCAGTAAACATAACACCATTTGGCAAGAAGAAATAGTTTGAACCGTCGATAGCTTGTTCACCAGTTACAAGGTAACCCTTATCGTTAAAGTAGTACTGTTTGCCATTATATGTCACAAATTGACTCTTAGCTTGAGTACCTGATGTTGTGTAATAAGTCACACCAGTACCATCATAAGCAAAGCCAGTCTTAGCTTTGGTATCACCAGTCAAGGCAGCAGGCAAGAAGCTACCTTTATCATTAACGTTGAAGTACAATTTACCATCACTGAGAACATAGTCAGAACCACGTTTTTGGATGTTTGTACCGTTAAAGTACTTAGCTTCCCACTGTTTAATCTTAACAGATGGATCGATCGTCTTACCTGAAGCTTCCATAACTTCTTTGAAGATTTCTGGATAAAGTTTTTGAAGTTTATCCAGGAAAGCACCACCATACTGTGCTTGGAAATCATTTCCTGATGACTTAGTATTTGTCACATAGAGTTTATTAACCAAGCTAGTATCATCAAGCACCTTACCATGTGTATCTGTACGAGTAGCTGTTACTACTTCTTTACCTGGGAGGGTATACAATTGGTCTGGAACCCAGTCAGCAATGACTTGAATACCTTGTTTGTGAAGAGCCTTAAGGGCATCACGAAGATCTTCTTTTGAACCGTATTTATTGTTTTTGCTCATGGCAAAGTCATAACGGTCTGTGAAGGCATAACCATTCTCAATAATAGAATCAAGGAAAGTTCCATCCTTAGATGAGACATATTGAGGTGCAATTTCAAATGACGTAATGCCCCATGACTTGAAGAGGTCTGCATTAGCTGCAATCAATTTATTAGTGTATTGACTATCTTCTTTAACAAAGTCTTGGAAGTTTGAGAAACCTTCGTAAATCACTTGTGCTTCAAGTGCTGCAGAAGAGCTATAAACCTTATCCCCTTCTTTGTAGGCTTTTGTTGATGGTTTAGCAAGAACGTTTTGATCGTCAGTCGCACCTACTGGTACCCAAACTGAAAGGTAACCACTCATATCAACAGTCTTAAAGCCTTTGATTTCATCAGCTGTGAAGACAAGATTCCCTTGTGCATCTGTATATTTAACAACCTTAGTATCTGAATCATTCAATGATGACACGATACCTTTATCCGTACCAAGCAAGAGTGGACGGTAGGCTTGGTTCTTGTGGGCTACACCCATATTTACAGTAATTGTTTCACCATCTGCTAATTTCAAATCTGGGTTATTAGCGATAAGGGTCACCATACCAGAATTGCGGCCGTATTTTCCACCTTCTGTATCTGTCTTAGACATCAAATCTTGACCATAACGGACAGAGACAAGAACTTCTTTATTATCTTTCGCAGATGACACCCCATCACCAGCAAGGTTGTGGATATAAGATGTTTGTCCACCGGCAACATATTTTGAACGTGCTTTAAGAAGGGTAGTGATTTGGTCAAAGTATGGTGACTTCTTAGCCATGTACTGACCGTTATCAGTATACAAGTCTCCATAATAAACACGTGTTGCCGCACCCATTGTTTGAAGCATCAAAGCATAGGCAGCTGGAATATTTGAATGAGTATATTCTTTATCAACTTTCAACATATCAGCATTATAAATGTCAAAAGCTTGTTTCAATTGATCTAAGGTAAAAGTGAAACCATCCGTTGTTGGATCAATTTTTTTACTGATAATATCAGCGATAACCGTTTGGACTTCTGAGTCGTGGGCACGAACAAAGAGATAGGTTGCAAATCCAAGTTGATCGTATGACGTCACGTCTGCACGGTTTGAAAGACCAAAATAGCCACCGTTAACCAAATCTTTCATTGATGCATTACGAGCACCAATGCCTTTATTAGTCACTGGACGTGTCAATCCATGAACAATAGACAAACGAAGACCATTGTCCATAGAAAGGGCAGCTGTATTGTGTTCATCTACATAGTAAGGGTCATTTTGTGACCAAGCTTCAAGAATAGAGATATGTGCAAGGGCACGAGCTTCTGACTCACTGACCTTGTAAGCTTCCTTCATGTATGAAGATACCAATTGAAGCATGTCGATGCTGACATTATCCACGGCATCTACACGGATACCATCAAAGTGGGCATCCTTATCCTTATCACCAAAGACGATTTGTCCCCAGTTCATAAAATAATACAATTGGTTAAGCATCTCTGCTTGAACAACTGGGTTTGAGTTATCAATATCGCTTGAAAGCAAGAACTCATAACCAGCATCACTACCGCTCTTAATCTTGTCATTCGCCAAACGACTTGTAGCTGTTTGGTCAAGCTTACGGTAGGCTGAGTTAGCCCACTTGGTTAAATCACTATTAACAAAGAGAAGGGCACCTTTTTGCAAGTGTTCCTTACCAGGTGTTTCTGAGTTAACATTCCATTTATCTTGGTCTTTAACAAAGGCCTCGATTGACTGACGTAACCAGTCTGTTGACTTATTAGCAGCAATCTTAACCTCAATCTTACGTTGAATGATTTGAGCAGCGGCATTCAAGCTAGCTTGAGAATTTTCAATCGTAAAGACATCTTTTGTTTCTTCACCATTGCTAAGAGCCTTAGTCATGTAGTTCAAGTAAGCTACTTGAGTATCCTTATCAGGCCACCAAGACATCAAAAGTGGACGAAAGTCTTTTTCAGTTGACGCTTTCCAAGTTGTTCCTGCTTCAAGGATTTCTTTTGGACGGTACCAACTATCAGCTGTCAAATAACCATCAACAAGTTCAAAGCTTGCTTTTGTTGAATCGTAAGCAGCATTGTTTTTAGTAAAATCAGTGACAAGATTTGTTGTTTCTTGTGTGAATGAATAAGTTGATGTGCTTGAAAGGACACCATTCTCATCAAAATAAAGGACCTGACCATTTACAGTAATGGCAAAGTTTTTCTTATGTGATCCATCTTCTAAAAGATAGTAATATTTACCATCTTTTTCTTTTTTAATATTATCGAGTGAGACTGCAGCTTTAATTTCAGCTTCAGAAAGCTCTTTAGACTTCTCAGTCGTTGGAGCGGCTACTCCAGCATTTGTAGCTACTTCCGATGTTGTAGCTGTTTCTGGCTTAGCTACTACTTCTGGCTTGGCAGTCGTTTCAGGTTTAGCTTCAACCTCTACTGCTGTAGCTCTATCACTAGTTGTTCCTGAATTTGGTTGAACTGTCGCTTCAGCTGGTTTGTCAGCAGTAACTGCTGCTCGCTCTGTTGTCGTGGCATTTGAAGTATTTGCCACTTCAGTTGTTGCTCCTACCTCTTTTTCAACCACAGGATTTGTATTTTCCCCCACTGTAGTTGTTGAAGGTGATCCGTTAGAGTTATTTGTTTCTTCTGCAGAAGCGAGTGAAGTTGTGGTAACACTACCACCAACAATGGTAGCCAAAGCTGCTAAAGCAACAGCCAAAGTAACCCACTGCTTCTTCACTTTGTGCAGTTTATAGCGTACTTTATTTTCCATATTCAATTTTTCCCCAATGTATTTTTTGTCTTAAAATCTACACCTTAAAGACTTACTTATTATATCATTTTTTATTGTCAAAAAAACTTGATAAATCTTATTTTAACGAGTTTTTTACTATCTTAATGATAGATTAAATAATTGTCATGTAATCGAATTGGATACTGTCAATAATTTTGTGTAAATACTCAAGTAGAGTTACGGACTTTTAATCAAATAAGCTTTCAAGTGTGTCAGAACATTAGCCAAACTCTTTATGGATTCGTTGACTTTGCTTGAAATTATAATCTTCAAACAAAGTAACTAAGTAAAGTTCCAGAGCATCCTCGTTAGGAACTCCCCCTTCTTTTTCGTTTGACGTTTGATTTCTTTGTTAAGAGACTCAATGAGGTTTGTCGAATAAATGCTGTGCCAAATCTGGTAGGGAAACTGATAAAAAGTTAAAAGATTATCCGCATTCTCCAAACTTTCCATGACTTTCCTATACTTCGACTTCCATTCAGCGATAAAGTCCTCCAAAGCTTGCACTGCCATTTCTAAATTTTCAGCACGAATGGGAATAAATCTCTTTCTAGTAATGTGTTGCAACTCTACTATAACGGATTTATTCCTTTTTGTGTTTACACAACTTATTGCATACTACCCCCTGAAAAATATAAATATAGACACTTTAATCTATTTTGTACAGAAAATAACAATAAATGACTATACTCCTTGCCTATTTACAATCATTTTGATACTCTACAATCGGAGGTGAATATGATATGACAAAACAAAAAATTAATCGAATTGTAGGTTCCATTGGTGCTTTTATTGGAATTATAGTATTTGTTGCCTACATTCCTCAAATTATCGCCAATTTACAGGGATATAAAGCTCAACCATTTCAACCTTTATCAGCTGCTATATCTTGCTTAATCTGGGTTATTTATGGATGGACAAAAGAACCTAAAAAGGATTGGGTACTAATCATTCCAAATTCAGCTGGTGTTATTTTAGGTGGAATCACTTTTTTGACTTCATTTTAACAAATCTAATAGTATGTATAAAAAGCTGAGATGAGTTTCTCAGCTTTTTCTCTATTCTCAGATAATTAAACGCTGCACTCATTAACTTCCGCTTTTTCATTCACAATCATTCTCATGGTCATCAACTAGGCCTGCCGCCTGTAGAAAAGCTAAAACTGCGACTGGACCTGTAAACTTGAAGCCTCGTTTTTTGAGATCTTGAGATAACTTTTCAGACAAAGGTGTTTTAGCAGGTGCCTGGCGATAGTCAGGGACATCATTCACGATAGTTTTTCCCTCGACAAAAGACCAGAGGTAGGCATCAAAGGAACCGTAGGTTTTCTGGACTTGTAGAAATGCTTGAGAATTGGCACGCGTAGCAAAAATCTTGGATCGATTTCGAATGATGGCTGGATTGTCTAACAAGTCCTCCAACTCTGCATCCGTCATCTCCGAAACACCTTGGACTTGGTAGTTGTAAAATGATTCTCTGAAAGCTTGGTGCTTGTTGAGAACCGTTGCCCAAGAAAGACCGGCCTGATAAGTTTCCAAACAAAGTAACTCAAAAAGAGCACGGTCATCATGAAGGGGTTGGCCCCACCCTTCATCATGATAGGCTACATATAAAGGGTTATTCATTTTTACCCAACCACAACGTTTCGGCATATATTTTCTATTTCACCAACATCTTAAGGGCAGATTTGATATAGTTCTCAGCTGTATCCATCGTTCCTTCGAAGAATTTCTTGATTTTCTTTAGCTCTGTTTCCTTGTAGTCTAGCACCACCATGCCCTCATTGCCAAGGAAAGATGATCAAATATGACTTTCAAAAATCTTCTAAAATTCCTCTCCTTGAACAAGCTGGAACTCCAACACTACTACGCTTGAAAAAATCGCTTCCAGTGTAAAAATTGTAGGAAAGTCATGGTAGCTGAGACATCAATCATTGAGAAAAACCACCAAATCTCCAACCTTGTCCGACAAAAGGTTGCTCAACTTCTAACTGAGAAGGTATCGCTAACGGATATTGCCAGAAGACTTCGTGTGTCGACGTCCACTGTCTATCGTAAGCTTAACCAGTTTACTTTCAAGGAGCATTATGACAAGCTCCCAGCTGTTATGTCTTGGGATGAGTTTGAGTTCAAGAAAGGTGAACTCGCTTTTGTGGCGCAAAACTATGAGACCAACAAACTCATAACCATCCTTGATAATCTCCGTCAAACCACTATTCGAAACCACTTTTTGAAGTATCCATTGAAGGTTCGCCAAAAAGTGCAGTTTATTACAATGGATATGTCAGGAGCCTATATCCCACTAGCTCGCAGACTTTTCCCGAATGCCGAAATCATTATTGATCGTTTCCACATCATCCAACACCTTGGTCGAGCCTTTTTGAAGACAAGAATTGCCATTATGAATCAGTTTGATAAGAAGTCACTCCCTTATCGAGCCTTGAAAAATCACTGGAGACTCTTCCAAAAGGACAGCCGTAAGCT
>NZ_JASUZV010000013.1:0-75774 GCF_030284685.1 Streptococcus raffinosi
TACTTTAACACAAAGAAAAAGTAGTGAGTACTCTCTCCCGTCGGAGATTTCTTCACTACTAATCTTAGTATGTTTTTAATGTTTCTCTTTTTCATTATCGTGGTTTGGAAAAAGGAAGCCCAGTCCTAGGCATGTTAGGATTCCTGCAACAATCAGGATACTGTTTGAGATAGGGAGCACGCCATAGATTGCATTAGCAATCATTAAACCAATCAAAGAACTCATGAGACTAGATTTATAATCTTTTTTGATAAGATTTTCTATTGCAAAGAAAGCAAAAAGAGCGACTGGAAAGAGTGGCCAAAGGGACACCTCCATTTTGGGGAAGCCGAGAATACTGTAAGTGATAACTGTTACTGCTGTACCGATTAATCCAATACCTATTACTTTAGTCATGTTTTTACCTCGTTTTCTTTGTCTGAAAGATATTTTGCTTTAACACCTACTAAGTTATCAAAAGGCTAGCTTGTGGACAATATTATTTGTCTATGTGGTTCATTCTAGAATCTATTCGGTCAAAAATGACAGTTTTGACCGAATCGGTAAAAGTCAAAAGATTTTATCACATGGTGAAATCTTTTGACAAAAGTCGTCTATAGAACAGCTCATCGTTCCAGCCTTAATTTTGTATGGCGTATCTCAAATAAAAGAGTAGTGGTGATAAAAGAACAAGTCCCTCAGACCATAGACTGGGGGACTTGTTTCTTTGATGTTGTTCATAAATAGTGATTAATTCTTAGAGAAGTGGGTTAATGTAAAAACGGTGGTCGTCAATTGGGATAATTTGAACAGGATTTTGGTAGAAATCAGCCAAGACTTCCGGTGTGATGATGTCATTTTTAGTCCCTTGAGCCACAATCTTTCCTTGGCGGAGCAGAAGGATGTGGTCCATATTTTCAGTGATTTCCTCTGCGTGGTGGGTGACATAAAGGACCAGTGGAGCATGAGGAAGTGAAGTGATACGATCAATCTGACGCAAGAGTTTTTCACGAGCAAAGAGGTCCAAGCCAACAGTCGCTTCGTCTAGGATAATGATGTCAGGATCTTCCATAAGGCTACGAGCAATCAAACAAATTTGTTTTTCCCCTTGAGACAGGCCGTGGTATTGGCGGCCAATCAGTTCCTCAGCTCCAAGTGATATCAGCATGTCCTTAGCTTCTTGTAATTCTTTGTCGCCGTATGCCTTATAGAGGATTGAACTCTTGTACTTACCGGTAAGTACGATCTTTTCAGCGGTCATATGCTTGGGCAGACGCTCGGTGATAAAGGAACTAACAATACCAATCTGTTTGCGGAGGCCTGTGATATCGCCATTACCAAAGCTATAGCCAAGGATCTCAGCTTGACCTTCACTTGGGAAAAAATCAGCGGTCAAAAGACGTAGGAGGGTGGATTTTCCAGCACCATTAAGACCTAGAATGGCCCAGGTTTGCCCTTTCTCCACTGTCCAGTTTAAGTTGGACAAGAGTGTTTTTCCTTGGCGAGTCAAACTGACATTTTCTAATCGTATAAGTGACATAAGTCTCTCCTTTGATGGTAAATTACTCTAATTATAGCATAAAATAAGGGCTTTTATTGGAAAACTGTGGTATAATGAAAGTCAGAATTTTTTTAGAGGAGAAGAAAAAAATGGAAGACTCTAGTGGTCAGTCCTTATTATTTCAATTTATTTTACTAGTCATTTTAACCCTGCTTACAGCCTTTTTCTCAGCGTCTGAGATGGCCCTAGTGTCACTCAATCGCTCTCGTGTCGAGCAAAAGGCAGAAGAGGGAGATAAGAAATTTATTCGCCTACTCAAGGTTCTTGAAAATCCCAATAACTTCTTATCAACTATTCAGGTTGGTATTACTTTTATCAGTCTTTTGCAAGGGGCCAGTCTCTCTGCTTCACTAGGAGCAGTTATAGCAACTTGGTTTGGTCACGTAGCCTGGGCTAAAACAGCTGGTAGCGTGGTATCTTTGGTAGTCTTGACCTACATTTCTATCGTTTTTGGTGAGCTTTATCCTAAGCGTATTGCCATGAACCTTAAGGAGAATCTGGCCATCTACTCAGCACCTGTCATTATCGTAACTGGTAAGATTGTCAGTCCTTTTGTATGGATTCTTTCGGCATCAACCAACCTTTTGTCTCGTTTGACACCTATGACTTTTGATGATGCAGATGAGCAGATGACACGTGACGAGATTGAGTACATGTTGACCAAGAGTGATGAAACACTTGAAGCTGAGGAAATCGAAATGCTTCAAGGTGTCTTCTCTCTTGATGAATTGATGGCGCGTGAAGTTATGGTTCCTCGTACAGATGCCTTCATGATTGATATTGAAGACAACACTCAGGAAAATATCCAAGCCATTCTTAAGCAAAGCTTCTCTCGTATCCCTGTCTACGAAGATGATAAGGATAAGATTATTGGTGTTATCCATACCAAAAACCTCCTTCAAGCAGGTTATGAGCTCGGTTTTGAGAATGTTAAGCTTCGTCGCATCATGAACGACCCCCTCTTTGTTCCAGAAACAATCTTTGTTAACGACCTTTTGACGGCATTTCGTAATACCAACAATCAAATGGCTATCTTGCTTGATGAATATGGCGGTGTGGCTGGTCTAGTGACCTTCGAGGATTTGTTGGAAGAAATCGTCGGCGAGATTGATGACGAAACAGATAAAGCTAGTGTAGAAGTTCGTGAAATTGGAGAAAATACCTATATTGTTGAGGGAGTTATGACCCTTAACGACTTCAATGAATACTTTGACACTGAACTTGAGAGTGATGATGTTGACACTATCGCAGGTTACTATTTGACTGGTGTAGGAGCTATCCCTACTCAAGAAGTCAAAGAACACTATGAAGTGATTAATAAAGATAAACACCTTGAATTCATCAATGACAAGGTTAAGGATGGTCGAGTAACCAAGCTGAAAGTCATCATCACAGAAGCTCCAGAGGAAGTAGAAGAATAGCATTAAGAGTATTTTGATTAGAAAACCCTAGAGCTATTAGAACAGAAAATGATAATTGAGCGTTCCATCTCTTTATGAGAGGGTGCTTTTTTCTTATCTTCTTTTTAAATTTTATTTAGCTAAATGATAAAATGAGAAAACTGCCTTAGATCATGATATTAAACCATTTTTACTTACTTGAGGAGAAACATCTTTATCAGACTTGTCATTTTTGTTTAAAGAATTTTAAACACATTTAGCTCTTTTGATAGGCTTAGAATAAAAAATGATAAGATTTTGATTAAAATAGTCTTTTATACCTTTTTTATGGTAAAATATAAATTAACTGACAAATGAAAAAAGGAGAATTTTAATGGCTTCTAAAAAATCTATTTATAGTGGATTGCTTTTCCTTACCCTAGGAGCTTTAGTACCAGTAACTTCTTTTGCGGATGATGGCATTGCTACAAATGATGCTTTGATCACGCAACCAACAGCAGAGCGTGGAACAACAGGCTCTTCTACAGCGCCAAGTGATGGCGATTTGGCTCGCAGTAATGATTCAAATACAGGAGCAACAACGCCAACTGCTCCTGCTGTCCCTGAAGTACCAGCGACGCCTGAGACTCCTACGACGCCAACAGCGCCAACGACTCCAGAAACGCCAGCAACACTAGCTCCAACAACTGAGTCGTCAGATAAACCTGCTGCAAAACCAGCTGATAAGCCTGATACAGCAGCACCAGCGGCTAATACTGAAACAAAAGAGAACCCTCAAACACCTGAGGTTCCTTCAGTGAATGTCAATGGACAACCTGTTGTGACTGTTACACCTGCAGCTCCAGTTGTGACAGCAGCTGGCCAAACAATTGTTTCTACACAAAATAGCCAAGTCGTTATTGCAAATACTGATGGTACAACAAGTGTCGTTGCTCCTGAAGCGGTAGGATTTAAGGTTAACACTGATGGAACATTGACAGGTAAAGATGCTAAAGGGAAAGAAGTAACCCTTCCTAAGACTGGTGAAGAATCAGCAACCTTCTTGACAATCGCAGGGACTTTCTTCCTTGCAGTAGCAGCCTTTTTGGGCTTCAAAAAACGTGCTTAACCTATAAAAAAAGACTGGATATCTTCTAGTTTTAGATTTAACATAAACTCTTATTTTGAGATTTTCCTGAGGTGATAATGGACGTAGTCGAACTTTCTCGAAGTTCCATGCCTCATTTTTAAGCTTTAAGTCTCAACATTATGAACGCTTGAAACTAAAAAGTTTCAGGCGTTTTTATCGTAGCGGAGAGTCTCAATTTATATTTTTTGTGCCTACACTAAAGACTTTACAGAAATGCTTATTTATGGGATATTTAGATGCGTTTATCTGTGTTCTAAGACTGGTTTATTTCCGATTTTTCTTTCTGGTATAGTATAGTTTACACCTTACTTGAGATGTATTATAGTATAACCTTTGCTTTAATTTGGGCAGATAAGAAGCATGTTTTTCGTAAAAAAGGTATAATGAGTTTATGTAAAAAGCGTTTTCAAGGAGGCTGCCATGGCAGAAATTGATTACAGTCAGGTGACTGGACTGGTTCATTCGACTGAAAGTTTTGGATCCGTAGATGGTCCGGGTATCCGTTTTATTGTTTTTATGCAAGGCTGTAAGATGCGTTGCCAATATTGCCATAACCCAGATACATGGGCTATGGAGTCAAATAAGGCTGTTGAGCGTACTGTCGAGGATGTCTTAGAAGAAGCTCTTCGTTTCCGTCATTTCTGGGGAGAGCAAGGTGGTATCACTGTATCCGGTGGTGAGGCCATGCTTCAGATTGAGTTTGTTACGGCTCTCTTTACAGAGGCTAAAAAGTTAGGCATTCACTGTACACTTGATACCTGTGGTTTTGCCTACCGTAATACTCCTGAGTATCATGAAGTCGTTGACAAACTCTTGGCTGTGACTGATTTGGTTCTGCTTGACATCAAAGAAATTGACCCAGAGCAACATAAGTTTGTAACTCGCCAACCTAATACGAATATCTTGGCCTTTGCAAAATATCTGTCTGATAAACAAGTGCCAGTCTGGATTCGTCACGTCTTGGTACCTGGATTGACTGACTTCGATGATCACTTGATTAAGCTGGGTGAATTTGTTAAAACCTTGAAGAATGTTGATAAGTTTGAGATTCTTCCTTATCATACTATGGGCGAATTCAAGTGGCGTGAGCTTGGTATTCCATATCCTTTGGAAGGGGTCAAACCACCAACTATGGACCGTGTTAAAAATGCTAAGGCCCTCATGCATACTGAAACCTATCAAGAATACAAGAACCGTGTTGGTGTCAAAACTTTGGACTAAAATGATAACTGTTTGAGATTTAGGATCAGCCTAAAACAGTTTTCCTAACGGTTTTAAATATTATGGAGTGCTTGAAACAGACTGTTTTAAGCATTTTTATCATAAGAAAAATTCTAGACCGATGTTCACTTTGCTTGTGAAATAAGTCCTTATTTCACGTTTTTTGCAGAAGTTCTTAGTCTATGACGTATTTAAAATTGTTTGTATCCATTCGACAAGCTCTTGACAAGAGCTTTTTAACTTTGCTATTATTTATGAAGTACTAAAAAGCAGGTAAATTATGTTTCGTATATTAAAAATTGATGATGATTTTGTCTATCTTAGTCATCCTGATGGGCGCTTAAAGAAAATAGATAAAGCCCTATTTGATTTTGCTATCAATTTGGGAGACCGTGTAGAAGTCTACCAAGATGGCGAATTGACCGTGGTTACTCCGGCAGAAGTCCAAACAGACTTGAGTCTTGACGGAGATAAGTCTGTTAAGTCTAATCTTTTGCAAGGTATTTTGGATCTTTTCCTTGAGACCCTTAATATCCACAATAATCACTTAGGTGATTTGAAGAAGATTTTCACGCAGTTGTTGATTACACTCTTCATGGCTTGGAGTTTGTTGGGAGTCATTATAGTAGAGATTCTACTTTTTGCAGAGTCTATTGTCGTCTTCCTTTGGAGACTTTTGGTTCGTCTTGTTAAGTTGATGCGTATCAAGGACAACACGAAGGTTTTGATTGATGAAACGCAAAAACGCCATGCTAAACGTGAGCGTCGAAGAGCTCAAAGACTTGAGCAAGAAAGACGACGTCAGGACGAACTGGAAGAACGTGAATACCAGCGTGAGACTGAGCGTCAAAAAGAATTGATGATTGTTGAAGCTAGCCTTAGTCAGGAAGCTGAGCATGCGAGCCTTTCAACTAGCCTTGCTTTAGAGCAAGCAGGTGTTTCAAGCCAATCTGCTAGTGAAGAGTCAAAAGAAAAAAGTCAAGCAAGTTCAGAGTCTGAAGAGGTATCTGAATCGGCTAAGTCTGAAAAATAGAATAAACAAAAGAACTGGGACAAAAGGGTCCCAGTTCTTTTTCGTATGAAAAAAAGCACCGTAGGTGCTTGTGAGAGGCGACTAAAGTGTTTTTTCTGAGTCACGAACAATGAGCAAGTCAACTTTCGCGTGACGGAGAATGTATTCAGAAGATGAACCGATAAGCAAGCGTTCGAAAGTATTAAGACCAGTTGCACCAACCATGATGAGGTCAACGTTTTCCTTTTCAGGAATGTCAACAGCCAAAAGACTCTTAGGATTACCGAACTCAATGACTTTACGAATCTTGGTTAATCCAGCTTCCTTGGCTTGACGTTCAAAATCGGCCAAAACAGCTTTAGCTTCGTCTTCTAGTTTTTCATAGATGTAAGAGTCGAAAGTCGCAACGCTTTGAAGGGCGCGTGTATCGATAACGTGTACTAAAAGTAACTGTGCATCGTTACGTTTTGCAACATGCACACCTTTGATAAAGGCTAGTTCGGATTCGTAAGAACCATCGATAGCTACCATAATACGTTCATATTGTTGAGACATAAGCTCTACCTCCTATCTTTAGCCCTATTATACTCTTTTAATTTAAAAAGTGAAAGCGTTATTATATGTTTTCTGAAATCTTTTTTTAAATCTTTACCTAAAAAGAGCCTTTTACGCAGTGAAGGGATTTTGATATTGTCCAAAATTGAAGATTACTTGAAAAAGAGGTATAATACAATCTGTTATTAGCTTCGTAAGAAACGTGATAATTGAGAAGAGAATGAATCTTCTTAACTGATGCCATGGGTTAAGCCTTAGATGGTGTCAATAAAAGTAGGGTTCCCCATCAGGTGTTGAATTTTTTATTTTCTACTAGATGTATCTACTTTTAGTATTTTTTGAAAGGATTAACTTATGAAAACATTTGATAAATCATCAAAGTTGGAACACGTTGCCTATGATATTCGTGGACCGGTTTTGGATGAGGCCAACCGCTTGATTGCTAACGGTGAAAAGATTCTTCGTCTTAATACGGGAAATCCTGCGGAATTTGGCTTTACAGCACCAGATGAAGTCATTCGTGACTTGATTATGAATGTTCGTAACAGTGAAGGGTATTCAGATAGTAAGGGGATTTTCTCAGCTCGTAAGGCTATTATGCAGTATTGCCAGCTTAAGGGCTTCCCAAATGTGGATATTGACGATATCTATATTGGTAACGGTGTTTCAGAGATGATTTCTATGTCTATGCAGGCCTTGCTTGATGATGGAGACGAAGTATTGGTGCCAATGCCAGATTATCCTCTTTGGACAGCCTGTGTCAGTCTAGCTGGCGGTAACGCTGTGCACTATGTCTGTGATGAAAAATCAAACTGGTATCCAGATATTGATGACATCAAGTCTAAGATTACTTCAAATACCAAGGCAATTGTCGTCATTAATCCGAATAATCCGACAGGTGCTCTTTACCCTAAAGATATTCTTGAACAGATTGTCGATATTGCACGCCAAAATGATTTGATTATCTTTGCGGATGAAATTTATGACCGCCTGGTGATGGATGGTAAGAAGCACACTGCTATTGCTAGTCTTGCACCAGACGTTTTCTGTGTCTCTATGAACGGTCTTTCTAAGTCACACCGTATCTGTGGTTTCCGTGTGGGATGGATGGTTCTTTCTGGACCAAAGAGAAATGTCAAAGGCTATATTGAAGGTCTTAACATGCTGGCTAACATGCGTCTTTGTGCCAACGTGCTTTCTCAACACGTTATCCAAACCTCACTTGGGGGCTACCAGTCTGTAGATGAGCTCTTGATTCCTGGTGGTCGCATCTATGAACAACGTGAATTCATCACGAATACCGTTAATGCTATTCCAGGGCTTACAGCTGTGAAGCCAGATGCAGGGCTTTATATCTTCCCTAAAATTGATCGTAATATGTATGATATTGACGATGATGAAGAGTTCTGCCTTCGTCTCTTGAAGAAGGAGAAGGTTCTCTTGGTTCCGGGTAAAGGCTTTAACTGGAATGAACCAGACCACTTCCGTATCGTTTACCTTCCTCGTGTGGAAGAGTTGGCTGATCTGGGAAATAAAATTGAACGTGTCTTGTCATATTACAAGCGCTAATATGTCAACAACTGGGCAAAAGGATTTGTCCAGTTTTCTTGATGCTTAAAAAGCAGACGTTTCAGCTAAAATCCGAACATTTTAGCTGAAAAAGACATAATTGACTTAATATAATGAATAGTAGAATAATAAATAATTTTCAGACAATTGTTTGCAATTTATAGGTTAAGTGTGCTATAATGATAGGGCTAGTGGGTCTTGACGGATATGTTTGGTACAGGACCTGAGATTATTAAGATTACAAATAGAAAGTGAAGACAATAAATATGGCAAATTTGCTGGCTAAAACTCGTAAAATTACATCTATCTTGCAACGCTCAGTAGATAGCTTGGAAGGAGATCTTCCATACAATAACATGGCTGCTCAGTTGGCAGACATCATCGATTGTAACGCTGCTATCGTTAATGGTGGTGGGGCCCTCCTTGGTTATGCCATGAAATACAAAACCAATAACGATCGTGTAGAAGAGTTTTTTGAAGCCAAACAACTCCCAGAAGAATACACACGTGGTATCAGTCGTGTCTATGACACTCAAGAAAATATTGGTATTGATAGTGACTTGACTATTTTCCCAGTGGAATCAAAGGATGACTTTCCAGATGGTTTGACGACTATTGCGCCTATTTATGGTGGTGGTATGCGTCTTGGATCTTTCATCATCTGGCGTAATGATCATGACTTTGTGGATGAAGATCTTATCTTGGTTGAGATTGCCTCTACAGTAGTTGGTTTGCAATTGTTGAACCTTCAAACAGAAAACTTGGAAGAAACCATTCGTAAACAAACAGCTATTAACATGGCTATTAATACCTTGTCTTACTCAGAAATCAAGGCGGTTTCAGCTATCTTGAATGAGTTGGACGGTTTGGAAGGTCGTTTGACAGCTTCTGTTATCGCTGACCGTATTGGTATCACCCGTTCAGTTATCGTTAATGCCCTTCGTAAGTTGGAATCAGCTGGTATTATTGAAAGCCGTTCACTTGGTATGAAAGGGACTTACCTTAAAGTTCTTAACGAAGGTATTTACGACAAATTGAAAGAATACGAATAAGAAAAATTTTGACATAAAAGTGAGGTAGGTGGTAACTGCCCCACTTTTTTAAAAAGGAGAAAGTAACATGACAAAAGCATTGATTTCAATTGATTACTCTTATGACTTTGTAGCGGATGACGGGAAGTTGACGGCTGGAAAGCCAGCTCAGGCCATTGAAGACCGCATTGCTCAGGTGACACAGGAAGCCTATGATAATGGAGATTATATCTTTGTCGCTATGGACCGACATGATGAAGGGGATACCTTCCATCCTGAAACCAAGCTCTTTCCACCTCACAATATTGCAGGGACATCTGGACGAGAACTTTATGGCAAGTTAGCTGAAGTATATGATGCCATCAAGGATGATAATCGTGTCTTTTGGATGGACAAGCGACATTATTCAGCCTTTTCGGGAACGGATTTAGATATTCGTTTGCGTGAACGTCGTGTGACAACAGTCGTTTTGACGGGAGTTTTAACAGATATTTGCGTGCTACATACGGCTATTGATGCTTATAATCTAGGTTATGATATCGAGGTTGTAGCAAGTGCAACAGCATCCTTGACGCCTGAAGCACATGATTTTGCGATTGGGCATTTTAAAAATGTTCTTGGAGCAACAATTGTAGAGTAAGATTGAGTTCTTACTCTTTTTTTGATAATCCCTCTCTATCAACTAATTAAGAATATGAATTAGTCAAGCGGCTGTATTCGTGTTAGACTAAAGGTATTGGTTCATCTGAGAGGAGAAAAATGATGAAAATAAAACGATTATTAGGTTTTGTAGCTATTGCTGTTGCTTCTGTAGGTATTTTGGCAGCTTGTGGTAAGGATGCTGCTAAGGATAAGACAGTGGTTCGAGTAGGGACCATGGCTAAGAGTGAGTCTGAACAAGCACGCTGGGATAAGGTTGAAGAAATCTTGAAAAAAGAGGGAGTTACGCTTAAATTCAGCGAGTTTACGGACTATTCTCAACCAAACGTAGCCCTTAATAATGGTGACATTGATATTAATGCTTTCCAACACTACAATTTCCTGGATAACTGGAATGCGGATCATAAGACTGACTTGGTACCAATTGCTGAGACTTATTTCACAGCCTTCCGTGTTTATTCTGGAACAGAGGGTGGTAAGAACAAGTATAAGGATATTAAAGAATTGCCAGAAGGTGCTACGATTGCCATTCCAAATGATGCCGTTAATGAAAGTCGTGCCCTTAATCTCTTGCAGTCTGCTGGCTTGATTAAGCTTAGTGTAGGTGCAAATGACAAGGCTAAGTTGACTGATGTTAGTGAAAATAGCAAGAATTTAAATATCAGAGAAGTTGATGCTGCTCAGACAGCTGCTAACCTTGATTCTGTTGATGCAGCTATTATTAATAATGACTTCGTTACAGAGGCTGGTATTGATCCTAAGACAGCTATCTACGTAGAACCTGCTAGTAAAAATACTAAGCAATGGTACAATCTACTTGTAGCTCAAAAAGGTTGGGAAAAATCAGATAAGGCTGATGCTATCAAGAAAGTTATCAAGGCTTATCATACTGACGAAGTCAAAGAGGTCATCAAGAAATCATCTCAAGGTTTGGATGAACCAGTTTGGTAAGAGAGGACGCTATGGAAAGAGCTATTTTTGCCGGAGGGTGCTTCTGGTGCATGGTGCAACCTTTTGAGGAGCAAGAAGGTATTCTATCTGTTCGCTCTGGTTATACTGGAGGACATGTGCCAAATCCAACTTACGAGGAGGTTTGTCGTAAAACGACTGGCCACACCGAGGCTGTGGAGATTATCTTTGACCCAGAAATCATTTCTTTTGCTGATTTAGTCGAAATTTATTGGGCACAGACCGATCCGACAGATGCTTTTGGACAATTTGAGGATCGTGGTGATAACTACCGTCCTGTGATTTATTATTTTGATGAGCGTCAAAAGGAAATTGCTGAACAATCTAAGGCTAATCTTCAGGCCTCAGGACGTTTTGACCGTCCAATCGTGACAAAGATTGAACCTGCGGAGACTTTCTACGAAGCCGAAGCTTACCATCAGGGA
The DNA here is from genome assembly GCF_030284685.1 of Streptococcus raffinosi. Classification (NCBI taxonomy): domain Bacteria; kingdom Bacillati; phylum Bacillota; class Bacilli; order Lactobacillales; family Streptococcaceae; genus Streptococcus; species Streptococcus raffinosi. The sequence continues at coordinate 11,512 of NZ_JASUZV010000013.1, forward strand.
TTTTATAAGACTAATCCCGAACGTTATGCGCAAAGTAGCGCTATTCGTCACCAATTTTTAGAAGACAATTGGAAATGAGTCATCATCGAGAGTAGGAAGTTATCCTATTCTCGATTTTTTGTTGTGAACTATAGGAAAACGATTGCAAAGTATTGTATACTATTACTAAATAAAGTTGACATACAGAAGAGGTAGAAGGATGACTAAAAAATTAACATTTCCTGACGGATTTTTGTGGGGTGGAGCGACGGCAGCCAACCAATGTGAGGGTGCCTATGATGCCGATGGGCGTGGCTTAGCCAATGTTGATGTGGTGCCGATTGGTAAGGACCGCCTGTCCATTATCACGGGTCATCGTAAGATGTTTGATTTTGAGGACGGGTATTTTTATCCTGCCAAGGAAAGTATTGATATGTACCACCGTTACAAGGAAGATATTGCTCTCTTTGGTGAAATGGGCTTTAAGACCTACCGTCTCTCTATTGCTTGGTCACGTATTTTTCCTAAGGGGGATGAGGCTGAGCCAAATGAAGCTGGTCTTGCCTTTTACGAGGACCTCTTCAAGGAATGTCACAAGCATGGTATTGAACCCTTAGTGACCATCACACACTTTGATTGTCCCATGCACTTGATTACCGAGTATGGGGGATGGCGTAATCGTAAGATGCTTGGTTTCTATGAAAATCTTTGTCGTACCCTTTTCACACGTTATAAAGGTTTGGTTAAGTACTGGCTCACTTTTAATGAAATAAATATGATTCTCCATGCCCCATTTATGGGAGCAGGACTCTGCTTTGAAGAGGGTGAGAATGAGGAGCAGGTGAAATACCAGGCGGCCCACCATGAGTTGGTAGCTTCAGCTATGGCGACGAAATTGGCTCACGAGATTGACCCTGACAATAAGGTTGGTTGTATGTTGGCAGCTGGTCAGTATTATCCAAATACAGCCCACCCACGTGACTACTGGGCAGCCATGCAAGAAGACCGCAGTAGCTATTTCTTTATTGATGTTCAGGCTCGTGGAGAGTATCCAAATTATGCTAAGAAACAGTGGGAACGTGATGGTATTGAGATTGAAATGACGGAAGAAGACTTGGCCCTTCTTAAAGAGCATACTGTTGATTTCATTTCCTTCTCTTACTATGCTAGTCGTGTGGCTTCAGGTGATCCAAAAGTTAATGAAAAGACTGCGGGAAATATTTTTGCCTCTATTAAAAATCCTTATTTGGAAGCTTCAGAATGGGGCTGGCAAATTGACCCACTAGGTCTTCGGATTACCCTCAATGCTATCTGGGATCGTTACCAAAAACCAATGTTTATCGTTGAAAATGGTCTTGGAGCTGTGGATAGGCCAGATGAAAACGGCTATGTTGAGGACGATTATCGTATCAATTACTTGGCAGCCCACATTAAGGCCATGCGTGATGCTATCAATGAAGATGGTGTAGTGCTCTGGGGCTACACAACATGGGGCTGTATTGACCTCGTTTCTGCCGGAACGGGTGAAATGAAGAAACGTTATGGTTTCATCTATGTGGACCGTGATAATGATGGGAATGGTAGCCTTAAACGCTCTAAGAAGAAATCCTTTAACTGGTATAAGGAAGTTATCGCAAGTAACGGTGCCTCTGTAGAATAGAATTTTTGACTATTTATCAAAGCTGTCTCCTATTCAAGCGATGTTTGGTCTTTGAGTCATGTAATTATCTGGGTTCAATGTTGAGAACCTAGATTAATGATTTTAATGTCTCTTAAATTAAGAAGACTTTGTCTTCTATCTAACTCAGCCGTTAGGCTGATTTTTTAAAGTATAGAAATTGTAATGTTTTCTAAAAAATGATATTCTTATTAGAGTTTGAGAGGGAGAAAACATGGATAAAAAGTCAGTTGTATTTGTAGCCGACCTATCTTACATGGAAAAGTTAGAGGTGGCTCTTAAGTCTCTATGTGCTCATCAGGGACATTGGAAAATCTATGTCTTAAATGAGAATTTACCAACAGAATGGTTTGCGCTTATGAATCGTCGTTTAGAAACCATTGCATCGGAAGTTGTCAATTGTCGAGTATCTGCAGAAAGTTTTAAAGCATTTTCGCTTCCGAGTGCACATATTCATTATGCGACTTTCTTCCGTTATGCGATTCCGGACTTTGTTCAAGAAGATCGCGTTCTCTATTTAGACTGCGATATGATTTTCACGCAGGATTTGTCACCACTTTTTGAGGTAGATTTGAATGGTCTTGGTATTGGAGCGGTAGTGGATTGTCCAACGACGACAGAAGGATTCAATGCTGGTTTGATGGTTATTGACACTGCTTGGTGGCGCCAACATAAGGTGACCGAATCTCTTTTTGATTTAACACAGAAACATCACCAAGAAGTCTATGGTGATCAGGGAATCTTGAATTTGTATTTTAAGGATGCTTGGCTCAGACTTCCTTGGACTTATAATCTTCAGGTAGGTTCTGATAAGGACCAGTATATATACGGGGATCTGGATTGGTATGATGCGTTTGAAGGGGTACCTGCAGTTATCCATTACACCTCTTACAATAAGCCTTGGACTGCTAAACGTTTTAATCGTTTCAGGGATATTTGGTGGTTCTATTACGCCCTAGCTTGGGAAGATATCTTATTGAGAAAACCAGCCGTAAAGCTCAACTTTAGTGATGTGGTGGGAGATTTTTCTTATCATACGGCTATTTATACCAATACGGCAGATATTTTTGAGTTGGAAGGCTTGTTACAGGCCTTTCCAGATGTGGCTTTTCATGTCTTGGCTCACTCTCATTTTGGTTTTAATTTGGTGAAATTAGAGCAGTATCCAAATCTTATCCTCTATCCCTCATTTGATCCTCTAACAAGTCGCAAGGTTTTGGAAAAAATAGATTTTTATTTGGATATTAATCCATTTGACGAGGTTGATCATATTACAGAAACGATTCATCAGTTGGGGCTTCCTGTTTTCTCTTTTGAAGGGACCAATCATGACCAAACTGGGAAGAATCAAGTGTTTAAGAATGACCAAGTAGACCAAATGGTAGAGGCTGTTCGAGACTATATAGATACGATTGAGAGATAATCAATGGAAAATAAAGAAGTAGTTAGTATTGTTATTCCCATTTATAATGTGGAAGCTTATTTACGGAAGTGTTTGGAAACGATAGTCAACCAGACCTATCCTCATCTTGAAATCATTCTTGTTAATGATGGTTCTCCTGATCATTCAGAAGCCATTTGCAAGGAATTCTTCAAGCAAGATTCACGTATTCGCTATGTCCGACAAGTTAATGGTGGCTTATCTGCAGCTCGAAATACGGGGATTGACTTGGCTACAGGTGATTACATTACTTTTGTAGACCCAGACGATTGGGTGACAGAAGATTATGTGGAGACCTTGTATCATCAGCTGAAAAAGTATGAGGCAGATGTTTCTACTGGCAATTATAATTTGTTTAATGATAGTACGAGTAAGTTTTTGATTAAGCTGACAGAGGATGATTATTCTGAAACCCTTTATGAGGGAAGAGATATTATCGATCATGATGCTATCCAAGAGACAAGAGATATGGCTTGGGCATGTGCCATGATGAAGCTCTACAAAATCTCCTTATTTGAGGACCTGCGTTTTCCTGTTGGAAAGAATGTCGAAGACAACTTCCTTATGTATAAACTTTTGTTAAAGGCCAATCGTGTGATTCATACTGAAAAATGTATCTACTGGTATCGAGTGGGGCGCAAGGATACCCTATCTCAGGTCTGGACGGAAAAGCGTGTCTTAGATGAGATGGAAGCTAAAAATGAAAAACTAGCACTGCTAGGGATGTTGGGCTATGATTTAACATGGCATCGTTACATTTATAAGACACGTTTAAAGCGTGCCATTGAAAAATTGGAAGAAGCCAACCTTCAAGATACGGAGACCTATCAGACAGCAAAGGTCAACTTGAGATTTTTGGAGCAATAAAAGTATAGGCTTAAGCTATTTATTGCTTGAAATAGTTAGAAAGGATAACTATGCTCATTATTGCACAAGAACCCAGTCAAGCGATGGATAAACTGAGAAGATTGCTAGACTCTTTTGGAATAAGATCACGAGTGTTCTACACTAATTTTGAAACGGATGTAGATGAGAATACTATTAGTTTGGCATCGTCATTTATTTATTCCTCTGAGGATGATTACCAAGGCAAACCTCTCTTTTTTAACGATTTGTCAGTTCCTCTTTATTGGGAGCTTTGGACTTTGGGAATTACGACTTATCTTTTTGATGGCAAAGATCGTCGAGCTAATATTATTTTTCGTGAAAATGTTAGAGAGCGCACGGTCAAGCAGGTTGAGTGGTTCGGCCAAGGAGAAAAGGTTGTCGCTATTGATGACTATAACCGTTATGGATGGCGGACCAAGCAACGTCTTTTAGATGATGAGGGGCGAGCCCTCATGGATATTTACTTTAATCGTGCGCAAGAGGAAGTCTTATTGCATTATATCCAAGAAGATTACTTGATTCATCAGGGTTCTGTGGGAAGAGATAGGATTTTCTCAGGTAAGGATGATGTAATCAAGTTTGTTCTTGGGCAGATCCTGAAGTCAGACGAAACTATCATTTGTATGGATCCTAATTTGCTTCCACTGTTACAAGCTGAACGACTGGTCTATTGTTCTGCTAGTCACGATGGTCTTGAGCACATTCAAAATCAGGTAAGTCATACGTTGATTGCTAATTATTATCCTCAGGAGGAGCGTAGGCCGGGATTGATTTATCTCGCTGGTGCAGAACAAGAAGAGGCTAAAACGTTTACTCCTCAAGCCATGGTGATGACTGCTTCGGAAAATATTGAGGGATTGGCTGGTTTGGTTGATAAGTTTTCGGATATTGCTTTTCACATTGCAGCCTTAACTAGTATGGGACCTAAATTGACTTGCTTGGAGGAAAAGACGAATGTCCATCTTTATCCTGGGATTAGTCGTAAGAAATATCGAGAGCTGCTAAGGAAATCTTCCATTTATCTTGATTTGAATTATGGCAGTGAGGTTTCTGATGTGACGCTTGAGGCTATTGCAAATGAGCAACTATTGTATGGTTTGGCTTCAACGGTCCACCGTCAATACTATAAGGCCCTACCAACTGTTTTTGCTTCGGTGGAGGAAATGGGGCAAAGTATCCGCCAACTTTTGCAGGAACAAGATTGCTATCCTAGAGCGCTTAAGGCTCAAAAAGAGGCTTTAAAACTGGCTGATAGGGCAGAAATCATGGCTTTCTTTAATCAATTGGAAGGGGGAGAAAGATGACGATTTACACCTTTAACCTACTGGTGGGCTATGAGCCTAATGGTGTTGATGTAGCCCAAGCATCCAGAGCCTTAATGCTACGTGAATTAAATGCGTCTGCTAAATTTGTTTTCACAACTTGGCCTCAACCCTATAAATTGGATTATTATCTTTCTCTGGGACATCGCTATGAAGAACTCCTGCATGCCTATGTCTGTTTTACCGACCAAGATGGTTATATTCCGTCATTGACAGTGGGAGCCTTGCAACAGCAGTTCCAGTTAACGCGACTGGATTTGAAGAAGCAAGATGAAACAGAATTCCTTTATGAGTTTTCAGATGGAAGTAGACTCATCTTTACAATGGACCCCTGTAAAAAGGGGTGTGTCCGCTATGTCGATTACCTTACGAATGGTATTTTGTTGAAGCGTGAGTGGTATGGAACCCGTAAACTGGTTACAGAATACTTTGAAAAGGGTATCCTCATCAGAAGAAGTTTCCATAACCAAGATGGACATATTGCTTTTGAAGAACTCAAGCAGGGAGCTACTTGGTTGTACAGGCTGGAGAATGAGATTTTAGTGTCACAAACGGAAGTCATGCGTCGCTTTTTGGCTCGCCTTTCCTTGACACAAGAAGATACCCTATTATTAGATAGGGCTGCCTTGATTGCATTTGCACGACCAATTTTAGAGCTTCAATCACCTGCAAAATTAGGTTTTGTTTTCCATTCAGAGCATGAGTTTGAAAATGGTGGACTCTACTATGAGTATTACTATATCTTTAAGTATGCCCAGCGGTTTGATTTCTTTATCACAGCGACTGAAGCACAAAAAGCAGTACTAGAGACTACCTTTCACAAACAAGGGCTAGACAATGCTACTATCTATGCCCTACCTGTAGGCCATTTGGATAATCTTAGTTACCCAGATGGTCAGAGAAAGCCCCTTAGTTTGATAACAGCTTCGCGATTAGACCCACGTAAACGGCTGGATCTAGCCATAAGAGCGGTTGCTTTGGCCCATGATAAAGAGCCTAATCTCAACTTTGATATCTATGGTAAGGGTGTCGAACAAGAAAATCTAGAACAACTGATTGATGACCTTGGAGCAGGTAGTTATATCCATCTAAGAGGTCATGCGAACTTGCAGAAGATTTACCCACAATATGAACTTTATGTGACTACCTCTCAGTGGGAGACCTTTGGTTTGACTTTGATGGAAGCGGTAGGAGCAGGTCTTGCCTTGGTCGGTTTTGATGCTCGCTATGGCAATCCGACCTTTATCAAAGACGGGAAGAACGGTTATCTGGTTTCCTATGATGAGACCATGGATGAAGATTTACTTGTTTCTGATATGGCGGGTAAGATTGTAGCAGTCTTAGAAGGCAATCTTGAGTCTATGCATCAAGCTTCGTATGATTTGGCGAAAAAATACCTGAAGCCAGAAATCCTAGAAGCTTGGAGAAAGCTCTTGGTAGCCATAGACTAACTATCTTTCAAATATCGTGGTTTAAGTTGAACCTATGGTATCTGTAGTGACGAAAAAGTTGCTACAGATTTTTTATCCTCCAAGCAAAATAGCTGAAATTATGATAAAATAGAAGGTATTGAAAAATCATCATTTCACGAAAGGAATCAAGATGAAAATTACGCAAGAAGAGGTAACCCACGTTGCCAATCTTTCAAAATTAAAATTCTCTCCAGAAGAGACAGCTGAGTTTGCGACAACCTTGTCTAAAATTGTTGACATGGTGGAATTGTTGGAAGAAGTGGACACAACGGGTGTTGCTCCAACAACGACCATGGCTGACCGCAAGACTGTATTGCGTCCGGATGTTGCTGAAAAAGGGACGGACCGTGACCGTTTGTTTAAAAATGTACCTGAAAAAGACAATTACTACATCAAGGTACCAGCTATCCTAGAAGATGGAGGAGATGCCTAATGTCATTCAACCATAAAACCATTGAAGAGTTGCACGACCTCCTTGTCTCTAAGGAAATTTCAGCAACCGAATTGACCCAAGCGACGCTTGACGATATCAAGGCGCGTGAAGAAGCAGTCAATGCTTTTGTGACGGTGGCAGAAGAAGCTGCCCTTGCACAAGCCAAGGCCATTGATGAAAAAGGAATCGATGCTGACAACCTCATGTCAGGAATTCCGCTAGCTGTCAAAGATAACATCTCTACTGATGGTATCTTGACGACTGCAGCTTCAAAAATGCTTTATAACTACGAGCCAATCTTTGATGCGACAGCGGTTGCCAATGCGAAAGCCAAAGATATGATTGTCATTGGAAAGACCAACATGGATGAATTTGCCATGGGTGGATCTGGTGAAACTTCATATTATGGACCAGCCAAAAATGCTTGGGACCACAGCAAGGTTCCTGGTGGATCATCAAGTGGTTCAGCAGCTTCTGTAGCCTCAGGACAAGTCCGCTTGTCTCTTGGTTCAGATACAGGTGGTTCTATTCGCCAACCAGCAGCTTTTAACGGGATTGTTGGTCTTAAGCCAACTTACGGAACGGTTTCTCGTTTCGGTCTTATTGCTTTTGGTAGCTCATTGGACCAAATTGGTACCTTCTCACAAACCGTTAAGGAAAATGCCCAATTGCTTAATGTCATTGCCAGTGAAGATGCCAAGGATTCAACTTCTGCGCCTGTTCGTGTAGCTGACTTTACTTCTAAGATTGGTCAAGACATCAAAGGCATGAAGATTGCCCTTCCTAAGGAATACCTTGGGGAAGGAATTGACCCAGAAGTCAAAGAAACCATTCTTAATGCGGCCAAACATTTTGAAAAATTGGGAGCAACTGTCGAAGAAGTTAGCCTGCCTCATTCTAAATACGGGGTTGCCGTTTACTACATCATTGCTTCATCTGAAGCCTCTTCAAACTTGCAACGTTTTGACGGGATTCGCTATGGTTTCCGTGCGGAAGATGCCAAGAACTTGGATGACATCTATGTGAACACTCGTAGTCAAGGCTTTGGTGATGAAGTGAAGCGCCGTATCATGCTGGGTACCTTTAGCTTGTCATCTGGTTACTACGATGCCTACTACAAGAAAGCTGGTCAAGTTCGTACCCTTATTATCCAAGATTTCGAAAAAGTCTTTGCGGATTACGACCTCATCCTTGGTCCAACAGCTCCAAGCGTGGCCTTTGATTTGGATTCACTCAATCATGATCCTGTTGCCATGTACTTGGCAGACCTCTTGACCATCCCAGTCAACTTGGCAGGTCTTCCAGGAATTTCGATTCCTGCAGGTTTTGCGCAAGGACTCCCAGTCGGTCTGCAATTAATCGGTCCTAAGTATTCTGAAGAGACTATCTACCAAGCTGCAGCTGCCTTTGAAGCAACGACAGATTACCACAAGCAACAACCCGTGATTTTTGGAGGTGACAATTAATGAACTTTGAAACAGTCATCGGACTTGAAGTCCACGTTGAATTGAATACAAATTCAAAAATTTTCTCACCAACCTCTGCTCACTTTGGGAACGAGCAAAATGCCAATACCAATGTGATTGACTGGTCTTTCCCAGGGGTGCTTCCTGTCTTGAATAAGGGTGTTGTGGACGCTGGTATCAAGGCTGCTTTGGCCTTGAATATGGATATCCACCAACACATGCACTTTGACCGTAAGAACTATTTCTACCCTGATAATCCAAAGGCTTACCAAATTTCGCAATTTGATGAGCCTATCGGCTACAAGGGTTGGATTGAAGTGCAATTGGAAGACGGCTCAACTAAGAAAATCGGGATTGAACGTGCCCACTTGGAAGAAGATGCCGGTAAGAATACCCACAGCCCAGACGGTTTCTCTTATGTGGACCTTAACCGTCAAGGGGTGCCATTGATTGAAATCGTATCTGAAGCAGATATGCGTTCTCCTGAAGAAGCCTATGCTTATTTGACAGCTCTCAAAGAAGTCATCCAATACACAGGCATTTCTGATGTCAAGATGGAAGAAGGCTCTATGCGTGTGGATGCCAACATTTCCCTTCGTCCATACGGTCAAGAGGAATTTGGTACCAAGACTGAGTTGAAAAACTTGAACTCTTTCTCAAACGTCCGTAAAGGTCTTGAATACGAGGTGCAACGCCAAGCGAAAATCTTGCGTTCAGGTGGTATCATTCGTCAAGAAACACGCCGTTACGATGAAGCCCACAAGAGCACGATTCTTATGCGGGTCAAAGAAGGGGCAGCGGATTACCGTTACTTCCCAGAACCAGACCTTCCCTTGTTTGAAATCTCAGATGAGTGGATTGAGGAAATGCGCACAGAGTTGCCAGAGTTTCCAAAAGACCGTCGTGCTCGCTACGTGGCGGAGCTTGGCTTGTCTGACTATGATGCCAACCAATTGACAGCGACGAAAGTCACTTCTGACTTCTTTGAAGCAGCAGTAGCCCTTGGTGGAGATGCCAAACAAGTGTCTAACTGGCTTCAAGGGGAAGTGGCGCAATTCTTGAATGCAGAAGGCAAGACGCTTGAAGAAATCCAATTGACACCAGAAAACTTGGTAGAAATGATTGCCATCATCGAAGATGGAACGATTTCTTCTAAGATTGCCAAGAAAGTCTTCGTTCATTTGGCGAAAAACGGTGGCGGTGCGCGTGAATACGTCGAAAAAGCTGGGTTGGTACAGATTTCAGACCCTGAAGTCTTGATTCCAATCATCCACCAAGTCTTTGCAGACAATGAAGCAGCCGTAGCCGACTTCAAGTCAGGGAAACGGAATGCGGACAAGGCCTTCACAGGTTTCCTCATGAAAGCAACCAAAGGCCAAGCCAACCCACAAGTAGCCCTCAAGTTACTTGCCCAAGAATTGGCGAAGTTGAAAGAAGAGTAATAAATTTTTTCTAATATAAAAACTAGCCTACATTCTTTGTTGAACATAGAATGTAGGCTAGTTTTTTTGGTATACTTGGGAATGGAGGGTTTTTATATGAAAAAGTATATGAAAAAGTTTGTAGAAAATTTAGACCTCGAAATTGTGTTGGTCACTATCTTACTTATTTCAAGTGTTGGAGTTTATTATTTTGAAATAAATTTTAATTGTATTTTATATCTGTGGATTATTCTAAGTCTTTTGATGTCATTAATTCATCAGATTCGTCATAGCAAATCACTGTTTCTAGCTGATAAAAATATAATAGAAAAATTTTTTATAGGTTTATTTAGGGCCTTATTTTTATTTATTGAGATTTTGTTTTTCTTCGAAGTTTTTGCTATTATTTTTTTAGTTCTCTTTCATTTTTGTAAAAGCAGTCTCAGTGGAATTATATCGTTAGTTTTGTTTTTAGGAACTATGTTTGTATTTAGTTCTCTCTATAAGAAAAAAACAATTTCCCAAAAAATCGATAATCAATTATCCAAATTTGTGTTGGATGGTTTTATTTTAGGGCTGGTATTTTTTGTAACGACCTTCTTAGTTTTTGATTTATTTGTTTTTTACATTTCTTTTGATTCAACTACTGGAAAAATTTCAGAGAGTGCAATAACCATACTAGTTTGGTTTCTTCCATTACTTTTGCCATATTTAAAAGAATTTGTTGTAACTCAAAACCAATTTCTTTATGGATCTAAAATAGAAACAACACCAGTTTATAATTATTTTGAAACATGTTTTAAAATAATATGGTTTATCTACCTAATAGCAATTAGAGTCTATTATATTTTATTATCTAAGGACGGTCCTTTTGAATTTAAGCTTTTGGATAAAGATTTTATGTTTAAATTAGATCATCCTAAAACATTTCCAGAATTTATTACTCCTTCTTTAATTGCATTTGGAATATCAATTGTTTTGTTTTTTGGAATGCAACTTTTTTATGAAATAGTATTTGTTACGAAGAATTTCAATAAATATATAATCAAGACGAACGAAAATCTTACTGATTACGATTTTATATTTGATTTAGATAAGTCTAAAGGAAGTATTCAGTTTCAAGGAATTGTATATCATAATAAGTTGATAAATAATAGCACCAAAAAATGGGATTCTAAATTAGAAACTTTCAATCAGGAAAATTGGTTGATCTTTAAACCATTTATGGATGAAGAAATTACTCCAAATTTATTTGATAAGACTAGAGGATCTAAAGAAGAATATATTGAGTACATTTCAAGTTCTATGGGGGTTAAAAGGAAGGATTTCGAAAAAGCGATTAGTAAACCTTGGAAATCCAAAATATTGAGTTATGTTGGAAACTATTGTCCTAATGATTAACGAACGAATATAAAGTAAAGTATTTTTTCGAGAGACTATAATCAACTTCAAAGACCTAGGTTATACTTAGGTCTTTTTTTTGTTATACTAGTGATATTCATTTAAGTATCTTTTAAACAGGAGCAACCCAATGAACAAATTTTTAAGAGTCCTATTTATCCTCGTCATCCTGGCCATGACTGGTGCCATTATTTTTCAGCTATTTTTCCCAACCTATATGGGAAGTCACTCGGGGTATGGCATTTCAGTTGGTTGGCAGAGGGAGATTGGTATCTGGAATGTGGCAGTTCTGATCATTCTTCTTGCCGTGAATCTCAAGTACGATTGGTTTTATCTGAGAGCTGTACTGATAGCTTTGATTATTGGAGGCCTTGGAATTGGGACCAATCATTTCCTTAGCTATTTTCAACATCATCACTCAGTCAATGCCATAGGTGCTCTTGAAAATTATCTTTTAGTCCTTGGCTGGGTTGTCGGTTGGTGGCTTGAAAATTCCTCAAGAAAAACTGCTTAAGTTTTATGGGGTAACCGCTTTCCTTATCCACTCTGTGATATAATAATTAAGCATTATTATAATCGAGGAAAACACATGTCTAAACAACTAAAAGGGAGCTTAATGGTAGTGACAGCAGGAATTGCCTGGGGATTTTCAGGAGTTTCTGGTCAATACCTAATGGCTCATGGTGTTAATGTCAATCTTTTGACGAGTTTACGTTTGCTTCTGTCTGGTATTTTACTAACGGCTTCAGTCTTTTTTAGGCAGCGAGACAAATTAGTACAAGCTATTAAAGATAGAAAAACCTTAGTAAGTATCGCCTTATTTGCTCTCTTTGGTCTGGTACTAAATCAGTACGCCTATCTCAGTGCTATTCAATACACTAATGCTGGGACAGCGACGGTCTTGCAGTATGTCACCCCAGTTATCATCCTGGCTTTTGTATGTGCAAAATATTGTAGGTTCCCAACAGCAGCAGAGCTAGTGGCGATTATCCTGGCTATTGTGGGAACCTTTACCATCGCAACGCATGGTCAGATAAGGGAGCTGGCGATTACACCTCTGGGCTTGTTCTGGGGTCTCTTTTCGGCGGTGACCTACGCACTTTATATCTTACTGCCTGCTAAGGCTATTGAAAAATGGGGAAGTTTGATTGTCATTGGTTTAGGTCTGTTGATCGGTGGTTTAATCTTTCCGATTGCTATCCAAGCCTGGAAGTATAAGCTTTCTTTGAATGGTGGAAATCTCTTAGCACTTTTTGGATTGGTCTTCATTGGGACAGTCTTTGCTTACACCGTTTTCCTTAAGGGGACAACTATGGTTGGAGCTGTCAAAGGGAGTCTCTTGGCTTCGGTAGAACCTGTAGCGTCGGTCATTTTAACCGTATTAATTATGGGGGACCGCTTCTTTGCCATTGATGTGCTTGGAATGTTTTTAATTGTTCTTGCTGTTATCATCATATCGCTTAAGAATTTAGTTGCCCTTAAAAAACAAGAAAAAATTCAAAGATAAGGAGAGAGTTCAGTGATTGCTGGCTCTCTTTCTTTATTGTATGGGCTGTTCTTAAAAATAGGACTTAAGTCCCACACATAAACCTTAAAAATATGGTAGAATAAGAGGTAAACTAACATTTTGGAGAAAAAATGAGTATAGACGATTACAGGCCCCATTTTATGGTGGAGGCTGTTTATGATTTGAAACCTGACCAGCTACGTGAACACGGTATTCGTGCCGTCTTGGTTGATTTGGATAATACCTTGATTGCTTGGAACAATCCTGATGGAACGCTTGAGCTACGTGCTTGGTTGGATGAGATGACGGAGGCTGACATCCCAGTGGTTGTGGTCTCTAATAACAAACACGACCGTGTCGAACGTGCGGTTGCTAATTTTCATGTGGACTTTGTGAGCCGCGCCATGAAACCTTTTACTAAGGGGATTAATGAAGCGATTGAGCGCTATCACTTTAACCGTGAAGAGGTTGTAATGGTGGGCGACCAGCTCATGACTGACATTAGGGCCAGCCACCGAGCAGGTATCCGCTCGATTTTGGTTAAGCCTTTGGTGAAGTCTGATTCTTGGGTGACCAAGTTTAACCGTTGGCGTGAACGTCGCATGTGGAAAAAGATTGAAAAAGCGTATGGTCCTATGACCTTCGACAAAGGAATTTAATGGAAGAATTATTTTGTATTGGGTGTGGAGCCCAAATTCAAACAGAAGATAAAGAAAAAGCTGGCTACACACCTGCTAGCTCTATCAAAAAGGCTGAAGAAACGGGAGACTTGTACTGTCAACGCTGTTTCCGTCTTCGTCATTACAATGAAATTGTGGATGTCCATATCACAGATGATGAATTTTTAAAATTGCTTCACGAAGTTGGTGATAGCGATGCCCTCGTTGTCAATGTCGTTGATATTTTCGATTTTAATGGGTCAGTCATTCCGGGCTTGTCACGCTTTGTTTCTGGTAATGATGTGCTCTTGGTTGGCAATAAAAAGGATATTCTACCTAAATCCGTTAAAGATGGTAAGGTAACCCAGTGGTTGACAGAACGTGCCTACGAAGAAGGTATGCGTCCGGTGGATGTCATGTTGACGTCTGCTCAAAATCATCATGCTATTAAAGAGTTGATTCAACGTATTGAAAAACTCCGTAAGGGTCGTGATGTCTATGTTGTCGGTGTGACAAATGTTGGTAAATCGACCCTTATCAATGCCATTATCAAGGAAATTACTGGTGATAAAGATGTCATTACTACCTCTCGTTTCCCAGGCACGACCCTTGATAAGATTGAGATTCCGCTGGATGATGGTACTTACATTTTCGACACTCCAGGAATTATTCATCGCCACCAAATGGCTCATTACCTGTCAGCTAAGGACCTCAAATACGTTAGTCCTAAGAAGGAAATTAAGCCAAAAACTTATCAGTTAAATGCAAGTCAAACCCTATTCCTAGGTGGATTAGGACGTTTTGACTTTATTGATGGTGATAAACAAGGTTTTACAGCCTTCTTTGACAATAATCTAAAGCTTCATCGTACCAAACTTGAAGGTGCAGATGCCTTTTATGACAAGCATGTTGGCAGTCTCCTCATGCCGCCTGGGCCAAAGGATCTTACCGATTTTCCAAAACTTGTCCGCCACGAGTTCACTGTCAAAGATAAGACAGACATTGTCTTCTCGGGACTAGGCTGGATTCGTGTTCAAGGAAAGGCCGACCAACCAACCATCGTTGCCGCCTGGGCACCAGAAGGCGTTGGCGTCGTCGTACGAAAAGCTATTATTTAAACTTAATAAAGTAATTAAAAGTATAAGAAAGGAAAGGCATAAAAAAGTCTTTTCAATGAACATGAAGTTTGCCTAGATTTACGTCATGAGCAAACGATGTGTTTTTCACTGTGATAGTAATCCAAGTAACATTTTATGTTACTTGGATTCAGAATTTTTGAGACCTTAGGCTCAAAAATTAGCTATGAAACCGGTGGTTTGCTAGCGTCCGTATCACCTAAGAAAAACAGCAAATAAAATAAAAGGAATAAACATGTCATTAACATCAAAACAACGTGCTTTCCTCAAATCAGAAGCACACACTCTCAAACCTATTGTACAAATCGGGAAAAACGGTCTTAACGACCATATCAAAACGAGCGTTCGCAACGCTCTTGATGCTCGTGAGTTGATTAAGGTAACCCTACTTCAAAATACCATGGAAGACATCCATGAAGTGGCTGAAATTTTGGAAGAAGAAATTGGCTGTGATACAGTCCTTAAGATTGGACGTATCTTGATTATCTACAAAGAATCAGCTAAAAAAGAAAATCGTAAGTTATCACCAAAGGTTAAAGCCATCCAAAAATAGTTGATGACTTTTGAAACCTTAAAGGCAAAAGAAAAGTTATTTAAATGATGTTTGAGTAAGAGGAGGCGTACATGGCACTGGATCTCGTAACCCCATTTACAAAGGTTCAACTAGAAGAAGAAATCAAAGATACTGGCCGTAAGCAGGTGGGGATTTTAGGTGGAAATTTCAACCCTGTTCACAATGCTCACTTGGTTGTTGCGGACCAGGTGCGTCAGCAGTTAGGACTTGACGAAGTTCTTCTCATGCCTGAGTTTGAGCCACCTCATGTCGATAAAAAAGAGACTATTGATGAACAACATCGCCTAAATATGCTCATGTTGGCTATTAACGGTATCGAGGGTTTGGATATTGAAACCATCGAGTTGGAACGCAAGGGAATCAGTTATACTTATGACACCATGAAACTCTTGACAGAGGCCAATCCTGATACGGATTATTACTTCATTATCGGTGCTGATATGGTCGAATACCTGCCTAAATGGCATCGCATTGACGAACTTATTGAGATGGTGCAATTTGTGGGTGTTCAACGTCCTAAGTATAAGGCAGGAACGTCTTATCCAGTCATCTGGGTTGATGTTCCTTTGATGGATATCAGTTCAAGCGCTGTTCGTGATTATATCAAGAAAGATCGTACACCTAACTTTATGGTGCCTCAATCTGTACTCGCCTATATCAAGAAAGTAGGACTTTATAAATGACCTATGAAAAATACTTGGGCTATTCTCGTCAAACACTTCTTGAAAAAGTGCAAGCCGTGATGAGTCCTAAACGCTTCAATCATGTTTTGGGTGTCGAGCGAGCTGCTATTCATCTTGCTGAAAAGAATGGCTACGATACTGAAAAAGCTGGTTTGGCTGGTCTTTTACACGACTATGCCAAAGAGCTTCCAGATCAAGAATTCTTGAATCTTATTGATAGGTACGAGCTTGACCCTGAATTGAAAAAATGGGGAAATAATGTCTGGCATGGTATGGTCGGGATTTACAAAATTCAAGAAGACCTGGGTTTGACAGATGGTGATATTCTGCGTAGTATCGAGATCCATACCGTCGGAAGCCATAACATGTCAACCCTAGACAAGATTGTCTATGTAGCTGATTATATTGAGCATAACCGTAATTTCCCTTTGGTAGAGGAAGCTAGACAAGTAGCAGAGCAATCCTTGGACAAGGCAGTTGCCTTTGAAACCGTCCATACGGTCGAACACTTGGCTCACCAGGCCTTGCCGATTTTCCCACAAACCTTGGAAACCTATAATGCTTTTGTGAAATATTTGAAAGAGAACTAAATGAAGACGGCTTTTATCATTATTGATGTACAAAATATTTTAGTGGGAACAGGTTTTAATACAAAAAGCCTATTGGAAAAAATTTCTTATTTACAAAACCAAGCTAGAAGCAAGAATATCGAAATTATCTATATTCAGCATATTGAAACGGAAGAGGCTCTAACCTCGGAAGATTGGAAATTATCGCCACTATTAAACAGACAGTCTGATGAAAAGGTTTTTCAGAAGCGATACAATAGCATGTTTAAAGAGACTGGATTAAAGGAATACTTGGATCAACAAGGAATTGAGAAACTAGTCTTATGCGGTATGCAGACGGAGTATTGTGTTGATACATCCGTTAAAGTTGCTTTCGAACATGGCTACAAGCTAGTTGTTCCCGAAGGTACTGTTACAACCTTTGATGGAGACGACATTCCAGCAGAAACGATTAATGAATTTTACGAGAACATTTGGGATGAACGTTTTGCAGATGTCTTAGATTACAAAACGATTTTTTAATGAAAGAGGATTAAATGAAAGAAGAATTACTTGAATTGGTTGTCAAAGCTGCTGATGAAAAGCGAGCTGAAGATATCGTTGCCCTTGATTTGTATGGTCTCACAAGCCTAACAGACTACTTTGTTATTTTGAGCGCCATGAATAGCCGTCAGTTGGAAGCTATTGCTGACAACATCCGTGAGAAAGTTAAAGAAGCTGGTGTGGACGCTAGTCACATGGAAGGTGACAATAAGGGCGGCTGGATTCTTTTGGACCTGAACGACGTCGTTGTTCACATCTTTACAGAAGATGAGCGTGCTCACTATAACCTTGAAAAACTCTGGCATGAAGCACCAATGGTGGATGTGTCAGCTTATTTGGCATAAAAATTGAACTCAGTTGGTGACAACTGGGTTTTGTTGCTTAAACTAAAGATTTAATAGGAAGGATGGAGCCTTGTGTTTGGTTGTTTTGTTAACTGAACACGAGCTAAAAGCTGTGAGAAAAAGATAAATTTTCTTTGTATCTAGCGATACGGCAGAAATTTTCCTATTTTCTCTGTGCTTTTGACGCTCTTTGTATCTTGAAAGGATTTGAACCCGTCCTGTAATCGTCGGAAAATAGATAGCTTTGGCTTGGATCAGGATTCCAAGTCAAAGCTTCTAATTTTCATTCCGATTACGGACGGACTTGGTATCATGATTATGGCTACTTATGAAACTTTTGCGGCGGTCTACGACGCTGTTATGGATGATAGTCTTTACGATTTGTGGACGGATTTCTCCCTCCGTCATTTGCCAAAGACTAAGGACAAAAAGAAATTGCTCGAATTGGCTTGTGGAACTGGGATTCAATCTGTACGTTTTTCTCAAGCTGGTTTTGATGTAACTGGACTCGATTTGAGTGCTGATATGTTGAAGATTGCGGAGAAGCGTGCGTCTTCCGCCAAACAGAAAATTTACTTTATTGAAGGCAACATGTTGGATTTATCGCAAGCTGGCAAGTATGATTTTGTGACCTGCTACTCAGATTCAATCTGCTATATGCAGGATGAAGTAGAGGTTGGGGACGTCTTCAAAGAGGTCTACAATGCCCTCAATGAGGATGGTGTCTTTATCTTTGATGTGCACTCAACCTATCAAACGGATGAGGTTTTCCCTGGCTATTCTTACCATGAAAATGCTGAAGATTTTGCTATGCTTTGGGACACTTATGAGGATGCGGCACCGCATTCTATCGTCCATGAATTGACCTTCTTTGTCCAAGAGGAAGATGGAAGCTTTAGTCGTCATGATGAGGTTCATGAGGAGCGTACCTACGAGGTCTTGACTTATGATATCTTGTTGGAGCAGGCTGGCTTCAAATCCTTCAAGCTTTACGCCGATTTTGAGGACAAGGAACCGACTGAAACTAGTGCACGTTGGTTCTTTGTGGCCCAAAAATAAGAGCCTATGACAGTTACAGGTATTATTGCTGAGTTCAATCCTTTTCATAACGGTCACAAGTATCTCTTTGATCAGGCTGAAGGCGTGAAAATCGTTGCCATGTCCGGGAATTTTGTCCAGCGAGGTGAGCCAGCTATTGTGGATAAGTGGACTAGGGCTCAGATGGCTTTGGAAAATGGGGCAGATCTTGTGGTTGAGTTGCCCTTCTTGACGGCAGTTCAGTCTGCCGATTATTTTGCTGCTGGGGCCGTCGATATCTTATCTCGACTGGGGATTGATAGTCTTACTTTTGGCACGGAAGAAGTCCTAGACTATCAGGCAATAGCAGATGTCTATGCTGAAAAGTCTGAGGAAATGGAAGCCTTTGTGGAGAGTTTGCCGAGTGATTTGTCTTATCCACAGAAGACGCAAAAAATGTGGGAAAAGTTTGCTGGTGTAGCCTTTACTGGCAATACACCCAATCATATCCTAGGCTTAGCCTATGCCAAAGCTTGTGCTGGTAAGGGCATTAAGTTGAATCCTATCCAGAGACAAGGGGCTGGCTATCATTCCTCAAACAAGGAAGTATCTTTCGCCTCAGCAACCAGTCTTCGTCTCCACAAGCAAGATAGTGATTTTGTGGATAAGTTCATGCCCAATAGCAAACTTTTTCAGACTTCTCCACAGGTCTCTTGGGATAATTATTTCCAATTGCTGGTTTATCAGATTCTTACAAACCCTGATTTGACCAGTGTTTTCCAGGTGAATGAAGAGATTGCCAGTCGTTTAAAAGCTGCTATTCGTGAGGTTTCTTCTGTTGAGGAGCTAGTGGATAAGGTAGCAACTAAACGCTATACGAAGGCTCGTGTACGTCGTATTTTGACTTATATCCTGGTCGGAGCTGTGGATAACCCTCTAGCTGAATCTATTCATGTGCTTGGTTTTTCTCAAAAAGGGCAGTCTCACCTTAAATCTGTGAAAAAATCTGTGGATATAGTGGCTCGGATTGGAAGGGAGCCTTGGGATATGCTTACACAGCAAGCAGATAATGTTTATCAATTAGGTAATCCCGAGCTTTCTCAACAAAACTGGGGACGCGTACCAATTAGAGTAAAATAGTTTTATAAAAGGTCTACCCCTGGTAGGCTTTTTTAATCTTTTTTCGAATAAATGTAATAGAAAGAATGAAGTTGTACAAGTTCCTGACAAGTTTATTCTTTTGGTATATAATAAAAGAAAAGAGGAAAATGAGGTATGCTAATGGAAGCAGTCGTCTATTCAACGTTTCGAAATCATTTGAAGGATTATATGAAAAAGGTTAATGATGAATTTGAACCTTTAGCTGTAGTCAATAAAAATCCCGATGAAGATATTGTAGTGGTCTCAAAGAGTGAGTGGGATAGCATTCAAGAAACATTGCGGATTGTTCAAAATAAAGGACTTTCAGACAAGGTTTTAAGAGGAATGGCTCAGGTACGTGCTGGAGAGACTCAAG
Source organism: Streptococcus raffinosi (assembly GCF_030284685.1). NCBI lineage: Bacteria > Bacillati > Bacillota > Bacilli > Lactobacillales > Streptococcaceae > Streptococcus > Streptococcus raffinosi. The sequence continues at coordinate 31,561 of NZ_JASUZV010000013.1, forward strand.
AACATGCACTAAAGGAGTAGAAAATGTTACTCACTTTTACTGAAGACGCATGGACAGATTATTGTTATTGGCAAAATCAGGATAGAAAGACACTTAAGCGAATTAATAAACTAATTAAAGATATTCAACGGGATCCTTTTTCAGGTATTGGTAAGCCAGAACCCTTGAAGTATGACTTTCAAGGAGCTTGGTCCCGAAGAATTGATGCTGAAAATCGTTTAATTTATATGGTTGATGGTAAGAGCGTCGCCTTTCTATCTTTTAAAGATCATTATTAGGTCTACCTATGGTAGGCTTTTTTACTTTTTGTAAACTTTTCTCAAAAAGATCAAACAAAACTATTGACCTTTACTGACTAATAGTGTATTGTAGTCTCATAAAGAATTGCTTCCTTATAAATCTTGCAGGACTAGCCTAAATCCTTGTAAAAAGGTAATTATAGCTTGCCTGCAAAAATATTTACAATAAAGGTCAAAAAAAGTCAAAAAAGATATTGACTAATACTGACTAATGTTGTACAATATAAACATAAGGAAATGAAATCCTTATGAAGGCTGTCAAAACAGTCCATATACCGATATGAAAAGATTGCAGCTTGTCTGCTTAAATTTTCATTAAAAAGGTCAGTAAAAGTCAAAACTAAATTCTTGACCCAAGCAGATGAAAGGTATATGATAAAGCTATAGGGAAAAAGGTTTCCTTAATCTACAGGTTTCTTTCTGAAAGAAGCTTGGAAGTTAGCTATTTTGAGAGATTCACAGAAAGAAGGTGGCTCTTATGCTAAATGTTAATTTATTCAAGACTGTGAAAGTTCTCAGTCTTCTGCCAAGAGCAAAACCTGAAATTATTAGAAGAGTAGTTGAGGCTACTAAAAATTTTTAGGGTTTTGGTCAGTAAAAGTCAAAATTTACACATGAACTAAAAAATAACACTTAAAAAATCACAAGAAAACACAGTATGAGGTAATTATATGAACAACAACTTTAATAATATGGATGATCTTTTCAATCAATTGATGGGTAACATGGGTGGTTACCGTTCAGAAAACCGTCGCTACATGATTAACGGTCGTGAAGTGACACCTGAAGAATTTGCGATTTACCGTCAAACAGGTCAATTGCCTGGTAATGAAGGTGAAGCAGTAAACCCAACTCAACAACAAGCCAAAGGACCTAAACAAGATGGTATCCTTGCTAAGCTTGGTCGTAACTTGACTGAAGAAGCTCGTGAAGGTAAATTGGATCCTGTTATTGGACGTAACAAAGAAATCCAAGAAGCTTGCGAAATCTTGGCTCGTCGTACCAAGAATAACCCAGTCCTTGTCGGGGATGCTGGTGTTGGTAAAACAGCTGTAGTTGAAGGTTTGGCACAAGCCATCGTTAATGGTGATGTCCCAGCTGCCATCAAGAACAAAGAAATCATTTCAATTGATATTTCTGGACTTGAAGCTGGTACTCAATACCGTGGTAGCTTTGAAGAAAACATTCAAAACTTGGTAAACGAAGTCAAAGAAGCTGGAAACATTATCCTCTTCTTCGATGAAATCCATCAAATTCTTGGTGCCGGAAGCACTGGCGATGGTCAAGGATCTAAAGGTCTTGCTGATATCTTGAAACCAGCCCTTTCACGTGGTGAATTGACAGTGATTGGTGCAACAACTCAAGATGAATACCGTAACACTATCTTGAAGAATGCTGCCCTTGCTCGTCGATTCAACGAAGTTAAGGTCAATGCTCCTTCTGCTGAAGATACCTTCAAGATTCTCCAAGGTATCCGTGATCTTTATGAAAAACACCACAATGTTATCTTGCCAGATGATGTCTTGAAAGCAGCGGTTGATTTCTCAGTACAATACATTCCACAACGTAGCTTGCCAGATAAGGCTATTGACCTTGTAGACGTGACAGCAGCTCACTTGGCAGCACAACATCCAGTAACTGATGTCAATGCTGTTGAACGTGAAATCGAAGAAGAAAAAGCTAAACAAGAAGCTGCAGCTGCTAAAGAAGATTACGAAGCAGCCCTAAATGCTAAGGTTCGTATTGAAAAACTTGAAAAGAAAATTGCTAACCATGCAGAAGATCACAAGGTGACTGCTACGGTAAACGATGTGGCTGAATCTGTAGAACGTATGACTGGTATTCCAGTATCTCAAATGGGTGCAACTGATATCGAACGTTTGAAAGATATGGGTAACCGTTTGCAAACTAAGGTTATCGGTCAAGATAAGGCCGTTGAAGCAGTAGCGCGTGCCATCCGTCGTAACCGTGCAGGATTCGACGAAGGTAACCGTCCAATTGGTAGCTTCCTCTTTGTGGGACCAACTGGTGTTGGTAAAACTGAGTTGGCTAAACAATTGGCCCTTGATATGTTCGGTACAAAAGATGCTATCATCCGTTTGGACATGTCAGAATACAGTGACCGCACAGCCGTTTCTAAATTGATTGGTACAACAGCTGGTTATGTTGGTTATGATGACAATAGCAATACCTTGACAGAACGTGTTCGCCGTAACCCTTATTCAATCATCCTTCTTGATGAAATTGAAAAGGCAGACCCTCAAGTCATCACCCTTCTCCTCCAAGTTCTGGATGATGGTCGTTTGACTGATGGTCAAGGTAACACTGTAAACTTCAAGAACACTGTCATTATCGCAACTTCAAACGCTGGCTTTGGTTATGAAGCTAACTTGACAGAAGATGCGGAAAAACCAGAACTCTTGGATCGTTTGAAACTTTACTTCCGTCCTGAATTCTTAAACCGTTTCAATGCTGTGATTGAATTCTCACACTTGAGCAAGGAAAACCTTTCTAAGATTGTTGATTTGATGTTGGTAGATGTCAATAAGACCCTTTCTAAGAAAGAAATCGACTTGGCAGTTAGCGAAGCTGCCAAAGAATACATGACTGAAGAAGGCTACGATGAAGTCATGGGTGTTCGTCCACTCCGTCGTGTGGTTGAACAACAAATCCGTGATAAAGTCACAGACTTCCACTTGGATAACCTTGATGCTAAACACCTAGAAGCTGATATGGAAGATGGTGTCTTGGTTATCAAAGAAAAAGATGCTAAATAAAAAGCATAAAACCTCCTAATCCTATTATGAAGCAGAGATGTTAGTAGACATCTCTGTTTTTTTTCTTTTTTATTTAAGACTTTCCTTGGGTGCTACGGACGGAAGCGACTTCCTAGCGGAATTCCATTCCTAAGATTTGAGCCTAAGTCTCAAATCTTCCGAGTGATAGAAGCAATAGTGCTTCTATCACCTGTAGCACAGCGGAAAGTCTTGTATATTTATTCTTAAATATAAAATGAGATAAAATTATTTAAATTATAATAATCTGATAAATAGTTAAAAATATATTCTATTTTCAAGAAAACGTTGACAACGTATATATATATATATAATGTTTACAGAAAATTAAATTTAGGTGAGGAATCCTTATGAAAAAGAAAAATTGTTTAATTACTTTTGCTGTGATTTTACTATCTATAGCATTAACAGGTTGTTCGGTCAGTAAGAACTTAATAAATACTGCAAAAAATGTTTCAGGAAGAGTTACAAGTAAATCTTCAAGTTCTTCAACAACGTCAAGCTCTTCAGGTTCTGTAAGTTCAAGTAATTTTAACCCTCAGGACACATCTGATGCCACAATTGAGAGTATTTCAACCTATAACGACTATCTAACGATGTATTCGAAAATTGTTGATGAATATCTAACGAATTATCAAAATGCTGTTGCTGGTACAGTACTTGATGACGCAAATACAATTGAGCAAATGAAACAAGAGTCATTAAAGTCTTTGGAAGAACAGAAAAAAGAATACGGTCCGATGGGAAATACTAAGATTGTTGGTAAAGATAGTCTAGTTGAATTCTTGAAAAATTACCGTAATGGGTTGAAAGAATATACAGATAATATTTCAACCCAAATTCAATAATATAATTAAGGAGAACAAATGAAAACAAAAACATTAGCTGTGACAAATGGAGTAGTAGGACTAATCGGAGGAATCTTTCTTCTTTTTGCAATCTGGTTTATTTTAGGTGTAGCATCTTCGGGATCAGAGGTTGCGACTGGATTAATGACTTTGTTTGTATATCTTGTAAAGCTAGCACTACTAGTACTTGGAATAGTTGGTGCTGTATATTATAAAGGGGATACTCCGGTAGGAACTGCTCCTAGTGTACTTTTGATTGTTGGAGGAGCGATTTCTCTTATTCCTTTCTTGGGATGGATTGGCGGAATCTTAGGAATAATCGGTGGTTCATTGTATCTAGCGAGCCTGAAAAAATTTTAATAGTTCAATATGAGAAAATCATTTCAAGGAGGGTAAAATGGATTTATTTTGGCCAATGTTTTTCTTTATGGCATTCGTGGTAATTATCATGATTTTTGCTACAATTTCAGAAGTAATCAATAAATTAGGTAATATAGCAAAATGGCTCGGTTTAGGAGCGATAGCAGGAAATGTAATAAATAATAAAATCAATTCAGACACTGCTATAAAACAAGGTAGAACTTGGAGGAAAAGTAGAAAAAATCATAATAACGGATTTTTAGACGATTTTGAAGAGTTTGTCTCGCCATCTTATGAATCAGATGAAGAACATGAGTTGTCTGATGAAGAGAGCTTTAGAGAATATCAAGAATTTAAAAGGTGGAAAGCAACACAAAAAGGTAAGTAGCACAGGCTACTTACCTTTATTCTTTATTGTCACTTTGATATTTTTTCAAATGTTCTTGGATGATGCTGAGTCGAGGTTCTAGGTCTTTTTGGAAGACACGTGTTTTATAGCTGAGGTCTTGTTTGATGTCATCAAGCACAAGGTTTTGTTCCTTGATGATGTCAAGGTTGCGTTTTATTCTGTCCAGATCGTGAGAGATATTTTCTCGTGATTGGTTGAGGTCTAGGATTTCCTCTTTGATGTCTTCACGTCGTTTATAGGCGTAGTAGGCACCGTAGGCAAGGGTTCCAAGAGCTAGAAAGCGTCCGAGTTTCATTCTGTTACCTCTTTAGCAATGCTGTCAGCAAGGTCGGCCAAGGCAGCGAAGTCTGGTTCGTGTTCATCAAAGCCCATGTGGATACCATCGTCTGCACCGTAACGAGGAACGAGATGAATATGAGCATGGAAGACGGTTTGTCCAGCAACTTCTTCGTTGTTGTTAAGAACATTCATTCCGATAGCTTTTGTTGCTTTTTGGACGGCACGGGCAATTTTAGGGACACGGCTAAAGACAGTCTCTGCGGTTTCAGCAGACATTTCTAAGATGTTGCGAACGTGCTCTTTAGGAATAACCAAGGTGTGTCCTTTTGTAGCTTGTGAAATATCGAGGAAGGCTAGAACCTTGTCGTCCTCGTAGACTTTTGATGATGGGATTTCTCCAGATATAATTTTACAGAAAATACAATTATCCATAATAACGACCTTTCCATGAGTTTTTGTTATAATAGATTATATCATACCAAAGAGAGAAAAGATAATGCTTAAATTAGAAAAGGTGACGGGTGGTTATGCCAATATTCCCGTCCTAAAAGATGTCACTTTTGAGGTGGCTGATGGTGAATTAGTTGGCCTAATTGGTCTTAATGGTGCTGGAAAATCAACAACAATTAACGAGATTATTGGTCTTTTAACACCCTATGGGGGACAGATTGCAATTGATGGTTTAACCATTCAGCAAGATACGGCTAGTTATCGTCAAAAGATTGGTTACATCCCTGAGACACCAAGTTTGTATGAGGAATTGACACTACGTGAACATTTGGAAACGGTGTTGATGGCCTATGGGCTTGATGTGACTGAGGGGATGGCACGTGCGGATAAATACCTCAAGCTCTTTCGCTTAGATGAAAAATTGGACTGGTTCCCGACTCAGTTTTCAAAGGGAATGAAGCAGAAGGTTATGATTATTTGTGCCTTTATTGTGGACCCAAGTCTTCTCATTGTTGATGAGCCCTTCCTAGGTTTGGATCCTTTGGCGATTTCGGACTTGATTGAGCTTTTGGCTGAGGGAAAAGCGAATGGTAAGGCTATTCTCATGTCGACTCACGTTTTGGATTCGGCTGAGAAGATGTGTGATCGCTTTGTAATTTTGCATCACGGTCAAGTCTTAGCACAGGGAACGCTTGATGAGCTTCGTCAGACCTTCGGCGACAGTAGTGCCAGTCTTAACGATATTTACATGCAGTTAACTAAGGGAGAATTGTCATGATAGCTGAGCTTTTTAAGGAGCGTAGCAAGCGATTCAATACCCGTTGTGCTAAGTATAGTCGCTACGTCTTTAATGACCACTTTATCTTGGTTCTTCTCTTTTTGTTGGGCTTCGTCTTGGTTCAGTATAGCCAGTTGCTCCGACATTTTCCAAAAAATCCATGGGCTATTGTCCTGGGCTTGCTTGTGCTGTGTCTCTTCCTTCCTTTCTGGGGAAACATTGCCACCTATTTAGAGCCTGCTGACAAGCACTATCTCTTGGTGAAGGAAGAAGAGGTACGAGCCCATGTTAAGAAGGCAACAGGGCGTGCTTTTAGATTTTGGGTGCTCATTCAAACTTTGATTTTTATCTTGGTCGTTCCACTCTTTTTAGCCTTGGGGCTTCCAGTTTGGGGCGTTGTCCTTGTAGCGGTGGCTATGGCTATTCTTAAGTATTTTATTTTCCAGAAAAAGGCTCAACCTTTTTATAAGCAATCTGGACTTAATTGGGCTATAGCTATTGCAGCGGAAAATAAACGGCAACAATCAATTTTGAAGTTCTTCTCCCTCTTTACCAATGTTAAGGGGATTACGTCGAGTGTAAAACGCCGTGCTTATTTGGATGGTATTCTCAAACGTACAAAGAAGGACAAAAACCATACTTGGTACAATCTTTACCTAAGGGCTTTCTTACGCTCTGGAGATTACTTTGCTTTGAGTTGTCGTCTCTTTGCCTTATCTCTACTGGTTATCTTTTTAGTTCCTGAAAAATGGTTGGCTATGATACTTGTGGCTATTTTCGATTACCTCTTGCTCTTCCAACTGACAGCACTAAAATCCCACTTTGCTTATCAAAGAATGGCTAATCTTATGCCATTAGGTAAGGACATGCAGGTGGACAATCTGAAACGTTTGATTAGCCAAATTATCCTTGTGATGACGCTGATTCAGGCTGTTTGTCTCTTGGATTTGAAGTTTAGCCTCATTTTAGGTGGAGTGATGCTTGTTTTGAGCCTTGTCTACCTACCAGCCAAGCTTAAGAAGATGATTGACTAACACCTATTAAATAAGTTAAAATAGAAGCAAAAGACTAAAGAAAAAGGAGATGCCTAGGTGACATCAACAGATAAAGATTTGAGCCTGACTCCTCTCAAAGGAAACAGTGGTAAGGCCTATATGGGGACCTACCCAAATGGAGATCGCGTCTTTGTGAAGATGAATACAACACCAATCTTGGCAGCTCTTGCCAAGGAACAGATTGCACCACAGCTCTTGTGGGCTAAGCGTCTGGGAAATGGTGATATGATGAGTGCACAGGAATGGCTTGATGGTCGCATCTTGACCAAACATGACATGAATAGCAAACAGATTATCCAAATTCTTGGTAATTTGCACCGTTCAAAACACTTGGTAAATCAGCTCTTGCAGTTGGATTATCACATTGAAAATCCCTTTGACCTTCTACACGAATGGGAGGAAAATGCTGCCTATCAATTACGTGAGAATGGTTATCTTCAAGATGTCGTTAGAGATTTGAAACGTCATCTTCCAGAATTTCGTGCAGATATTGCGACAATTGTCCACGGGGATGCCCGTCATAGTAACTTTGTTATTACAACCTCAGGATTGATTTATTTGGTTGATTGGGATTCTGTACGTTTGACAGACCGTATGTATGATGTCGCACAGATTCTTAGCCATTACATTCCTTTGGCACATTGGCCTCAGTGGTTGTCATATTATGGCTATAAGAATAATGACCTTGTGATGGACAAGATTTATTGGTATGGGCAATTCTCATACTTAACACAAATTTCAAAATTCTTTGATAACCGTGATATGGAACACGCCAACCGAGAAATTTATGAATTGCGTAAGTTCAGAGAAACCCTGCACAGGTATTAGAAAGTAAACATGCGAGTTAGAAAACGTAAGGGTGCAGAGGAACACCTAGCGAATCATCCTCAATACGTTATCCTTGAGCCGGAGGCTGCTAAAGGTAAGTGGCACGAGCTTTTTGGTAATGACAATCCTATCCATATTGAGGTGGGATCTGGTAAGGGAGCCTTTATCACTGGAATGGCCCAACAAAACCCTGATATCAACTACATTGGTATTGATATCCAGTTATCTGTCTTGAGTTATGCCTTGGATAAGGTCTTGGCCTCAGGTGCTGAAAATGTTAAGCTTTTGCGAGTGGATGGCTCAGCCTTGACTAATTATTTTGCGGACGGTGAAGTGGACATGATGTATCTGAACTTCTCAGATCCATGGCCTAAGAGTCGTCACGAGAAACGCCGTTTGACTTACAAGACTTTCCTAGATACTTATAAACAAATCCTGCCAGAAAACGGAGAAATTCACTTTAAGACCGATAACCGTGGACTTTTCGAGTATAGTTTGACTAGCTTTTCAAAGTATGGAATGGTTCTTAACAAAGTTTGGTTGGACCTTCATGCAAGTGATTACGAAGGTAATGTTATGACTGAGTACGAGCGTAAATTCTCAGAAAAAGGTCAAGTCATCTATCGAGTAGAGGCTCAGTTTAAGGACTAATTCTTTGGGAAATAGGATGAAAAAATAGCGATTAGCCACAAATAGGCTAATCGTTTAATATGGAGAGGTCGCATAGAGGCCGAGTGCGCACGCTTGGAAAGCGTGTAGTCCTTAACGGGGCTCGGGGGTTCGAATCCCCTCCTCTCCTTTTTGGAAATAGAGAAAATGTCCCTTCTGAATTGAAAGGGACATTTTTTAGGTATAGTAATCAAAAGAATATGTCATCTTTTAGTCCCAAGGGCTCTGAATACCTGCTACCCAACCGGTACAGAGGGCGCTGGTGATATTAAAGCCACCGGTATGGGCGTTGATATCAAGGACCTCTCCTGCAAAATGTAGGTGAGGGACTTTTTTACTTTCGAGGGTTTTGGGATTGATTTCCTTAAGGTCAACGCCACCTTTGGTTACGAAAGATTTGACAAGTGACATTTTACCCGTGATCGGGATTTCCATGTCCTTAAGCTGACTGATAAGATTTTCCAAGTCTTTGGGATGTAGCTGTTTGACCTTATTATCGGTCATACCTTTTGCTAGGAATTCAGCGATACGCTCAGGTACAAGGGCTTTGAGGGAGTTTTTAACTGATTTCTCGCGATTTTCTTCAAAGTAGATCTTGAGATTTTCTTGGTTTTGGTTGGGAAGAAAGTCTAGATGTGCTATCTCACCACCCTTAACAAAGCTAGAAAGGCGAAGGGCAGCTGGTCCAGATAGGCCGAAATGGGTGAAAAGCAGGTCGTGGGTAATCTTGTGCTTGCCATAGGACAGAGTGACATCGTCAAGAGAAATTCCCTGTAAAGCCTTGTGTGGAAAGTCGGTTAGAAGTGGACTTTCTGCAGCTTCAAGGTCAGTAACATGGAGTTTGAAATGACGGGCAATATCATGTCCAAAACCAGTCGAACCTGTTGATGGGTAGGATTTTCCACCAGTTGTGACGATGAGTTTGTCACTGGTAAAAATTTGGTTTGAAGATTTAACTTGGAATTGCTGATCGACCTTTTTGACGGAGACAACTTCTGTATCGGTGAGGATAGTAGCACCTAGTTCCAGAATTTTATCCTCCAGAGCCTGGATAATAGTACGTGATTTATCTGTTTTAGGGAAGACACGTCCGTGATCCTCGACCTTGAGTTTGACACCATTGTCCTCGAAAAAAGCAATGATGTCATGGTTATCAAATTGGGAAAAGACGCTATAGAGGAAACGCCCATTACCTGGAATACCTGCTAGGAGGTCGTCAAGACTTCCATTGTTAGTGACATTACAACGTCCGCCTCCGGTACCAGCAAGTTTCTTGCCAAGTCTTTTATTTTTTTCAATCAGAAGGGTTTGTTGGCCATAAAAGGCTGAGGCAATGGTCGCCATCATGCCAGCAGGTCCACCCCCAATAACGATAGTATCAAAATGTTTCATGCCTTTATTTTAGCATAATTTAAAGTGGGAGATGTCAAAGGACCAGTATTTTTAGGTAAATTATGTTAGAATAGAAATAGACATTTTGATTAAAATGATTACTAACTAAGGAGGGAATATCGTGTCTGAAAATCACATGAAACACCGTTCATCTGTCTACGATAGTATGGTTAAATCACCTAACCGTGCCATGCTTCGTGCGACAGGAATGACGGATGAAAGTTTTGAAAAGCCAATTGTTGGAGTTATCTCAACTTGGGCGGAAAATACACCATGTAATATCCACTTGCACGGTTTTGGTCAAATTGCCAAAGAAGGGGTGAAAGATGCGGGAGCTTGGCCTGTTCAATTTGGGACCATTACTGTTGCCGACGGGATTGCTATGGGAACACCAGGGATGCGTTTCTCTTTGACGTCTCGTGATATCATTGCGGACTCTATCGAAGCGGCTATGGGTGGTCACAACGTGGATGCCTTTGTAGCTATCGGTGGCTGTGATAAGAATATGCCAGGTTCTATGATTGCCATTGCTAACATGGATATTCCAGCGATTTTTGCCTACGGTGGTACCATTGCACCGGGTAACCTTAACGGTAAGGACATCGACTTGGTTTCTGTTTTTGAAGGAATCGGGAAATGGAACCACGGTGATATGACAGCCGAAGAGGTTAAAGAGCTTGAGTGTAATGCCTGCCCTGGCCCTGGTGGTTGTGGTGGTATGTATACTGCCAATACTATGGCAACAGCGATTGAAGTAATGGGGATGAGTCTTCCAGGATCATCATCTCACCCTGCTGAATCAGCTGAGAAGAAAGCAGATATCGAAGAAGCTGGTCGTGCGGTTGTTAAGATGCTTGAACTTGGTCTTAAACCATCAGATATCTTGACACGTGAAGCCTTTGAAGATGCTATCACTGTCACAATGGCGCTTGGTGGTTCAACAAATGCCACTCTTCACTTGCTCGCTATTGCTCACGCAGCTAACGTTGATTTGACGCTTGAAGATTTCAATGACTTCCAAGAGCGCGTGCCTCACTTGGCTGACTTGAAACCTTCAGGTCAATATGTCTTCCAAGACCTTTACAATGTTGGTGGTGTGCCAGCTGTTATGAAGTACTTGTTGAAGAATGGCTTCCTTCACGGTGACCGTATCACATGTACTGGTAAGACTGTTGCGGAAAACTTGGAAGCCTTCGACGATTTGACACCAGGTCAAAAAGTTATCATGCCGCTTGAACATCCTAAACGTGCCGATGGTCCGTTGATTATCTTGAAAGGTAACTTGGCTCCAGAAGGTGCGGTTGCCAAAGTATCAGGGGTTAAAGTTCGTAATATCACGGGTCCTGCTAAGGTCTTTGACTCAGAAGAAGATGCTATCGAAGCAGTTCTTTCTGACGAAATCGTTGACGGCGACGTTGTTGTTGTTCGTTTTGTAGGTCCTAAGGGTGGTCCTGGTATGCCAGAAATGTTGTCCTTGTCATCAATGATTGTTGGTAAGGGTCAAGGGGACAAGGTTGCCCTTTTGACAGATGGACGTTTCTCAGGTGGTACTTACGGCCTTGTTGTTGGTCACATTGCACCTGAAGCTCAGGTTGGTGGTCCAATTGCTTACCTTCACACAGGGGACTTGGTTACAGTTGACCAGGATACCAAAGAAATCACTATGCACGTTTCAGACGAAGAGTTGGCAAAACGTAAAGCTGAAACTGAGTTGCCACCACTTTATAGCCGTGGTGTCCTCGGTAAATACGCTCACATTGTTTCTTCAGCCTCACGTGGTGCTGTTACCGACTTCTGGAACATGGATAAATCAGGTAAAGCCTAATTTACTGACATAAAAGAAATCACACCGGAATATGTGCGGTGTGATTTTTTGAGTTAGGAAGTCGAAGGTAGTCGCTGAAAGCATTGTGATTTGGTGAAAATTTATCAGTTGAGCTCCCTCAGCAAAAATAGAGCAAAAAACTGGTTGGAACTATCCAACCAGTTTTAATATTATTTTCCACCTCGAGGTGAAATACCAAGGGCAATGCGACCATATCGACTGATACGGGTCATCTTCCAGACAGGCGAGTAAGTAGTCTCGACCTTGACAGATTTGATACCATCGATTGATTTGAGTTTTTCAGCAATTTCGTAAGGCATCGTCTCTTCGCAACCGCAGCCAGTATCGGTAAAGGTCATAAGGAAGTAGCAGTGGCCAGTTTCATCAAGGGTGATTTCATAGATTAAGCCAAGGTTATAGATGTCTAGCTCAATCTCAGGATCAAACACAGTGGTCATTTGTTCAACGATAGGTTCTAAATAAGGTTGGACTAAATCGTTGACTTTAATATCATCACGGAAGTTTTTCATAGGACCTTTTCTTTCTATTTTACTTTTGTTTATTATGTCATACTTTAGGGCTTTTTTCAATCTGGTTTAGTCATAATAGTTTGTAATGGGAATACGCCGTAACATCAAAAAATCCCCAACAAACCCATCGTTGGAGATAATGTGACTTGTGCTTTTGTATCAAGCAAATTCTTCGCAACGATAGTTGCAAGAGCACTACAGACAATTGGAGAGAGAATAAAAATCCAAAGTCTTGCGAAATAGGACTCCACCATTCCTAGATACAACAGATCTGGTACTAATAAAGATAAGCCTTTAAGTACTGATTGTTTAAGCAAAAATCCTTCAAAATACATTTATACCCGAGCAATAGTCTATCAAAATACTTTTGGCCTATCAAGCAAAATGCTCAGGAATTTAGGGTTAACATAATGGCTCTGAAACCCCATATTAGGGACGGGGAATTGTCTTGTCAAATTGACAGAAAGGTGTGATTATGATATTCTCATAGTAAGACATTTCAAGAGAAAATGAGGCTATTATGAGTATTGAAAAGACCGTCAGCGAGATTGCTGAAATCCTTGGCGTTAGTCGTCAAGCAGTCAATAATCGTGTCAAACAACTTCCAGAAGAAGATACTGAAAAAAATGCAAAAGGGGTTACTGTCGTTAAGCGTAGTGGCTTGATTAAGTTGGAGGAAATCTACAAGAAGACTATCTTTGACGATGAGCCTATTGATGAAGAAACTAAGCAACGTGAGCTGTTAGAGATTCTTGTAGACGAGAAAAACTCTGAGATTGCCCGTCTCTATGCCCAGTTGAAGGCAAAGGATGAGCAGTTGTCTAACATGGATGACCAATTGCGTGTCAAAGATGTTCAAATCGCCGAGAAAGACAAGCAAATCGATCAACAGCAACAATTGACCTTGACTGCTATGAAGGACAAAGAAGAGCTTAAATTGGAGCTTGATGAGGCTAAGGTAGAGGTTGATGAAGCCAAAGCTCAAGTGGAAGAGATCCAAACCAAACAAGAAGAAGCTTCTAAAAAAGGGTTCTTTGGACGACTATTTGGAAAATAAAAAAGAAGCTGGGACTCAGTCTCAGCTTTAACTATTGTAGGAGATAAAGATGGAAAATGTAGAAACTTATATTGCCTTTGATTTGGAATTCAACACGGTGGATGGCGTTAGCCATATCATCCAGGTGTCAGCTGTTAAGATGGACCGGCATGAGGAAGTGGGCCAGTTTGACTCTTTCGTCTATTCGGATGTTCCTTTGCAGTCCTTTATCAATGGTTTGACGGGGATTACAGCTGATAAGATTGCCAAGGCACCGAAGTTAGAGTCCGTTCTAGCGGATTTTAAGGCATTTGTTGGTGATACACCACTTATCGGTTACAATGCCCTTAAGTCGGATTTGCCCATTCTAGCTGAAAATGGTTTAGACTTGGAAGAGAAATATGTTTTAGATGTTTTCGATGAGGCCTTTGACCGTCGTGCTTCGGATTTGAATGGTATTGTCAACCTCAAGCTAACCAGTGTCGCAGATTTCTTTGGAATTAAGGGACATGGTCACAATAGTTTGGAGGATGCTCGGATGACCGCACAGATTTACGAGAAGTTTCTCGAATTAGATGAGAATGCAAAACTTCTGGAGCAACAGGAAGAAGTCAGTAACAATCCTTTTGCTGCACTAGGTTTAGGTGGCCTCTTCGACTAAAGCTTTACAAGAGCTGTAAAGGCTGTAAAGAGTGATGGCTAACTTTTTCTGTAAGAAGTGAAAATCCTCTAGGGTTAGGGCTTGCTCGTCACCTTGCGTTATAAGGTAGAATCTAGGTATCAAGGGTGGCCAAGGTCCTCCTTTGATGGAAAATCTTAAAAGGAGGTGACTGAGATGTCGCAGTTTTCAACAGGAGAGTTGGCTAAGGCAGCAGAAGTGTCTGTTAGGACTGTCCAGTACTATGATCAACGTGGTATTTTGACGCCGTCTGAAGTTACAGAAGGTGGTCGGAGAATCTATCACGAATCAGACTTGGAACGCCTACAAGTCATTTGTTTCTTAAGAGATTTGGATTTCTCAATTAATCAAATCAAAAAACTCTTGCAAGAGGAGAATAGGGAACAGGTTTTAGAGCTTTTGTTGACAGATCAAATCGAGAGCTTGGAAAAGTCTTCAGAGGAAATAGAGGTCAAACTAAAACGTGCCCGTCACTTGCAAAAAGCAACTGCTAAGTGGCGTCAACTTTCGTTGGAAGATTTGTCAGACATTTCACGTCTTATGGAAAATCAAAAATCATGGCGAAATTTGCAGTTGAGAATGTTTGGAAGCATCATTCTAACGAGTCTTCTTTATTTCATAGCCCTACTGATAGTCATTTATTATTTTAAGGATCCTAGAGGTTTGTTTGTTGTCTGCCCCGCATTTATCATAGCCACAAATTTAGTGGTGTTTCACTATAGAAAGCAGTTCGAATACCTCTGTCCTAATTGTTATAAGGCTTTTGACCCTAGTTTTAAAGAGTTTGCTCTTGCAGGGCATACTCCTAGGACTCGTAGGCTGACTTGTCCTCATTGTCATGTGAAAACCTACTGTTTGGAGTTGGCTAAGACTAAAACGAAATAAATTTATCGAATATAAAAAAACGCTTGAGAATGACTTCTCAGGCGTTTTTAGCTTATTCAACTGAACTTAGAGCTTCGAGCATATTAAGCTTGGCTAGGCGGTTATTAACAACGAAGCCGAGGATAATAAGGATTAAGACAATGAGAACAGCTGGTAAAAGGTAGGTAGCAAGTCCAATAGATGGATCAAACATGATACGATCTGGTGGGATAATGCTTACCATATATTGGTGAAGTGCCTGTCCAAGACCAAATCCGACGAAGATACCAATAATAGATAGATAAATGGTTTCACGATAGATGTAGAGGGATACTTCATTATTGTAGAAACCAAGAACCTTAACGGTTGAGAGCTCGTGGATACGTTCAGAGACATTGATGTTGGTCAGATTGTAAAGGACAACCACAGCAAGAAGAATGGAAACAGTAATCAAGATACCAATAACTTGCGTTAAGGAATTGACCATGGTGCTGATTTGCAACTTGAGGTTGTTGTTTTGAACAACGCCGTAAACATTTGGCAAGTTGATGAATTTAGCTGCCATGTTTTCCACATTTTGCTTGGTAGGCTCAGCCAGACTGACGAGATTGGCATTATTCACTGAAGGTGTACCAAAGGCTTTTTGATAGTAGCTAGCATTCATAAAGAGGAAATGTCCCATGTACATTTCTGTGATACCAGCAATTTTAATCTTGACGGATTCTTCCTGACTGTTTTGTACAGTAATGGTATCGCCAACCTTGAGGTTAAGGAGTTTGGCCATTTTTTCAGAGATAATAGCTCCATCATTAGATAATTTAAGCGTTTTGTTATGTGCCCGGTCTCTCAAGCTAACGTAACTATTAATGATTTTCTCATCATGGTCGTTAAAGACAATCGTCGAGATTTCTTGGGTATCCTTATTATTACCAGCAATTTTTTGTAAGGTTTCAAAATGAATATTCAAGTATTCTTTGACGTCTTTGCTATCAAGAAGCTTTGTGAGTTGCTCATCAAAGGCACTTGATGTATTCGGTTGTTTAGCGACAATCATATCATAGTGAATGATGTCTTCAAACTGTTGCTGGTTAAGATTAGATACGGAAGAACGAATTCCTAAACCTGCGAAGAGCAGAGCGATAGAGCCTGCGACTCCAAAGAGGGTCATAAACATCCGTTGTTTATAGCGGAAAATATTACGCATGGTAACTTTTTCTTTGAAGCTAAGACGTTTCCAGAGAGGTGTAATGCGCTCTAGGACAATCTTAGCTCCTGCACGAGGTGGCTTTGGAAGGAGCAGTTGGGAAGGTTTTTCCCAGAGTTCTTTCTTAGCAACCGCATAGGCAGGAAGTACAGCGGATAGGAGGCCTAAAAGAAAGGCGATTAGGGTAAGCCCTAAGTAGAAGTGCAACTCAAAAGCAGGTAGTTGCAAATCATTCTTATAAGTGTTGTGAATGAGTACTGGAAGTAGAGTATGTCCTGTAATAACCCTTGCAGCTGTGCCAGCAATACTAGTAATTAATCCATAAATGACGAATTTGTGGATAATACGTGAATTGTTGTAACCTAGTGCATTAAGAATACCGGCTTTTCCTCGTTCTTCTTCAACAAAGCGTCCCATGGTTACAAAGGTAACTAAGGCTGCCATAAAGTAGAGGGCTACAGGGAAGATGTTGCTGACATCATGGATGATGTTGATGTTACTCTCGTAAGCAACATACCCTTCTGAACCCGGAATCTCTCGACGAGAGTAGAACTTGTAGCTAGGGGCTGGCATATTGTCCAGCATTGCTTGACTTTCTTCGAGTTCTTTTTGCTTGGCTTCAATCTTGGTAGTAGCCTCTTTTACACTTGCTGCCTCAGCAGCGTTGGTTGTTGTCATCTGCTGAGTCTGGGTGCGTGCTGCTTCAAGCTCTTGTTTTCCTTGCGTAATTTGAGCTTGAGTTTGGGACTTGATTTCAGTTAAGCGTTTCTCAGGCTCGTCTTTAAAAAGGTCCTTGAGTTCAGCTTTTCTTTCTGAAATTTTATCCGCATATTTCTTACTAAAAGGACTCACATTTGCCAAATCCTGGTAACGGATTCGAGCAATCATGTAGTTATTAGCGTTGAAATCTGTCTTCGGCACAACGGCATAGCCGTCTAGTTTTCCGGTACCTGCACTGGCATTACCAAGACGATTCTTGGAGAGGAGTTCAGAGGAATTGACAAAACCAGTAATGGTATATGTTTGTTCCTTTAACTGTTTTTGCCCAGAGCTATCTACTGGCTCAGAAAAATTAATCTTATCTCCTACACTGTATTCTTCTTTATAGGTCGAAGAAAGAGCAATCTCCCCATCCTTATTAGGAAGCTTCCCCTCAACAAGGTCATAGGTAGAGATTTTTTTAGGTTTTGAGAAGATACGAAATGTCGTATTTGTGCCCTTGATAACAGCATCTTTGAAATAACCATACTCAATGTCAACATTCTTCTTTTTGACTGTATTAAGAAGGTCTTGATCGGTTTTGTTAATACCGTAAGTACTGATTAAGCTCAAGTCAGCTGTCTGATGGGCCTTGAAGAAGTGTTCTCCTGTTGTTTTCATATTAGGAGAAGTGACCTTAAGACCAATCAAAGCAAAGGATCCGAGTGCCATAAGCAAGGCAATAGAGAGCATACGCCCTTTAGAAGCTACAAAGGTTCGCCAAACATCTTTCCAATAAGTTGTTTTTTTCATGACGGTGCTCCTTTCTAGTACTCCAAGTCCTCGATTTTTTGTGGGTTGGGATTAATTTCCACACTCTTAATCTTGGCATCGTGCATTTGGATCACACGATCAGCAATTGGAGCTAGAGAAGCATTGTGGGTAACAATAATAACAGTTGTTCCCTGTTTGCGCGCCATGTCTTGAAGGAGGGTCAGGATTTGTTTCCCTGTTTGATAATCCAGAGCCCCCGTCGGTTCATCACAAAGAAGAATCTTTGGATTTTTGGCAACGGCACGTGCAATAGCGACACGTTGTTGTTCCCCACCAGATAGTTGTGATGGGAAGTTGTCCAAGCGGTCCCCTAAACCGACTTCGACAAGTGTTTGTGAGGCATCTTTAGCGTTTGGAACGATTTCAGATGCTAACTCAACGTTCTCCCTGGCCGTAAGGTTTGAAACTAAGTTGTAAAATTGGAATACAAAACCAACGTCTTCACGACGATAAGTCGTAAGTTCCCTAGCTGAGTATTCAGAGATATCCTTACCATCAATAATGACGCGGCCTTCGTCATTGGTGTCCATACCACCTAAGATGTTAAGAACGGTTGATTTCCCTGCACCGGAGGCACCGAGAACGACGACAAGCTCCCCTTTTTCAATTTCAAAGCTTACGTCATTATTTGCGATAATTTCCAGATCACCGGTCTTATAGCGTTTATAGCTATGTTTCATTTGAATATAAGCCATGAATTTCCCTTTCATATGAAATAATGATGCTGTTAATTACCTATCTTTCCTTATCTCATTGTAACGGATTTTCCTTGAAATATCTAGCGTTTATGCTAAAAAAATACTAAAACATAGCAAGTTTTTCTTACATGTGATAGAGATGTGTGTGAAGCGTTTACATATGAGAAAATAGTTTAGTAAATGAGCTTTTTGTGAGTCTCCGATTTGGTCATTTGGTTATAAAGTTAGGCTATTTTTAGTGTTTTACCAAGTGTTTTCTCCAATTTTAACAGTTATTTGTCGTAATAGAGGAGTTAAGGTCGGTGTATTTAGCACGTTAGAGCTGATAAGATACAAATGTTATGGGATGAGTAGTATATGAGAGAGTTGATCCTTAGCATCATCTTTAGTAGTTTCCTTTGTTTTTATTAAATAAAGAAATGCTAATAAAGAGAACTATAAATAAACTTTAGATGTAAACTATATGAGATTTTCTGTAGGATAGGTATTTATTGAATCTATTAAGACCTTTTAAAACAGAGTTTAAGAGGTGTATATTACTAATCTTTTTATAATCATTTGTTTAATTAATAGAAGGTTAGCTTTTTCTTTTAGGGCTATTTTTTTTATAGTTGCTTTGGAAGTGTTTGGACACTATGAAGGTATCCGATAAACGTTTGGTGCAAAGTAGCTCTTTTATTGGCACTTTAGCCAACAAATCTTTGGTTTACTGAGCATTGCTTAAAGAATTTACCATTTGTCTAGGCTTAAAAGCTTAATCTGATAATAGATTTTCATCAATTTTAGGACATGAATTTTTTATTTATTTAAAATGCTTAAAAATTAAAGAATCGCTTGAAACGAAAGCTTTTGAGTGTTAAGATAGATAGCATAATGAAGGTTTATAAGATGAGTTCAGTATGACCTTCATTTGATCAACAGCAGCATCTAGGACTCATGTTAGTTAATCGGAGCTAACAAAAACATAGTGAGGGAGTTATGATTAAGAAAAAAGATAATAGTCTATTTCGTAAACTAATGATTGGATTGGTCTCGACTTTAGGGATTCTTGTTCTATTCATGGGTACCGGTGTCGCATCGGCTGATGCAAAAGGGACGTCTCAGGTTAATTCGGACACCAATCAGACTAAGACGAAACTGCTTAGTGATGAGGCAGAAAGCAAACATGAAGCTTCTACTCAAGATAACAAGGGTCAGGATTCTCCTAGCCAACCAGATCAAGATAAGGAAGCTGATAAGCCATCTAGTGAGGAAGCACCTGACTATATTGTTATCACAGAAGCAGTGGATTCATCAGAGCAAAAGCAGGATGAAAATCAA
The DNA here is from genome assembly GCF_030284685.1 of Streptococcus raffinosi. NCBI lineage: Bacteria > Bacillati > Bacillota > Bacilli > Lactobacillales > Streptococcaceae > Streptococcus > Streptococcus raffinosi. Next base: position 51,412 of record NZ_JASUZV010000013.1, read on the forward strand.
GTCGTTGAAGGAGCAACTCAATCTAGCGACTCAAATTTATTGGATGAAATTTTGGCGCAGACTAGTGAAGTCGGTGAATATAAGATTTATGTGAAGAATGATGATGAGCTATTAATCTCAGGACCTGTTCCTTCAAGAACGGAAAATGATGATGTGAATTATCCTACTTTGGAGAGCTCATTAGATTCAGCTAGTATTTACTTAGGTCAAAAGAATCGTTCTAAAGAAGCAAACGAAGAAGATGCTCAGTCAGGCCTTGGTCTGGTTGAGGAGTGACAGTTTTAATTAATGACGACAAAAAGTCTTGGACAACTTGTCCAAGACTTTTGTTTTATGACTGAGTTGTTAAATGAGTGTATAGAAAAAAGGAACCGCAAGATTCCTTTTTATTTTTTAGAATGGCAATTTACCTGCAAAGGCACCCATTGATTTTTTAGTCGCTTCGTCAATTTGTCCAAGAGCATCGTTGAGTGCTTGAACAGTCATATCTTGAAGTGTTTCCACATCATCAGGATCCACAACAGCATCAGCAAAAGTGATGTTAACCACTTTTTTGTCACCAGTTAATTCAGCAACGACCAAGTCTTGGGCTGATTTTCCAGTGAAAGTTGTAGCAGCCAACTCAGCCTGGTTTTTTCCATTTGTTTCTGAAGCTTTTGTGCTTGCTTCATCATGTTTTGCATGTTCATCATAATATTTTCTAGATTCCTTTCATATCAAGGGTTTAGCCCTTGTTTGTTACTTTTTGATGCCTTATTTTGCCTTATTCTTAAAAATTATCAAAGGCAGAAGCGATCTCTTTTTGTTGAGTTGGGAATAAATGTGAGTATACATTTATTGTTGTGTTAATAGAGCTGTGTCCAAGACGTTTCATAAGTGTGAAGAAAATATAGTCTTTCCCCTCTCCATTTCTAAGACCTTGTGAAACGAGAAAGGCTACATGAGAATGTCTAAAATCATGATTACGAATCAGTTTTAAATTTTTAGGCATGCGTTTTTTCAGTTTCGTCCTGAAATTAGAAATATCTGGACTGGTTAGGACCTCTGGTGAGTTTTGGAAAATTTGTAAAGAGTCAGTGTTGTCTGTAAAAGCCTTGAGTAGTTCAAATTGCTTTGATTTCCAAATTTTTAGCTCTTCTACAAAAGCATTGTGAATGTATATGCGTCTGTTAGATTGAGTAGTCTTAACAGTTCCAATATGGACCTCACTATTTCGGTAGTATGCTGAAAATTTTACATCAACGTATTTTTCATCAAGGTTGATCTGCTCCCAAGTAAGTGCTAGTGCCTCACCAATTCGAACACCAGTATACATCAATAACCGATATAAAAGCTGGTATTGATATTCTGACTCCTCAAAAAGTGAATCAAATCGTTTAAATTGTTCAGGTGTATAGTAGGCCATTTCTTTGTGTTGATGTGGCAAACGACGCAGACCATCACAAGGATTGTTCGTTCTAATGCCATTGGTTACAGCAATATCAAACAGTTTATGAACAAAGATCATTTGTTGATTAATGTGTGAATTGGTTAGTGTGCCACCTTTTACGCTAGGTTGTTTTCTTAACCAGTCACGATATTGCTTGATATCTTGAAGCGAGACCTCTCTCAAATTAGCATTTTTAAAATACTTAGAGACGTACATCCGATAATAAGATTCTTGACTGTCGATAGTCCCTCTTTTATTACCTCGGAGCTCATCTTCTTCTTTGACAAGAGAGTAGAGGTAAGATACAGAGACTTTGTCTTTGTGTCCCACTTGATGAAGTTTATTGATACGGTAATCAGCTTCATAACGTTCAGCTTCTTTACGTGATTTGAAATTTGTTTTTCTGTGACGCTTTTGACCGCCTGTTATAGCGTCATAACCATCACTAAGATCCACCTTCCATTTTTTATTTTTTTGTCTAGTTACTGCCATGTGTAATCTCCTTACTCATTAACAGTATCTTCCAGTACGGGATTAATTATATCATGTTTAGCGGATAACTCAACACCTAGAATGTCTTCAATGGTTTTTAAAGGGACACGTCCCACCTTTTTATTTCCATACCACTCAAAGCCATCTTGTAGGAGCTTTTGTTTGGCTTTTCTGATCAACTTGTTAGCCTGTGCATCGGTGTATCCTGTAAGGATCATTAGTTCAATTTTATCTACAATTTGAATCATTTACTTATCCTCTTTTCTATCTTTCTGATGTCGTCGAGAGTCTAAATACTTAGCAAAAAAATAGGTTTTGTTCATTAACAGTCCCAAAAGATGAGGGTTATCTGTTCGTGCATACCTCACGAGTGTATTAAACTCTGTAAAGTTGTGTTCTTCTATAATATCAATAACTAAGGATAAAAAATTATCTGTATTACTGTTGACTAAAAATTTATCAAGCTCAAAACCACAATCTGATTCGATATCATTGATGTTATAGGGTGTCTTCTCTGGATTTTCAGCATGAGTAAAATAGTCAAACATGCCTTTGGGTGACAATATGGGTTCAACATGGGATGGACCATTTAATTTTTCTTTGATTAGTGCTGATACTTGAGAATAGCTCTTTAAGGACTCAAAGTACAGGGCGCCATGCTTGTGTGCTTTTTTGAACTCACCAGTTTCCTTATTGATATCTTTATCATGCCATGGACTGAGTACAAAAGGTATATGTAACTCTTCAAGGATTTCTAGGTAATTATGGGGTGTACTTTCTTTATAAATCAGGAAAGCCCATTTGTTTGACCGTTTTTCTTTTGGCAATAGAATTATCCTTCCTATGATTATTGATTATTGGTGTAATGGGGGTCGTAGTAGCCCCATTACACAGTAAAAATGTTATATGAAAAGGCAGTACACTTGGCTTTCACTACGTGAGCCAGGCACTGCCCTAGTATTAACGTTTAGTTCCTTTGAACCAGAGCTTATTTTCCACCCTTAGAGGTGTGGAAAAATAGTAGTTGGGGTTATAATTGGAGATTTCTTCTTTGATATGTTCTTCCATATCTTTCAAAAGTTTTTGAGCTTGTTGAGTTCTAGGCATCTTTAAGAAAATAGAAACCTCTTCTTGACGGATATCGACAGTGCATTTCCTAACGGATTGGTTAAATTCACTCAAAACAGGATTGAATCGTGTAATAGTTTGGTTTTCGATTGTTACGATAGGTTCAGAGTTTTCGACTTGTTTAAGAAATTGACGCATTCGGATGGTTTGATAGACTGACTTGAAGTAATTCCAAAGGGAATCTTTAGCAATCCGATAAAGTAGTTGACCGATTACCAAAATTGAGGAGATAGCTAGGATAGAGATTGAAAAAACTAAGATGACTTGTTTGATATTAGCTAGACTATCACTGATTAGGATAAAAGAGTTATTATATTGAGATAGGCCACTCAGTTCGATAGCTTGATAAAATAAGCCTAAACAGAACTGTGCTAAGAAACAAATCAAACCTATGATGGTGAGATTTATGATAAGGTTGTAAGTTTTTTGGAAGAATGATTTTTTCATATTTATAAGATACCTTTCTTAGTGTAATAGGTTGGGCAGAGCAAAGGTAGGACTTGATAAGGGTGTTCGTTATCGATGATTTGAATCAACCCAGTTCCTTTTCCTATTGGGATGACTATACCCTCAGGGTCAAGATCTGGAAATAGGAATTGCGTAGTTTTCTTATTGATATTTCCAATTTGAATGAGTACATTTAACTGTTCACGAACCGATACAGGGATGGTATTATGGTCAAAACGCTGACTTACTAGCAGTAAGTGAACTTTTGTCGCTCTACCTAAAAGGGCAATTTGGGACATGAGAGAAAAGAAGGAATCTTTGATTGTCTTATTAACACCCTCTGACAAAGCTAAAACTTCATCAATAACGATAGTTAGATGGTCAAAGTGGTGATCTGGATTGTCATATAGAATTTCTTGCCTTTGTTGGATAAGGTTAAGGCTATCGCTAAGATTTTCATTGATTTCAGACACAAAATCTGATTTAGAGCGGTTTCGTTTAGGATGGATAACGGCAATGCCATTTTCTCTTGCCCATCGTGATGGGGTATCAAACTTTGGGTCTATTATAATAAGGTCAGAGATCTGTTTGAGGTGGCTAAGAAGGTAGGTCAGGGTGTATGACTTTCCTGAGCCACTATTTCCGGCAATGGCTAGAGAAGTGACGTTATTATAATCTAGGACAAGATTTTTCATGATTGGAATAATGTCTTCCTCGTGACTCTTAGCGAAGCTGTCTAAATCAGAGATGATAAGTCGTTCGGAGACCCCTAATTTCCATGGAAAGAAGAGACCACGTTGAACATGAATATCATTAGTGTCAAGAGCCATAAAATAAGCAGAGTTTTGCTTTAGCAAAGTATATCGTGGGTACAATGATGCGTTAGCAATTAAGAAAATTTTTTGGTAGAGGTCGTCATCGATGATGTAACCAGCTGGTAAACGTGGTAGAAAAAGGAAGCCATCATCCATAATCTTGCAGTCAAAACTATTAGTATAGCTTGTTTCACCTTGCATGAGAGAACCGAGACCCATATTAAGGCTTTGAAGGAGGTACTGTTCCAATTCTCGTTTGGTCATCATTTAATCTCCTTGAGCCCATCAGCCTTAAAATAAACATTGTAACCAACCTCACAAGCTTGAAGGTTATCAAATGTAACCATGGCCATATAAGGTGGAAGAGTTATCTCAAAGTTAAATTTCACAGTAAATGGAGGAAGCCCTTTTTGTGAAAACCAAGCTTTATAAGCGATTATCTCCCCAGTAGGCTGGTTGTCCTCAAAACGAATCTGTGGTTCTAATTCAGTGCTTAAGCAGTAAATAGCTTGCTTGTTGTCGATATATTCAGTTGCAGTATTGGCTGAGTAGCCACTTTTGCGATTACGTGTTTTCATGTGTAATACCTCGTTTTTAAATTTCGTCTTAGCTAAGAACAAGTTTATTTTACGCTATTTCAATAAAGCAGACTGTCAGATTTTTTGACAGTCTGAAGATAATTATTGTGTTACGATGCAAACCAATTCCGTAAGCCATTCAGTCAATCGTTCCGTAATCTGAAAAGAAGTCTCTTCAGTAAGAAATGCTGGAAAGAATTGAGCTAATGAGTTTAAAAATATCTCTTGATGAGCATTTACAAAATCTGATATATTTTGTTGGTTTATTTTTTCATCAAGTTTTTTATAGATAGCTTCTCTAAAGAAAGTTTGTTTAAAGCATGATGCAGTCAAAATAGTCGAAATAATAGTTTCAATGAGTTGGAGTTCAAATTCAGAGCTTGGGAAAAATAACTCTCTAGGTGTCTTGTAATTAAGTGTTGATTGAAAAGCTAGTGAGCTTTCAAAGGTTAGATTTCTTCTACCTTTGATGATTTGACCGACAGACGACTCTGCAATAAAAACAAGTTTGTTATCTGAGTTGTAGTAAGCAATTTGATTATTATAGATTCCTAATTCGTTCATTTTTGTCTTGAGAGATTTGCCCAAAAGTTGGCTGTAAAGTTTTTTTATTTCTTTTGAATAAGTCATTTATTCCTTCTTTCTCGTCTGAGACGGAAAGAAACATGGAAAGTTTGACCGATGAAGGCATGAAAAAAGTGCACACCAAAGAAAACGGTGAAACTTTTACATAAACAAAAACATAATGCTTGTCTATGTGTTTATAGTTTCAATCCGTCTACTTAGTGCGCACTATTAGACATGTTTGTTTGATCTGTTGAATACAGATCTCTAAGATTCTATCTTATTCGAACCTAGTTTATAACCCAGTGACATAGTTCTATTTTTGTAGAATAATTATTTGTATTTTTGGGTTAATCCGTAGGCTTAGAAAATTATGTCAGAATCTCATGTAAATAGTTTACAGCATCTCAAAGCCTCATTTTTAAAACTAAATCAGTTTGAGAAAAGGTAAAGTTTTATTTTTTATCGGCACATATGAAAGAAATAAGTAAAAGCGTAAGTAAGTATTGAAGTAGTTCTTTGGTTGGTTGAATCTTTTTATTGTGTTATGATGCAAACCAATTCTGTAAGCCATTCAGTCAATCGTTCAGCAATTTGAAAGGAAGTCTTTTCCTTCGGAGACGCTGGGAAGAACTGAGCTAATGAGTTTAAAAGTATCTTTTGATGAGCATTTACAAAATCTGATATATTCTGTTGTTCTAAATTTTCATCAAGTTTTTTACATATAGCTTCTCTAAGTAAAGTTTGTTTAAAGCATGATTCAGTCAAAATAGTAGAAATAATAGTTTCAATGAGTTGGAGTTCAAAATCAGAGCTTGGGAAAAAAACTTCTCGCGGTGTCTTGTAATTCAGTGTTGATTGAAAAGTTTCATAGCTCTTTTTAGTGAGATTTCTTCTTCCTTTTAGAATTTCTCCAACGGCACTTTCTGAAATGAAGTCGAAATCATCTTCTGAGTTGTCGGAAGCGATTTGATTGTTATAGATTCCCATCTCGTTCATTCTTGTCTTTAGAGATTTGCCCAAAAGTTGGCTGTAAAGTCTTTTAATTTCTTTTGAATAAGTCATTTGTTTCCTCTTTCTCGTCCGAGACGGAAAGAAACATGGAAAGTTTGACCGAAAAAGGTATGAAAAAGCGCACACCAAAGGAAACGGTGAAACTTTTACATAAACAAAGAGCATGATGCTTGTTTATAGTTTCAATCCGTCTACTTAGTGCGCACTATTTAGACATGTTTGTTTGATCTGTTGAATACAAATCTATAGGATTCTATCTTTTTCGAACCTAGTTTGTAACCCAGTGACCCTTTATTATCGAAAGCTTTTCTACATGTAATTTGAGCATGTTTTTCCTTAAGCTTTCATGTATAATTAAAACAAAAGAAGGCTTTGCTGTAAGCCTGGGATTGGGGGAAATTTTATGAAAAACAGATATTATCGACAGGAATTTGAAGATATAATTAGTGAGTCTAAGTCTTTATCAATTGGTTTTGGCTTATTGCAACATGTTTATTTTAGAGAAGAGTTAAGTAAAGGGGATTATTTATTCTTAGGAAAAAAATTTGAAGTTTGGGATGAGAATATTTTGGAATGTCTTATAGATGAAGTAGATAGCACCTATAAAAGAAATTTCACTATTGATGATATTACTTCTCTTTGGAATAGTGGAGATTCATCTATTGATTTTGAAAAGGCTACTATTAGAAAGAAAATTAGTGTATTTGAGGAGGATTCATACAGTATTGAGCAAGCTTTTTTCTCTGAACGGGATAAAGGTGAGATTCTAGACGTAATTAATAAGACGTGGTTTGGTGAAGATTATAAAATAGTCCCTAAAGTTTTAACGGAGATAAATAAAGGGTTAACTTCGGAATACTCTGGTAGAAACCAGAACGTTAGTCTAGTGAATTTAGATAAAAAATTATGGCTACCTTCTTTGAAAGGAATAGCTGAACTGGACCTTGAATTAGATATTTCAAGTGTGATTGAATGTGAGAAGGATTATTATATTTTTGACTCAATAGATGACAAAAGAAAAGTCCTTCAAAATCTTGAAGAACAGCTAAAGCGGAAGTACAATTTGTTAATTGATAATTTTAGTTCAAGATATTATATGATGCGAAACAGTAATTTAAGAGCTCCATTGACAAATATTCCTTTTGAATTTCTTTCAAAATGCGAGGGAATGACTGTTGATTTTCAAGCAAATCTTGTAAAAATAGGTGAGAAAAATTATGAGTTTGATACCCCTGAGGTAAAAATGGAAGTTAAGTCAGGGAATGAAAAAGCTAAGTTTAAACAAGGAAACTATGTTAAAGTCTATAATTCCGTATTTGTAAGTGAATTTATCAAGTTTTTGAGAGAAGATTTAAGGAAAAATCGAACATATAGAACCATACATTATTTTGACTTTCCAACGAGAAAAGAAATCTATGATAACTTGCTAAGTTTGAAAAATGATAAAGTACAGTTAATTACTGAAGTCAGAGGGTATAATAATAAGATTATTTTAGCAATTCTAGAGAGAATAATGGGCAGTTGTTGTATATCGTTAAGTAAAATGGATAGATTGAGACAGATTTACATAACATTTTTTGGAGTTCACTATGAATGTACTTTTAACAAATATTATAAAACTTCTGATAAATTTCCAAGCTATATTATGGAGAATTTTATTTTTCTAAGTGGTCAGTATTTTGTCTATACTTTAAAGAATATTTTATTTGAAACACCTGAATGTTATATGGATAAAATGATATATCTTAATAATCAAAGAAAACACCAAGAGCAACTCGATTTATTTAATGTAAACTACAATTATATTCTGGATTTTATTCGATTCTATAATGAAATTTTTATTCCTTATTTAAGAGAAATAGAAGTCGGTGAGCATAAACGAGTTAGTGAATCGCTACAATTTTTAGTTGAACTTTTTCATGGTGAGTTTGGAGGAAAAATAACTAATTACAAAGAATCACGTCTAATGGCTAAAATAATTAAGATAGAAGATAGTTTTAATAAAATAAAAGAACGACTTGATGAGGAATTTGATTATGTCGAAGTTAATAATGGAGATGAAAGTTTACTCATTAAGTATTTGGAGAATATCGCTGATAAATTAGTTAAAGATTCGTCTAGGCATTTTAAATCATTCATACTTGCTAATCTATATGAAGATTGGGATATACATTGTAAAAAAGGCTCTTTTTATGATAAGTTTGATATTGAGTTCCTCAAGTTTAAAGCAGAAATGGAAAATCAAATAAGTAATTTTGTGGAGGAAAAGCAGTTTTCCGATTTAGATAAGTTGTTACTAAATGAATACTTATAATAATAGGTATTATAGTCCAGAGAATTGACTGTTATTTTGAAAGTCATTCCTGAAGATTAATGAGGAGAGTGGTAATGCAAGGTTTTTGTATGGTGAAATTGCTTATCTTGATGAATAAGCTGTTTTTGAGTTCTTCTAAAAAATCAGCTGTCTTAGAATATCAGTCACTGTGTTTGGTGCGGAAAATTAAAAATTGATCTAAAAATATGATTTTAGGTCTTTGCGAGCTCAGACAGTATATACACACTATCGAAAAAATAATCATCAGCAAAAGTTAGATCGACACTTTTGAGCTGATGATTATTTTATATTTTGGTGAGTGTTTCCCAATCCCTTATAAAATAAAAATTTTATCAAACAAAATATTTTACTATTTACTACACTCAAAACAACATAATAATACAAATGAAATTTTATCTTAACAATTTAAGGTATACTATAACCATCAACAGAGATGTTGAAATAATTCAAAGGAGGAAGCTATCATGCTTAAATTTTCTACAAAGAAAACCAAAAAGGCAGGCTGTGTGAGTGTAGGTGCACTAGTTTCAGTTTCAATTGGTCACTACATTAAAGAAGTTAAGAGTACGGTATAGCTTACTTTTTGAGTATCGGAGAAGTACAGAGAAATGTTTGTAGTGATGGAAATTTTTTAAAATCATCATTGTTGAAGTATTATGCTTAATTATTTCTTGTTACAAAAATTTCTATGTACAATCAATCGTTTAGGTAGGCAATTGTAAAATTAGCCTACTTTTTATTTAAAGTTGCTATGAAAGAAAATAGAAAACTCCAGATATTAGTACAGTGTTTATTTCAAGTAATGATTTCGAATATTTGCTTGATATTATATGTCTTATTTTGTTCAGTTTTTTTAAAAACTCAGAGCATACTGTTATCATTAAGTGCCCCTACAATGGTCGCTTTGGTAGTGCAGCCAATATGTTTAGAAAAAATTTTGTTTAAAAGTAAAGTCAATTATTCCCAACATATTATTGTTGTTATATCGGCCTTAATAATTATTTTGTTTTGTTCCCTTGTTAACATACCTGAAAAAACTATATTGATTTTACATTTTATTTTGATAGGCTTTTCTGAAGAAATATTATATAGAATGATTATCTTAGATAGGATGAAGTCTTCTTATAATATCTTAGAATCGATAGTGATTACTGCGCTTATCTTTGCCTTTTTAGGTCATATATCGGAACCTATTTTAGATAATCTAATGGTAAGATTTCCTTTGGGAATATTTTTAGCATTTATAAGAATAAAGTTTAATAATATTGGAATTCCAACGATTATTCATACTTTATATAATGTTTTAGTAACTTTTTAGAAGAGGTTTTTTATGAAAATTAAATTGGGTTCAATATTTTTATTTTGCTTGCTTATTTTGACATTCATCAATTATAATTTTATTTCAACTTATAATTTGTTTACGTTTTATATATTGTTGATGCTTCTTCCTTCAATTTTGTATTCAAATTGTTGTGTGATTCTCTTAAGACACTTCCATAAAGGGACAACAAGATATTACTTTATATCAACCATTGTACATTTTTTATTGAATTGGATGATAATTCACCGATTGTTGACAAAGGAAGTGTTTAATAGCCTTGTCGAAAATACAATGAAAATTAATCCTAATGTAGGTAACAATATTTCATTAGACTTGAGTATATCGTCATTTTTTGTTATTAGTCTATTTGTATTTTTGTTAATGCTTATTGAAAATTATTTTATAAGAAAAGTTGAGGAGAAATATGTTTCTAAATGATAATATTTCAGTAATGAAAACAGATGAAATGTACCTACTATTCAATTTTAGCAACGGGATAGTTGCTGGGGTAGATAGTCAAGCAATTGAATTTCTAAAACGAGTAAAAAATCATCAGTTAAATTGTAACGATTTAACTGATGAAGAAAAAGAATTTTTTACCTATCTTGTAGAAAATGATTTCATTTCTGATGTAGAATTTAAGAATGAGCAAACCCCAATAACTGCCTATCTACATTTAACTAATAAATGTAATTTGCATTGTGTAGGTTGTTATTCTTTCGATGAGCGAAGAAATAGATGTGAAGATCTATCAACAGAAGAGATATTAAATGCAATTGACCAACTTTCTGATGTTGGAATTCAAAATCTAGTATTCTCTGGAGGAGAACCTTTATTAAGAAAAAACATTCTTCAAATAGTGGAATATGCTAAAATAGTTGCTAAAATTCCAAATGTAATATTAATAACTAATGGAACTATTTTTAATAAAAAAATACTTTCAGAACTATCAAAATTTGTGGATACTGTTTCTGTTTCATTAGATACATACTGTTCGGATAGTGAACCCTATCTCAGAGATAAAGGAATATTTGACAAGATTATGCGGTCAATTTCTTGGTTAAAAGAATCGGGAAATAATGTCAATATTATTCCAACAATTCATCACTTGAATTCAAGTAATCTCCTTGAGTATGTAAAACTTGCAAAGGAAATAGGAACAACGATTAGTTTCAGTATTCTCAGTGCGTGTTTTGAAGGCGAGTTAATGTCTTATCTTCCCGATAACACTGATTTAATCAATATTAGTAAGTTTATGATTGAATCTGATGCACCAATCAATGATAGTGCCCTAGAGGATAAAACTTTAGTAGCTAGGAATTACTGTGGAGCTGGGACCTCAATGATTGCCATAGGCACTCAAGGTAATGTCTATCCGTGCCACATGTTGATGTATGATGAGTACTGTATAGGAAATATAAAGTACGATTCAATAAACAAGATGCGAGAGAAATCTGCTAATGCAAGGTTATTCAAATCCTTGAATGTAGATAAAATAGAGGGTTGTTCACAATGTCAATTCCGATATCTATGTGGAGGAGGCTGTAGAGCTCGTTCAAAATTGAAATTTGACGTAGTAGATAAAGTAGATCCATATTGTCGATTATTTAAAGCATACTATAATAAAGTTGCGACGGAAATTATTTCTGATTAGGGAGAATGTCTATGAAAAGGGTCTTAAGGGAAGAACGAAATAAAATAGTAGTATTTATTATCTCTACGTTTATATTGGGATTAGTTGAAGTATCGTTTGCTACAATAATTCAAAAATTCATTGATTCCCTAGAGTCATCAGATATTACAAAGTTTAAATTAGCAATTTTTTCCTTTACAGTTTTTCTTGTAGTAAACTATATCTTGAATCTTTTTGTAATATGGATTCAATCAGTGCTTACTAAGAATATTCATCTGTATTTAAAATCAAATTTAGCTAAATATTTTTTATCGCTTGGTTATTGTGATTTTTCTGAAACAACTACGGGTGAAAAGATGAATTGCTTTGATTATAAAATATCGCTAATTGAACAGTATTTTTTAGATAGCATTTTTTCAATGATACAATCAACTTTGATGTTGATTATTGCGAGTGTTTATTTATATCAAATTAGCCCGTTGATTTGCATAATTGTATTTGCTTTAGGGATTGTATCTATGCTGGTTCCCTTGCTGCTTGGTAAGAAATTAAATGATTTAGTTTCTGAAAATGTAGTTCTAAGCGGAGAGTACCTACATTTTATAAAAGAGATGTTTCAAGGAATACTGGTGGTCAAGACCTTTCAGAAGGAGCGGACATTTTTTGAGAAATTTGAAGAGAAGTTATTTAAATTTGAACAGAATGCTCAATTGTTAAATGTAAAAAATGGTGAATATAATCAAATCAGTGGTTTTTTTCAGTATGTAATCATTATTTCTTGTTTATGCTTTGGTGGATTTTTAGTGTTGAATCAAGGCTTGACATTAGGAAAGATGATTGCGGTTACACAAATTTCAAATTTGATAGTTGGTCCAATTCAACAGATTGGTTCTTCAGTTATTGATATTTTGGCTAGTAAGGATATAACGAAAGAAATGTCAGATATTTTTTTAAAACAATCAATCGTTTTAGATAAAAAAGTATATCAAAAAGATTTTGATAATATAAGGATTTCTACTTGTAGTGTCACAAAAGATAATAAAAAGCTCTTAGGTGGTGTTAATCTATCTCTTGAATATGGTAAAAAATATTGTATTATTGGTCCAAATGGTAGCGGAAAAACTACATTTGGACGATTAATGTTAAATTTGTTAAATGATGTTGAAGAACGAGTATTTATAGATAGAGAAGCTAGTAATTTAGAAGATGTTGCCAAATTGATTTCATATGTACCGCAAAATAGTATTGCTTTTAAAGGTACTCTGAAAGATAATATTACATTGTTTGAACGCTACGATGATAAAATTATTGATGAGGTAATTAGAGACGTTAATTTACACAATAAAAGTAAAGAGATTCAAATGATTTCGGAAAACGGTGACAATATTTCTGGTGGAGAATTGAGAAAAGTCAATATAGCTAGAGCATTTTTAGAGGATAGACCAATAATACTAGTTGATGAATTTGAGTCAGCTCTGGATGAAGAATCATCAAAACTAATAGCTGATAAATTTTTGAGTTCAGAAAAAACGGTGATAATGATTTCTCACAATTTAGAGCAGTCATTTTTACAAAGGTTTGATTCCATAATTTTTATGGAAAATGGGGAAGTTACTGCAATGGGAAAATACGAAGTATTATTAAAAAATTGTGATAACTTCTATAAATATTTAATTCAAACTGCCCCTAGTGGAGGTAATATTCATGAATACAATACTACGAGCGTGTAATTTAAGTAAATCGTTTGGTTTACAAGAGGTGTTAACTAATATCAATTTTGACATTCAATCAGGAGATATAGTTGGCTTGATTGGAAAAAATGGCTGTGGAAAGACTACTCTAATGAAGATGATATTGGGTTTTACATCACAAACCAAGGGTTATATCCAATTTGAAGGTGATCCGAATTATCATACTAAAAGGAAGACATTAAATAAAATCGGTTTCCTCCTAGATTGTAGGCTGTTTGAAGATTTCTCTGCATATGATAATTTGAAATTATTCTCTATGTACTCTTCAACAGTTAATGGAGAAAATTTAGATGACCGAATTGAGAGGTTGTTAAAGTTTGTTGGTTTAGATAATAGTAAAAAACTAGTAAAATCTTATTCTTTTGGTATGAAACAGAGATTGGGTTTGGCACTGGCATTACTAGATGATCCTGAATTTTTGATTTTAGACGAACCATTTGTCGGTTTGGATCCCACCGGAGTTAGAGTTCTTCTAGATTATATTGTAAAGTTACGTCGGGAAAAGGGTGTTACGATACTAATCTCATCACATCAGTTACATGAAATTGAAGAAATTTGTGACTATTTCTTATTTATAAATGAAAAGAGTATTGAAAAACATTCTAAACTAGGGGAAAATCAAATAGTTATTACTTTGGGACATGTAGTACCAGAGTTGGAACAGGACTTAAGAGATATGATTGATATGAAAGAAGGTCAGATAACTTTACCAAAGGATATGTCGTTGCTGAATTCAACATTAAAGCTTATTTACAAGTATAATAGTGAATTAAAAGATATCACAATAAATGATTCTACAGAAGAGTTATTTAGGGGGTGAAAAAATGCAATCGATAATATTAGCAGAACTATATAAATTACTGAAACGGAAAAATTTTATCATATTAGCAGTGTTATCTTTGTGGTCGTTAATTTACGGATTAGGCGCTTTTTTACATTGGGATTTTGTAAAAATTGGTGCTAAGTTGGATTTAGTTACCTTTATTACAACGATGTGGACGTTTTTATTGATATTAACTATTCCACTATTATTAATTTTGTACACTGCTTCCTTTATTTTAGGAGGAGAAATCCAAGGAGGGCAAATTTTACTAGAAGTAAACCGAGTATCTAGTAAGAAAACGTTGATTATTTCTAAGTATATAGTTGTCATCTTATCAATCTTATTTTTGTATGTACTGAACTGCTTATCATCACTCATCACTTATATTTGTTTTTTATCTCGAAGTGAGTTTGGTTACGTACATTTTTGGGAACTGCATTCTACAAATATGCAATCAATAATAATTAGTTTGGTAAATTTAAGTTTCATTATTTTATTGGCTAGTGTAGCCTTTTACTTATCGTTATATGTTTCGGCAATAGTAGCAGCATTTGCAAGTTTAGGTGTTTATTTTTTATGTCAACTTTTGTCATATATTGCTATTATTTCTAAATTTGTTCCGGGATACTTTTTTATTGTATCGAATTATCGTTTTTCATTGGAATTATCTATAGTTCACTTGTTAGGTTATTTCTTGATTTGTCTGTTATTATTGATTGCTACTACGAAAGGATTTGAAAAGAAAGCATTATGAGTGATATAATATTTCAAAAAGGAATTCATGAAAGCACATGTATAAAATAGCAATTTGTGATGATGATAGTCTACAAGTTAGTCATTTAGAAACTCAAATTTCAAAGTATTTTGATGAGATTAATGTTCACTATGAGATTGATGGCTATTATAAAGGAAATCGTCTAGTAAAGGCGATGAGCACTCAGGCAGATAACTATCAATTGATATTTTTAGATATTGAAATGGAGGATATTAATGGTATTGAAACTGCAAAATTATTGAGAAATTTAGATAAGAGTTTCGTCTTAATCTATGTTACAAGTTATGAGCAATATGCTTTAGAGAGTTTTGAAGTATCTCCGTTTCGTTATCTTATAAAACCTGTATCTACTGAAAAATTGAGAGACGTTCTTAGTGATGTTCTCGTAGAATTAACTGCTAAACAGAAATTCTTATTTTATCAAGTAGGTATGGAACATTTTCAAGTAATCTTAGATAATATTGTGTGCTTATATTCTGAATTTGGTCGAAAAATCCACCTTGAGTTGGTTAATGATAATAGCGTGTTGTTTTATGGAAAAATATCAACACTTGAAGAAGAGTTACCTCAAACACATTTTATTAGAGTCAATAGCGGTGCAATAATTAATCTAGACTATGTTGTATCTTTTAATAGAAATGAAGTAACGATGATAAATGGTGACTGTATTACTATTAGTAGAAGTCGAAAGAAAACAGTAGTAGCAACTTACAATCAGTTTATTGAGAGGAGTTTTGGATTATGATTGATTTGTTTAAAACAATTGGAATCCTCTCTCTTTTTTTATTTCAAAGCTTTGTTATTTGGATTTATTTACTACATTTTTTTGTTGTCAGAATACCTAAAATGAGATTTTATTGTTTTATTTTTTGTATTTATTTTGTTGGTAGAACATCAATAACAGTGGATCATACCACGTTTATTGATTTAAAAATTTTTTCTTTATTTTGTACTTTCTTGATTCTTTTCTTCTTTTTATCTGGGGAGGTAATGAAAAAAGTATTTCATTTCTTATTTCTGACTTTTTGGTTCTTGATTCAAGAGGATATTGCAGGTTTATTATTTAATCATACGCCAGAAACTAAAGTATTTGTTATTCTTTTCGTTCAATTTTTATTGATGCTGTTGACTCTTTTCTTCATATTGGGATTGAAGCGTTTCAAAGTAGATAATTTAATAGGTCTGAATAAAATGGAATATGGCATTCTTTCAGTTACTCCATTTTTTTCTATTATTCTGCTGTTACATAAGGTAGCGCTACCTCTAGTAAAGGTTCTTGCATTTGATAGTTATTTGTGGTTAATAAATATTGTTATAATCGTGCTTTACAATTACTTAAGTGAAAAAAACTACAATATTATCAAAAACAAAGTAGCTTTTGATGAAAATAGTATGACTAGTGAAATTATAAAGCAAGAAAAGGAGCTAGCCGTTCTTAGACATGATTTGAAAAATATTGTTTCTTCAATAGATTTTTATGCAGATAATAGTGATTATGAAAATATTAAAGTAATAACTCGAAAGATACTGGGACAGGAAGTATTTAATCGTAAGATTACAGGTTGTATACCTATTGATGCTGTGTTAAATCAAAAAATATCTAAGATGAAAAAAGATGGTATTCTACATAATTTAGATTTACAGGTTCCATATAATTTAGACTTAAGTACTATTGCGATTGATTCATGTGCCATTCTTGGGAATCTTCTTGATAATGCTATAGAAGAAATTGAACGTAATAGCTTAGAAGAACCGATTGAAATAGCTCTGCGTTTTAAAAATAATAAATTAGTTTTCAAAGTTGCTAATCCCATCAGAACTTCTAATGTAGATGTTAATTATGATGGAATGAAGTCTATTAAATCTCCTAACAGACAAGGTATAGGAATAAAAAGTAGTTATGATAGAGTCATGAAATTAAAGGGGCACCTAAACATTACTGTTCAGTCAAATCAATTTATTGTACTAGTTGTGATTCCGTTAAGGATGAAATGAGTTTTTATCAAATCTATATTTAAACTCTGCTAATAGGCAGAGTTCTTTATTTAAGATCTATCGTACTATCAATTCTCAACAGAAAGTAAATATCTTGCTTTGGGGCTAGGAAGTTAGTAGTTATGTGGTAAACTGAGTCATAGGAATAAATCTCTTTCTAGTAATATTTCGCAACTCTACTATAACGGATTTATTTCTTTTTGTGTTTACCCAACTTATTTTACACTACCAATAAATAGACCTTTGCAGTGAATATTAGGAGAAATATTAATCAAAAATGCCTCACTGATTAAGTGAAGCATTTTTGATTACATAGAAGATACTGTATTGTCTATTTTTGGACTTATTGAAATGATTTCAGGTTATTTTAGTTTAGTTTTTGGAATCAAGAAAGGCTTTAAATCAATATTTCTGACGTTAACAAGACTTAAAAAATCATGAAACAAATCTTGCATGTTCATCATAATATTTTCTAGATTCCTTTCATATCAAGGGTTTAGCCCCTGTTTCTTAAATTTTACTGCCCACTTTTTTTTAAAAATCGTCAAAAGCGTTAGCAACTTCCTTCTGTTGAGATGGAAATAAATGTGAATAAACATTAATTGTTGTGTTGATAGAACTATGTCCAAGTCGTTTCATCAGTGTAAAGAAGATAAAGTCTTTTCCCTCACCTTTTCTTAATCCCTGGCTTATCAAGAATGCTGCATGTGAATGTCGAAAATCATGATTTCGAATTAACTTTAAATGCTCAGGTAAACGTTTTTTCAATGATTTTCTAAAATTATTTACGTTTGGTGCAGTCATTGGTTCACCGGAAAATTGAAAAATCTGTAGGTCATCAGTTGAATTAGTGAGTTTGGACAATATGAAAACTTACCCTTTTCCAGCAAGAATATCTGATACTTTATACAATCCTGGGGAATATGTCCGACCAAATAGTTTTTTCGTCAAGGTATTAAACGTATAATGGTCATCTAAAATCAAGACTTCGTCATACGTTTTTAAGAGTGCAATAAAGTCATCGTCTGTTAAATTGGAATTATCTCTAGTATCGATATTTTTATTGCTGAGGTAATAACTTGTTGCGCTGTCGCTGTATGATGCCATTAAATCTAAAAATTTTTGGTCAACCGACACAAAATTTTCTCTGGCATCAACATTGACATCCCACAGATAATAACGACTAGCATATTGGGCAAAATAATTATCTACATTCTTCTTATCTGCTGTTACAACCAAAATTCTATCCGTTGACGAATTACTCTGACTTCCAGTAAACTGACGAATTTCTTTTGCGACCTCGTTTGTTTCCTGATTGTTATTGTAAACAATGCCATTATTTTCTGACAAGAACATTCCAATGGCATAAACTGTCAAAACAAGGCTCGCGTATTGGTACAAGCGTTTATTAAATAAGCTCTTGTAAGACCTAGCATTACGTTTACTAATGATTTTTTCATACAGGCCCTTGTCCATTACCCATGCTAAAGCCATGGTCAAACAACCAAAAGCAAAGATAACGATGCTCGAAGCATAGCGCTCAAATCCTGCTAATTCTAACGCTTCATCAGTCGGCATTGCTGTCAGATACATGAGTAAAATGCCAATATAGTAAGTCACAATCGAAATATCAACAAATCCCCAAGTCAACAAGACAAATTTCTTATATTTCAAACGAATGCCAATCACAATAAAGGCAATCAGCATAATCAGATTGATTATCAAAATTCCATTGCTTGCCAAACTGTCAAACGTAAACACCGATTTGACAAAAAGAGTGATAATTTTTTGTGGGACGCCTGACAGATTTCCAGTCAATACCTGACCAAGTTCTGACATGGACACCGCATGCTTGGCACTTGAGGCATTTGGGAAATTATCCGTCACATGCTTTTGCCAAATAACAAAAGGAAGACAGCTGACTAGCAAGGTCATTATGAGCAGCACTAGTGCTTTTAAACGTGCTCTTTTACGAACAAGTAAACGCACAATACAAACCACATAAACTACTAAAACGAGAGCGACAAAGAAAAATCCACTTACTTTGACGATACTTAATAATCCAAGAATTACCGCCGTATTTAGCGACAAAAACCAGAAACGATTACGATAGACAAAACAACCTGCTATGGCTGCCAAGGCCAAGGCCGGAAGAAGAAAATCAACCAGCAAATTATTTAATCGAATAGCAACGTTGAACGTATTAAAAACAGCAAACGAAGCAAAAATCATGCTAACCATTAAGACACGTCGATCATCACGAAGTGCCGCAAACATGGCATAAAGACTGGAAGCAATCAAGAAGAATTGCCCGACCAACATACTACCTTCTGAAAAGCCTACGATAGTCGTGAAAAAATAAATGAAAAGTGAACTTCCAACAGGATAGGTATAATAACTAATAATCGTATCCTGCTGTGTTGGCAAAGCATTATTGATATGGAAAAATTTTACAATCGTTGCCCAATGCGTAAAATTATCATAATGTAAAAGCGGCGAATGCCAGAGCGTTATTCCAAACAAAAGCAAATAAGCCATCATTCCAAGCGCAATATAATCAAGTCTCCTAAAGCGATATTTCTTTTTCCATACCGCCCAAAGATAATAAAGACTCAAAAGACAGCCCAAAATAGAAATGGCATACACGGTCTGCAACATAAAGCCTAACAAACTACCAAGGTACAATACCAATGTAATGACTGAGAATGTAAACACCCATGTCAGACGGCGATTCATCTTCACAGTATTACGGAAAAAGGCATTGTACCCCATGGTAATCACAAAGAACAACAGTAATCTAGCAATACTAATCATACTCTCCCTCTCCATTCATTTGCTAAGGCTTTAAAAGCAGGTAAGCTATCCAAATCCGCTAAATTGGTAACTCGATAAAGCGATTCGTCTCTATCAGTATCATAGGACACAAAAGTCAACTGAATTGGCAAATCTTTGTAGGTAAATGCGACATTCGGTTCTTTTTTAGGATTTGTCAATTCTCCAGAAAATGTCATGTAATAATAATCTGTCTTTCTAAGCTGGCATTTTTTTCCAGCAACCTGAACCTCTTCATTGACACGAACTTTCGGAAAAGCTACTTGGTCATAGGCTGAAACAGGACGTTCATTATTTTGGAAACGTTGACTAAAGTTCTCAAATAAATCATCCCATGTTGTCATCCAAGGGTCTTTTTTCTTCGGAAGATTGTGATTAATGCGGTCATAAATGTACTGATAAAATTCGCGCTTATCAGCTTCAGGAACTTCTGAAAATTGAACGCCGTAGCGCCAACCATTATCAATCGCAAAAACACGAACAACATGACCTTTTACCCTCGCATGGTAATTACGTGATTGCAAATTAAGCGTCAGTTCTTTTTCTTTCGGCAAATACAATGGTAAATCCGTATAGAATGAAATCCCCGTTTCTGAAATATCACAGACTCTCACTTGGTAAGAATCATCATCAACCTCAATAACCATAGCTTCATCAACAGTAAAACGCTCACTTGAGCGATAAATCGGACGACCAAGCGCACAGAAAATCGCAAAGGTCAAATTGATGATATGATAAATCAACCAAAAACTGATAATACTTCCATAAAAAAGCTCTGAACCAAATTTTCCATAGTTAAAAGTCACCAAACCATAAACGGCTAATCCCCATAAAACAAGATAAGGAAGCGCATAAAGGTACAACGTCCACGACGTATAATTTCCCTTACGTGTCACCTTAAATTTTTTATTGCTAATGCCAAAGGACTCCAACATCATGGGAATAAACAAATACGGAGCAAAAATCGTTTCCACAATTTCTCCCCAAACCTGTGTTTGGTATTTTTTTGAGACTTCTCGCATTGACAAGCGTGTCAATGCGAAACTTGGCAACCAGAATAGGAACAGTAGCCAGATATTTGACACCACCACACGCACATGGAAAACCGTAAATAAAATCGGTGCCAAGATATACAATAACCGTCTAAAGAAAGACCACCAATAAAGATAGCCATTAATATAAACAATTCTTTGCCCCATTGTCAATTTGGGATTAAAGAAGATATTCATATTGTAGCTACTGCGAATAACGCCACGTCCCCAGCGCACGCGCTGTTTGATGACACTCTTCAAATCTGTTGGCGTTAACCCGCTAGCCATTGGACTTTTCGTCGAATAATTTACATAACCAGCCGCATTTATCCGAACACCTAGCTCGAAATCCTCCGTAATGGTATCTGTCGGAAAACCACCAACATCTTCAATCGCCTTGCGGAAAATAAGCGTATTAGACCCCGTATAAAGCGCTGCACCGTGCGAATTATTGAAAACATTAATTTCTTTGGAAAAGAAATCTTGTTCGTTTGGTAAGGTTGATTCTGAAAACAAGTTAAATTGGAAAATATCAGCATTGTAAAAACTTTGTGGCGTTTGAATCAAACCAACTTTTGACTTATCATAATCGTCACCATTTTCATAAGCCTCAACTTGTTCAACAAAATAAGGCACAGTTTCCAACAGGAATTCACGATAAGGAATCATATCCGCATCAAATGTCGCCACCAAAGGTGATGACGTCTGACGTAAAGCATTATTGTAGTTTCCTGATTTGGCATCTTTATTATCCGCCAAACCAAAATAACCAACACCAAGCTCATCAGCCAATTTGGCAACTTCTAGACGATTGGTATCATCACAGACGTAGATATGCACCTTAGACTTATCAGGATATTCCATAAAAGTGCAGGCATTAATCGTCTTATAAAGCAACTCTGGATCCTCATTATGCGTTGCAATCAAAACATCCACATCTGGGTAACGCTCCTTAGCAATCTCAGGCTCTTCAAGCTCAAAGTCCTTTTGCTTATTCCAAATGAGAATGTAGCCTGTAATGGCCGAAACTACCTCACTTCCCCACAATAAAATCCCAAAGATCAGCGCAAACCATGAATCATGCCACGGAATAGTCGCCACCAAACGCCAAGTTAAATAAAAGGCAGTCGTTACAAATGCAACGAAATAGAGTATCCTCTTACTAGTCTTCATTCTCACCTCCACTAAAAATCAAATGTTTTTGCACAAAATAACTGACAATGAAAAGTGTACCGTCAACTAAAATCTTCACCAATGAAATTGGCAGCGTCGTCAAGGCATTTCCTAGAACTGTTACCAATAAACTTGACAAAACAATCTGTACTACCACCAAAGTGAAGTATTTTATCGCACTATTTGATTGACCTTGTTTAAAGACCACCTTATGATTCAAGGTGAAATTAACAACAGATGATATCACACGCGCTAAAATCGAAGCTAACGTCACCGCACTAAAACTCAATCCATTAAACAAAGAAATTAAAATCGTAAAAGCAACAATATCAACCAAGAAGGAAAACAATGATGAAAAAATGTACTTGAAGAAAACCTTGTAAATTCTAATCGAGTCACGAATCGCATCAAAATGCGACGACTGATTTTCATCCAAATAAATCGTTGCAATGCCAACTTCACAAATCAGAATATTGTCCTCTTTTGCCTCAAGTAACATATTCATCTCAAAATCATACCGTTCACCCTCCACGGTTAAGAGTTTTGGCAACCATGACATAGGAATCACACGAAGTCCCGTTTGCGTATCAGAAACGTTCACACCTGTCATAGCCCCCAAGACGTCTCTTGTCAATAAATTTCCAAATTTACTACGTAAAGGAACAGATTTTTCAAATGTTCTAACACCCAGCACCAAACTATCAGGATGTTGCAAAAATTCAGCCAAACATTTCATCATGTCTTCGTAGGTGTGTTGACCATCAGAATCAATCGTCACAATTCCTTTGGCATTAGGAAAATTGTCCAAAATATATGAAATAGCCGTTTTTAAAGCACGACCTTTTCCTTTATTATCAGCATGTCTTTGCAAATGACAAGCATAGTTACTCTGCGCTATTGCAAATAACGGTGCAAAATCAGCTCCACTACCGTCATCGACTAAAATAATATCAAACATTTGATTTTCCTTATCCCGAATATTTTTCAAAAGTTCCAACAAACGGTCATCAGGTTCGTAGGCAGGAATGACAATAACAACATCTTGAAACATCATCGACGTTCTCCTTTTTGACTTTTATTTTCGTACATTTTCTTATCAGCTATTGCAAAAAAATCAACGAAGTTTTTATGTGATTGATAAGAGTTCGTATAAGCACCTAAAGATGCTGTAATCCCCATATCTTTGAGAGTCATTTCTGCTTGAACAAGTTTTATTAAAAATTCAGCTTGATTTTCAGAAACTCCAGGGAGTAAAACCGCAAATTCATCTCCACCTAACCTTGCTATTACAGCACTTTCAGGCATTATCTTCGTTAAAATATCACCAAATTCAATTAGAATCTTATCTCCCGTAGCATGTCCAAAGGTATCATTTGCTTTCTTGAATTTATCCAAATCAGATATAATAACCGTAATTTGTTCTTCTTTACGTGTCAGACATTCCTCAAAAGCAAGCTCAATATATCGTCGATTATGAACCCGTGTTAAAACATCTTCGTATGCCATCCTCTGTATTTCAAGTTCATGAAGTCTCTGCTCTGTAACATCAAGAACAAAACAAGAAACACCAATCACTTTTTGGCGATTGTTATAAATGGGAGAATACATATTTTGCCAGTAAAGCGTTTTGTCGCCTGTCTTAATAGTATCCATAAATATAAATGTTTCACCCTTTTTCGCACGATCAACATTTGCTTTTAAACGCGCAGCATCTTCACTATTAAGATAATTCATTGGAAAGTCACCAATTTTGGGAGTGAAATAAAAGATTTCTTCCATGAGCCGAATATCATTCTTATTAACCGCAATAAAACGATAATCTAAGTCTACAGCATAGACGTTAATAAGTTTCGAACTCTGTAAGATAAAGTGGGATAGCATATGCTGTCCTCGATTAAGGTAAGATGCTAGGGTCCAAAGAACTAGTATTCCTATATAGATTGCTAAAACGATGGGATTATCACGGTCAATCAAAACATCATCATACACTAAGCGCATTAATAACATTAACGCAGTAAAAATACTTAAGTACGTTAACAATCTTTGATACTTGATTAAAAAATCACTTACTTTTCCTAATACCATTACAGCCTCACCATTCTAAGTAGTTTTAATACCTTCAGCATCCAAACTGTCTGTAACAAAACGTCCTGTAATAGTATTAATGGTTTCTTGATGTTTTTTCAACTCAAGAATTAACGGCGCCATCTTAATTGCCTCTGGTCTT